>JAKIWQ010000065.1 GCA_022749935.1 Thermoplasmata archaeon | reverse complement strand
GTGCCCTTCGGAGTCTGGGAAGAGACCGCCTGGATCCTCGTGGGGGTGTACGGAGGGTACCTCCTCCTGCGTTCTCTGGCGCGATGGAGGGCCGGCATCCTGCGGGCCCAACTTGGGTATGCGGAGGTCCTTCCGAGTACGAACCCTTGGAAATGGCTGCTACTGGAGGAAACCGATACCCTTGACCGGTACCACATTCGCTTCCGCCGACTCACACTGGGCGGTGGGATGGAGGGTTCTGACCGAGTCCTCGACGTGGCGAAGCTCCCCGAGGCAGCCGGTCCCGTGGCCTCCCTCAATGCTGCGCTCGAACGGACCTATCTTCCAGCGATGGCCCAGAGCGAGTGGCTCGCCGAGAGCTACCACTTCGGAGAGGCCGCAGAAAAGGGAGCGGTCTACGAGGTGTGGTGGTACATCGTGAGTCAAGCCGCCGGTCGTCGGGCGTACGGCGTGCACGCCGAGATCGACCGGGCGACCGGGGCCATGAAGTTGCGTTCTGGTTTCCTGCGACTCCCTTCGGTTTCCCCGATGTAAGTCGCGGTCCGACTCGGCCGTGGGTGTTAGTCTGATTGCACCCAGCCGGGGATTCGAGAACTCCTAAGAACAACCTCCCCCAGAGGCCATGAACTCGTAGGTTGACCCAGCCGCTCACCTGCAGCGGTCGCCGCCCTCCGGCGCGCGCGAACGAGGGGTTCATCGGCCGGGTCGGCCGCTCCGGTGCGGAGGGGATCGACGGCGGTTCGGAGGCCTTATCCCCCGTGGCCACTTCGAAATTCTTCATCGCCGTGGCGAGGTCGAGAGGGCAGAAAATTGGCGTACTTCGTAACCATCAGTGAGCAGGGCCCGTCCTGGGTCGGTTCGCGATCGATGCGCGATCAAGCGCTGTGGACCGAGCACGCGGCGTTCATCAACGGGCAGATGTACGGTGGCTTCATCCTCCTCGGCGGACCCCTTGGTGATGGACGAGTTCACCGGGCCCTTCTGATAGTCAATTCGGAAAGCGAGTCCGCCGTCAGGACCCGGATGATGGAGGATCCCTGGATGCGCGCAGGAATCCTCCGCCTGCTCTCGATCGAACCCTGGAACATCCTCGTGAGCAACGACAAGCTCGATCCGGTCCTGGCCGACATCGTGAAACCCACGCCTCCTGGGTGACCGTTTCAACACGTCACGGCCGCGGGGTAGGCGAGTGGGCCCTTAGGGCCCCCCGAGGACCGATCCTCCCGTCAGGGGAGCTTGGTCCAGATCCCGCCCACGAACGTCCACGTCCCGCTCAGCGGGGTCGTCGCGTGGCCGAAGCCACCGAAGAGAACGACGTAGTGGTCCTTGTAATCGTACGACATGGCCCCGGAGTCCCGCGCCGCCGGGCTGGTGATCGCCAGTTTGGTCCAGAGCCCCCCAGAGAAGGTCCAGGTGTCCCCCAGGACGCCCGAGGTGTGAAAGCCACCGAAGAGCACGACATACCCGTCCATCGCATCGTAGGACATGGTGGCGAAGAATCGGGCCCCGGGATGCGAGGAGGTAGAGAGCTTGGTCCATGTCCCGGCCGAGAATTTCCAGGTGCTGTCGAGGTACCCTGCGTTCCCCTTACCGCCAAACAGCACCATGTATCCGTCCGCCGAGTCGTACGCCAGGGTCGGAGCGAAGGAGGCCGGAGGATGGTGGGAGGTAGTGATGTTCGTCCAGACGCCACCCACGAACGTCCACGTGTCGTTCAGTATCCCCGCGTAACCGAGGCCCCCGAAGAGGACGACGTAGCCGTCGTTCGAATCGTATTTCATGGCCGCGTCGTACCGCGCGGGGGGCGACGCCGTGCTGGTAATGTTCGTCCAGGATCCGCCGACGAATTTCCAGGTGTCGTTGGAAACCCCCGACCCTCCGGCCCCGCCGAATAGGACCACGTAGTGGTCTTTGGCGTCGTAGACCATCACGGAGTTGTACCGGGCCCCCGGGTGGGGCGAAGGAGTGAGCTTCGTCCATTTGCCCCCGACGAACTTCTCCGTGTCACCCAGGAGAGCGCTGGACTTGTTGACGCCCCCAAACAAGACCACGTACCCGTCCTTTCCATCGTAGGTCATCACGTCGTCGGCGCGTGTCGTCGGCGCATAGGGCACCATAGCGTGGGAGGGAGAGTGGCCCGGCAGGAGGGACTCTTCGGCGAGTCCCAAGGCGGCGGCTCCGTCCAGTCCCATCGATCCGGATCTCCCGTGGGAGGGGATCG
The DNA here is from genome assembly GCA_022749935.1 of Thermoplasmata archaeon. Lineage (GTDB taxonomy): Archaea > Thermoplasmatota > Thermoplasmata > Lutacidiplasmatales > UBA184 > Lutacidiplasma. The sequence continues at coordinate 5,189 of JAKIWQ010000065.1, read as the reverse complement.
CCCGCCCTGAGGGCGAAGAGGCCACGAGCCCTCCGAGCACCATCGAGCCGATCACCGTCGACAGGAGGAACATACCGATGAGGAGGGCCGCCGAAATCATTCGGGATTGGGCCGCAAACCGCCGCATCCGCTTCCGCGGTCCCTGGGTCGAATTCATGATCTCACTGCGGGAAATGACTACCCCGCGAGGGAGTAATCCGCGCTGCGATAAGTAGCCACCGGACGAGCGCAGGAAACGTCCGACGGGCGGTCGTTTCCTTACCATCTCTCTTGCCGGGGAGGAGGATTGATTTTGAGTATCAACGGGTGGCGGGAGCCCCGCAGGGTGCAACGTAGGTTACACCCACTCGGAGAGACCGCGGACTTCGAGGAGCGCGGGCCGCCGACGGCGCACTCGAGCTCGATCTACTTCTTGAGGCGCCTACGGTGCGCTCGTGCCCGCGACCTTTTCACTCCCACTCCGCACCGGCGGGCGAGTCGGCGGTGTTCCGCGGGGCTGATCCACTCGACCTTGAGGTAATCGACCAGCTGTCGGCGGGTCATGCCGATGCGTTGGCCCTCCTTGATGGTGAGGCGGTACGCCTCGATCTCCGAGGGTGCGTCTACGTAGCTCAACTTGGGGTAGAACAGGGGCCGGCCCTTACGGAACTGCCTCACGTGGCACAGTTCGTGGACGATGTCGAGGTAGACCGTCCGGAATTCGGAATCGGCGAGGTGATGGGTGCTGATCAGCAGGTGACCGTCGATGTCACTCGTCCCCATGTACCCAAAACGAGCGGAGAAGAATTCTACCTTGAGGGCACCGAGGACTCGCTTCGTCTGCTTACCGAACAGGCGACGGACCGTCGGAACCGTTTCGAACCCACGGAAGAACTTCGTGAACGGATGGAGCTTGGTCGGCGCCTTCCGCTGGATCGTCACTCCGAGTTCGGACTGCATCTTCATTTGGCGCGTTCCTCGGGCCGGGTAGGAGCATAGGGTCTAAGCGGCTTCGGCTCGGAAGCCGGAGAGCGCTCTCGGAGCGTACCGCCCGGGTTCGGTCCTTCCTCTAACTCCGCGGCGGCACGCTCTCCTCGGGGGCCCGTGCTAATACGGCGCCCCGGCTTCGAGCCCCGAACCCATGGCGTGGGGAGGAATCAAGAATGTTCCGCCCGGCTTCGATGTCTTCGGAGCCAAGCGCGGCCCCACGAACATCGTCGACGAGGCGATTGGAGGCCACGTAGAAGGGCTGCCCCGCGCGCGCGAGTCGCTGTTCGCGGACCTGAAGCGCCACGGGCTGCACCAGGACTATGCGCGATATTTCGACTCAAGCCTCGTGTGCGCGAGCGTGCTCGGCGAAGTCGAGGACGGCAAGTACCGGCCCGAACTCCTCCGTGATATCGTCGAACCCGCCCTCAAGGTGGCCATCGAGCAGATGGAATCCATCCAGAAGGACGTCGCACAAGCCCACGCCGCGAAGAGGAAAATGATGTACGACCCGCTCCCCTCGCTCGATCAACTGCACCTCAAGGCCCACCCCCTCGCGGTGGCCTACCCGGAAGCCGCAGGAGCGAAGCTGCTCGAGCCGAGGTATCACGAGCTCTCGGAATCCATCCGGGCGATGCTCGGTCCGTAGCCGCACCGACCCCGGCCCGGAACCTGTCCGGTCGAGGGCGACCGCCCTAGCGAGATCCCGGTGACCGCCAGCCTCGCCCCTCGTACTCGAGGTGGTCGGCGACTCTCCGAGCCGCGTCGGCTCCGAGGATTTGGCCGACGAGGTGCAGTGCGAGGTCGATCCCGGACATGAGTCCGCCGGCGGTATAGACGGTCGGAGAACCCTTCACGAACCGGCGACCGCCGACGACCTCGACCTTCGGATATTGTCGTCGAAGATCATCGATCGAGCCGTGGTGGGTCGTCGCCGAGAGCCCGTCCAGGATTCCGGCTTCCGCGAGCTCCCGGGCCCCGTCGCAGACGGAAACGATCACCGTGCCCCTTCGGTGGGCGCGTCGGAGCCAATCGCCGATGACCGGCCCTCCCCCGTATCCGAGCGCCGGAACGAGGATGATGTCGGGAGGGGGTGCGGTCTCCAGCGTGTACTGGGGCACCACGATGAGTCCGCCAGAGAGGGTGAGGGGCTCGAGCGACGTGGATACAGCGTAGACGTCGAAGTGTTCCTTGCCATCGAGCGCCACCGTCTGAGCGAAGACCTCCCAGGGTCCGACAAAATCGATCGGGGTCGCCAGCTTGGTGACGATGGCGGCCACCTGGATGGGCTGACGGCCCTTCGCCAGGCGTGCGAACTCTGCGTCGGGGGCGTCCAGGCCCGGAGTCTTTCTCGCCATGTACTCCCTGGGCCGGTTGGACTGCCCGCGCCGCTAAGCGCTTGCTGCCTTCGCGACGGTGGTGGGGTGGCACTTCTCGGCGGTTCGGTCCCTCAGCGCCGATTCGTCTCGAGCCACCGAACCCCGAAATCGACCAGGGCCGGTTGCGCCATGAGGCGCCCCGCGCCGACTCCGACGGACCCCGTCCGCACCGCGCCGGTTTCGGCTTCATAGTCCGCTCCGAGCTTCCCGAAATCGTCGCTGTCCAGGTCGAGGTCGTTCAGGACGATCTCGACGAGGACGCCCTCCCGCACCACGCGCGCCCGGAGGGGTAGGGAGCCGTGTTTTCCCGGCCAGGTCGCCCGGTACTCCGAGAGGTGCAGCGAGCTGTTCGACGCATGGTCTACGCCCAGGAGGAGCACCTGGCCTCCCCGTTCGTAGAGTCGGGCGAGGGGGGAGCCCTCCCCGAGGCTGTCGTCGAGCGAGTGTCGGTCCAGGAGTTCGCGAGCTTTCGGTCCGCGAGCCGAGAACGAATGGTTCGGGTGGTAGCTCCGCTCCGTGCCGCGCTGGCTCCGAAACGTCTCCGCAATGGTCCCCAGACGCACGGCGGGAGAGAGCCCGGCATCGAACGGGGGCCATTCGGTCCGAATGGTCTCCCACCACGCCTCCGGAACCGCCGGATTCTTCCAGAGCGACGGCTCGGGAGCATTCATCGAATAGGCCGGCATCATGAGGGTCCCGTGCTCCCCCAACGCCTCTTCTAAGGCCCGCACCACCGTCTCTGCGCCCCCGACCACCCATCCCAGGGCGCTCAGGGAGGAATGGACGAGGACGGTCGATCCGGCCGCCAGACCGAGCTTCCGGAGGTCGGCGACCAGGGTCGCCCGGGTCGCTGGCGAGCCGGGGACCCGCCCGACGGCGTCCGCTTCTCCCTGGTGGGGACGCGGCATCGAAGGACCGCCCCGCCGGTCAACCGGGCGGGGTCGCGTGAGACGGTGTGGTCCGCGCGACGATCGCTCCCGGGTGGCGCCACCAGTAGTAGAGGATCCCGCCCACGACGACCGCTCGGGCGTAGATGGAGAGCCCCATCAACCAGGAGGGGACGGCGAGGGAGAACTTCCCACCCTCGAAGTACGTTACGATCGCCGAGCCCTGGAATCCGAGCTGGCCCGAGATCCAGGGACCGAGGGGTTCGTGGAAGCCGAAGAGGAGGTTTCCGATGAAGAAGTATCCGACATCGTTGAAGAGGGAGACGAGGAGACCGAGGCTGACCGCGAGGGGCCAGGACTCCCAGCCTTCGAAGACGATGAGCACCCCGAACGGTGCCATATACGTGAGGATCAGCCAGAGTCCGTAGGCCGGGACGGTCTTGCCGAACAGGTCGATCCAGTTGATGAGGATGAGGCCGTAGAACGCCGCGAAGAGGATGAGCTTCAGGAGCACGAACTGCCGTGCGTCGGTCGGGTGGAGGCCCGCGACGACGGTTTCGATGGCGCTGATCAGCAGGATCACGCCCACGAGGATGGCGAAGGCCGCGAGCGCGAACCCGTAGAACGCGACCGCAATGCTCACCAGGAGGACGGTGAGGATCCCCGTCGCGAGCGTCGAGCCGCGAAGCCAGCTCGGAAGGCTCCGGCGGTAGGCATGGAGCATCCGTCCGAGCCCTTGGGTGACGAGCGCGATGGCGAGGACGAACACCGCGGCGGTCGCCGCGAGGGTCGGGGCGAGACCGGCGAACGCCGCGAGAGCGAGGGCGACCAGCCCGATGCTCAGGACCAACCAGGACTGGATCGCCTGCAGCCAGAACGCCCGTCCCCTGATCTCCTCCCAGTCGAGGAGCAGTAAGCGTCCCCCGGCCAGAACCGTCTGCGCCGAGACGAGTCCGACGGCGGCCGCCACCAAGAACAGCAGGTTGGTCAGAGAGAGCTGCGGCTGGGAGAGGACCACGATCGCAAAACCTGCCGAGAAAAGCCCGAAGAGCACCTGGGCCAACCGTCCGATCAACCCGCGGAACTCGTCCTTGCTTCGCGGGCTCCGGCGGCGCGACGACCCCGAGGGCTCGTCCGGGGAGGAGGACCCTCGGCTCGCTCGCGGAGACCCGTCGCTCGATTCTCCTTCGCTGCTCGTGACCCGTGAGCGCGTCAACTCCCCTTACAGAACCCCTCTACGGGACCGATTCCGGAACCTTAGGGGTTGCTGAGTACCCGTCGTGGGACGCGAGCGGGGGACCGTGGGCGGGGTGCGGAGCTCCGCCTCAGGGCTCAGAAACCGCGGAACACTTCGTAATCGATATCGTCCTCGGGAATCGAAAGTGGACCCCGGAGGATGGTCACCATCTCTTCGACCATCTCGGGAAGGCCGGCGATGTAGAACTTGGGTCGATCGAGCGGCGCGGCGATCGCTCGGATCCATCCCTCGTCGATCCGTCCGGTGCGACCGTTCCACGGCACCGCGGACTCGGCGGGGCGTGTGACCGTGTAATGCACTTCCACATGGGATCGGGAACGGGCCAGTTCGTCAAGCTCCGTACGGAACACGAACTCCTCGGGGATGCGGGCGGAGAAGAGGAGTCGCTTTTCGGAGAGATTTCCCGTGTCCGCGGCGTAGCGAAGCATCCCTCGAAACGGAGTGATTCCGATCCCGCCCGCGAGGAACACGCTGGGCCGCGTCCCATCGAAGAGGTAGGCGCCGAGGGGACCGTAGACCTCCGCCGTCTCGCCGGGCCGGAGGCGGGCAAGGGCCTGCTTGAAAGGCGTGTCGGAGATCTTGCACGTGACCGCGATTCGACCCGGTTCGGAAGGACTGGAGGAGAGCGAGAACGAGCGGACCGCCCCCCAGGGGTCATCCACTCCAGGGAGCGCGAGACGAATCGCCTGATTGGATCGG
>JAKIWQ010000064.1 GCA_022749935.1 Thermoplasmata archaeon | reverse complement strand
CGTCGACCGGCCCAGTACACGACGAAACAGGAGGATTAAACCCCGTCGTTTGTGTGGAGGGTACCGGGTCCGGCCCAACAGCTGCCCGACCCGCTCCAAGAACAGCTCCTTCTCCCGGCCGTTCAACTCGAGCTCCTCGGGAGCCGGGGTGGTTTCGGGATCGGTCGGTCCCCGAGCTCGATGGGTCGCGTACAGCACGACGGCGACCGCGTGGGAGAGGTTCAGGGTCGGAAACTCTCGCCGGGCCGGAATGTGGACGAGGAGGTCGCAGCGCGCCAACTCGGATCTGGAGAGACCGTTGTCCTCGGGCCCGAAGACGAGAGCGACCCGGCCGGAAAGAGAGCGGAGCGCCTCACCGAGACGTTCGGGGCTGACGGAGCGCCGAAGATACGTGTTCGAGCGGCCGCTCGACATGTCGGTGGTCCCCACCACCAGATCCGCCTCGGCGACCCCCTCCTCGAGGGTGCGGGCCCGCACGGCGGACTTGAGCAGCGGGAGACCGAACATCGCACGCCGCCGGGCTTCCGGCCCGACCCGAGCGCGGGAGGCGACGAGGACCAGCCGCTCGGCCCCAAAATTTCGTCCGATGCGAGCCACCGCCCCGACGTTCCCATCCTCCTTCGGCCGGACGAGGACGATATCGAGTCGGGCCGTCACCCCGAGGTCCCCTCCGCGAAGAGCCGTTCGACCATCCATTCCGGATCGAAGGGGCGTAGGTCGTCGTATCCCTGCCCCGTGCCGACAAAGAGGATGGGTTTCTTGGTGATGAAGGTCAGGCTCAGCGCGGACCCCCCCTTGACATCCGCGTCCAACTTGGTAAGGATGAGTCCGTCGAACCCGATCGCGGCGTCGAACTCGCGCGCCTGCTCGACGACATCGTGACCACTGAGGGCATCCCCCACAAAGATCGTGAGCGAGGGCTTGACCACCCGGCGGATCTTTTTCGCCTCCTCGATGAGGTTGTCGTTGGTGTGCTGCCGCCCGGCGGTGTCGACGAGCACGACGTCCACTTTCTTCGCGCGGGCGTGGTCCACCGCGTCAAAGGCGACGGCGGCCGGGTCGCTCCCTTCCTTCTGACGGATCACCCGGACGCCGAGCCGTTCTCCGTGCACAAGGAGCTGCTCGATCGCCCCGGCGCGGAAGGTATCGCCCGCCGCGATCACACTCGTGAGGCCCTGGGCGCGGAGCCATCCCGCGAGCTTCGCGAGCGTGGTCGTCTTTCCAGTTCCGTTGACTCCGACGAAGAGGATGACGTAGGGTTTCTCGGCCTGCGCGCGGACCAGAGCGGCGAGGTCCACGGAGGGCCGGTCCAGGATCGACCGCACGGACCGGGAAAGGGAAGTGCGGATCGCCTCCTCGGCGTCCACTCCGAGACGGAGCTTCCGGCCGGCAAGGTCCCGACGGAGGTTCTTCCGCATTCGGTCCACGACGGGGAGCGCCACGTCCGATTGCAACAGCACGATCTCGAGGTCGTCGAACACCTCGTCGACGGTGGCCTCTCGGATCTTCCGGCCCAGAAAGCCCTCCGTGAACAACTCGTCGTGGGAGCGCCCCGGATCGGTGGTGAACGGCCGGTCCTTCTGAGGTGGTGAGGCGGTGGAGGGTCGGGGACCGGAGGTCGAAGGGTCGGGGGCCGTCCCGGTCTCCGGCGCGTCGGAGCCCGGAGCGCGCCGAAGGCGGGCCTTAATCGCCGCCCACATCGCCTGAGGACGGATTGCGGGTCGCAGATTCCAGTCGCTGCGAGAGAAGCTGAATCCGTTCGTCCAGCGTATTCATCTGTCCCTCCAGCTCCCGGATCGCGTCGTCGATCTTGACGAGGCGCTGTGCGAGGAGCTCAACCACTTTGGGTCGTTCCATCTCCACGACCACACCGGACCCGACGCCGATCAGGACGGGGGCCGAGCGATCGACCGCGCCTCGTACGAAGGTCTCCCCACCGAGGGGCAGTATGAGTTCCGCGTCCGGCGGAGCTTGGTCGACGCCTTCGAGGCTCTCGCGCGCGCGATCGTGCTCGGCGCGCGACCCGGTAAGCATCTGGTGCTGTTGGAGGCTCGCCGACAACTGGCTTCGGTACGCCTCGAGTCGCATGAGGTCCTCCTGGACCTGCTCCTCGGGTGACATGGCTTCCTTCCTTCCGGCCACGCGAATCGCCTCCTCCCACGGCACGGACCTGTGGGGGTCACTTAACGCTTCGTGGGCGCGAGGGCCGCGGGCGCGCCTCCACAACTAGAGAGAGTGTACGCCCTCGTGCGTCCAGTCGCCTGAATCCGCCGAACTAGGCGGGGACCGGGCCCGGGTAGCCCCGAGATAGGAGCGGCGGAGGAACGCTCCCTCGAGTCAGGGACCGATCACCCGGTGACGGAAATCGTCGACGCGGGACCCTAGGGACCACGATGGAACCACTACGCCGCGGCTGCGGGAACGCGACCGACCGCGCTACGGCTTCCGCGGCTAGGCGCCCGACTCGACCGTCGCTTCAGCGACCGAATCGATTCGGATTAGGTGCCGCTTGACGTTGTGGCAGCCACCGATCTCGGATAGGGCCCAGTGGAGCGCGATCGCCTCGGTCTCGGCATCGTGCTGCTTCGTGAACGTCTGCCAGTACCCCCGTCGGGCGTAGAAACTTCCCTTGACGCTAAAGGTCGGCACGATGTTCCGGGTCGCGGCCACTCGGGTGGGCCACTTAACACTGACTCGACCGAGGATGCGACCCATTCGAGGGACGAGTGAGGAGATCCGGCGGCCACCAGGGAGACAAAGGGCGAACCGCCCGTCGGCTAGTCCGGGTCCGTCGGCGTCGGCTTCCCCGTCGCGAGCGGGAGTCGCCGGCTCCGCTCTTTCAGCCAGCGCAACTGGCGCTCCCTCAAAGCCACGCTAGAAGAGGTCACAGGTGGATAAACCACCGCGGCGACCCCCTCCGGTGGTGGGACGGGGGGCGGTGTGTCCCCGGCCGGGACCGGCACGGGAGGTGGTTCCGAAACCAGGGTAGTCTGGTTTACGAGGCCCGCGCTACGACGCTCTCCCATCGCTCGTTTACCTCCTCATCCGTCAACCCTACCGTAGGCGAGAAAATCACGCGATCTCCCCAGCGCCCGCGAACGGTGGGGTAGTCCTCCACGACGAGGGGCAATACCAAGCCGTCGGCATGGGTGGCCTCCGCGGTCTCCCCGACGGTCGCCGTCCACGCTTCGGCACTGTCCCCGGTACGAATCAGGCGGGCATGCGGGTCGTACCGGGTCAGCACGTCCGCCGCGAGCTTCTCACCGGACTCCGGCGTCACAAAGCCCACGCGACAGCCTCGCTTCATCATGAGGTAGGCCCCGAGGGCACCGCGGGGTCCGTCGACCAACGCGACCAGCCGGCCCGCAACACCGAGGGGAAGTCCCCCCGGGCCGGGGCTGCGGTCGAAGTACAGATACGTCCTCGGGCCCCGTACTTCTACGAAGAGCTCGACCTCCGGGTGTTCGAGGTCCACACGCAGTTCCCGGTCCGGAAACCGGTCGAGCACGTCACCGCCCAGGTCGCGGGCGAGTTCCTGGCTCGTGAAAGAGTGCTGGCCGGTCCTTCGGGCCCGGACCGCGAATCGTGCCCCCTTCGTGAGCCGGGCCCCGGCCAGCTCCAGGAGCCGCGCGGTGATGACCGCTCGGTCCGTGGGCACCTCATAGACCTGGCTGACCGAGGTCACCCCGAAGACTCGCGTCACGAGCCGGATCGCCCGGTCCGCGTCGGACGATTCCACGTAGAGGTGCCCATGATCTCCGCGGAGCCTCCCCTCGAGGCCCGCCCCGACGAACAGATCGAGGATGTTTCGCCGAAGGGTCGACTCGAATTCGCGTCGGACCGGCGGCGACTTGAGCGCCAGCTCGCCGTAACGAACCAACAACAGCGCCGTCATGGCGAACGGTTAAGACGAGCCCTCCTGTTAAGCCGTCCCCAGACGGTAGAGTGTGACCGAGACCCCCGTCGCCCCGTCCGTTTCGAGTGACCCCTGGGCACCGTTCGTCACATCCGTGCTCGACGCCTTGACCACCGGGCTCGCCGAAGTCGGTGCGCCCGCTGACCGGTCGGTTATCGCGGCGCAGCTCAACTTGGAAGGGGGCCCGCAAGGGGATGCTGCGTTCCCGCTCCATCGGTTCGTCGCCGCGTCGGGACTCTCCCCGCCGGCGCTGGCCGCACGTTTGGCGGGAGAACTCCGGGCCGGGCCCGAGGTGGACCACGTGACCGCGGACGGTGCCTACCTCAATTTTCGAGCCAACTCAGTCCGCCTCACCGAGCGGACGTTGCGACTGGTATTCGCTCGAGCCGGTCGGTACGGCCACGGGGACGACGCCGGCATCGCCGCCTGCGTCGAACACACGAGTGCCAATCCGACCGGTCCGTTTCACATCGGACGAGTCCGGAACGCCATCATCGGCGACACGCTCGCGCGGGCGCTGCGGGCGGCGGGTACGCCGGTGACGACCCAGTACTACGTGGACGACATGGGACGCCAGGCGGCCATGGTCACGTGGATCTGGTCGAAGCCCGTCTCCGAATGGCCTCCCGAAATCCGAGCCGCGGTCGAGGGCTTCGAGGTTCCGGGCGAGAAGACCGACGCGCATCGGGGCCGACCCTATCCCGCGACGAGCGCGTACCTCAAGACCCACCCGGAAGCCGCAGCCGAAGTCGCCGCGCTGGTGCAACAGACGGAGGCCGGTAACGCGCCGCCCCAACAACGGGAGCTCGCTCAATCCATCCTGGACGGGATGCTTGAGTCGCTCGTGCGGCTCGGGATTCGGTTCGATGAGTTCGTTTGGGAATCGGACTTCCTGAAGGACGGCTCGGTCGATCGCGTGCTCGCGCGATTGCGCAGCGCCCCCCATGCGGTCCAAGAGTCGAACGGCGCGTGGGCGATCGAGGCCGCCTCGTACGGTCTGCCCAAGGAGTCGACCCGGGTCGTAGTGCAACGCGGAGACGGGACGAGCCTGTACGTCACTCGGGACGTCGCGTACCACCTCTCCAAATTCGTACGGTTCCAGCGCGTGGTCGACGTGCTCGGCCAAGACCATCGGCTCCACGCGGTCACGCTCGATGCCCTTCTTTCCGAGATCGGCGAACCCCGGCGCCCGGAGTATGTGATCTATCAGGACATCACCGTCCCGGAAGGCGGTCGAATGTCAACGAGGGGAGGCTCGGCGGTTTGGCTCGACCATCTTCTCGCCGAGGCGGTTGAACGGGCCCGCAAGGAGGTACTTGCTCGGCGCGAGGACCTCGACCCCGCCGAAGTGGAGCGTATCGCCGAGGCTGTGGCCACGGGGGCCGTGCGATACCATATCGTCCGGGTCGCTTCCGAGAAACCGGTTGTCTTCCGATGGGACGACGCGCTTTCCTTCGAGGGACGGAGTGGACCCTTCTGCCAGTACTCCTTCGTGCGGGCGGTAAGTGTGCTCCGGAAGGCGGAGGCGGAGAATCCCCCCTACCCATTCGACTCCGCTCGGTTGAACCATCCGGAGGAGGCGAACCTCATTCGAGTGATGGCCCGACTTCCGAGAGTCGTCCAGTATGCGGCCCGGCGGAACCATGTCCACGCCCTGGCAGGCTACGCGCACGACCTCGCGGAACAATTCAATCGGTTCTACCACGCGGTTCCGGTCCTTCGGTCAGTCGAGGAGCGCCCGAGCCGAATTGCCGTGGTCGCGGCGGTGAGGCAAACGCTCGGAAATACCCTCGACCTTCTCGGGATTGCACGACCCGACTCCATGTAGTCCATCGGACTCCTGCCCGAGTTCCCCCGCGCGAGGGACGGGATTCGCCGATCCGTGGCACCCCTTACGGGACTTGCTCCGATAGCTACTTATCAGCGGCCCCGGTCGCCGGGCTTGGTGGCACCCGTGGGAGCACTCGAGGATTTCAAGAAGTTCCTGGTCACGGGGAATCTAATCACACTGGCCGTCGCCTTCGTGGTCGGCCTCGCGATCGTCGCGCTCATCGGAGCTCTCGTCAGCGACATAGTGAATCCGCTTATCGGCGCTGCCGGTCACATCGACTTCTCCCATTTGGGCATCCTGACCATCAACGGCAGCAATCTGCTGGGCGGCGCGCTGCTCGGGGCGGTAATCAACTTCGCCGTCTTGATGCTCGTCGTCTTCTTCTTGATCGCGTATCCCTACCAGTTGTACACGGACCGCAAGAAGGCTCGCGAGGCGGCCGCGGCCCCGTCGACCCGGGAATGCCCGGCGTGCTGCAACCAGATCTCGGTCAAGGCAACCCGATGTGGGTTTTGCACGTCCTCGGTTTCGCCGGTTTCGGCCGTCAAGGCGTAGGTCAACGCGTAGGTCACGGCGCTGCGACGGGGTCGTGGACCCCAGCACGCGAGAAGCCGAGCGCACGAAGCCGGCACGCATCACAGCGGCCACATGGCACCTGTCCACCGGCGTAACAACTCCACGTGAGGCGCCAGGGAACTCGGAGCCGCTCACCGAGGCGCACGATCCTCTCCTTCGAGAGACGCTGCAGGGGGGCGCGGATCCGAGGGGCCCGACCTTTTTCAACGCCGACGCGAGTGCCGAGTCGCGCTACGCGCTCGAACGCCCGGAAGTAGGGCGGTCGGCAGTCGGGGTATCCGGAGTAATCGATGGCGTTGGCTCCAATGTAGATCGACCCCAGCCGGTGAGATTCCGCATACCCGAGCGCGACGGCGAGGAGGATGGTGTTTCGGGCCGGAACGTACGTCGACGGGATGCGGGTCGATCGCCCGCCGGCTCGTGGGAGCCGCCGGCTGGGCCGGGTGAGGGAGGACTCGAGAAGGGGTCCTAGCGGCAGGTCGAGCACCACGTGCTCCTTCACCCCAAAATGTCGGGCGAGCGCCCGGGCCGAGCGTACCTCGCGAACGTGGCGCTGCCCGTACCCCACGGTCAACGCGTGGACCGGACGGTCGTGTTCGGACGCCACGGCGAGGCAGGTCGCGGAATCCATCCCCCCCGAGAGGAGCACGACGCTCCCGCCCGGCGGCCCCCGGGGCGTCATCGGAGCCAGCCCAGCGCCGCGAGGAGCGCCGCCGCAATCCCGACCGAGGAAAGCATTCCGAATAGGTTGGTAGAACCCTTCGTCAGATACCCCCGGTTCTCGAGGGTCTCCCCCAGGACCGAGTCGACCTGGCATCCGAGGAACCCCGCGACCCCGACCACCCCTACCAGGACCACACCGGGAGGAGTCTGGGTTCCGAAGAGTAGGTAGAGCGAGTACCCTACGACCCCCGTCGTGAGCGCCCCGATCGCGGCCCACCATTCGCCGACGGCCGAGATCCCCCCGTTGGTGCCGGGCGAGACCGGTTTCAGGGTGAGGATGCTGCGCGCCGTTCCGGCGAGGACGCCGAACTCGCTCCCGAAGGTGTCGGCCGCCCCGAACGCGAGGGCGGACGCGAAGAGGACCGTCGTGGCCGGAAGTGGGAGTGCCGGTGGGGTCCAACCTACGGCGACCGCCAGCGCGGTCGGGATCACTATG
>JAKIWQ010000063.1 GCA_022749935.1 Thermoplasmata archaeon | reverse complement strand
CTCAGGTCGTAGAAGAGCTCTGTTCCGTCGCGGCTCCAGGCCACCGAATCGACCACGCCCGGTTGGGCCAGGGGGAGGTTGGCGAACTCCGAAGAACCGCTGTCGTAGACCCACAGCTCGCTCCAGCCGTGGTCGTTGGACGTGCCGGCGAGGCGGACGTGGTCGGGGGCCGAGCGGATCCGCTCGACATCGCCGGGAAAATCACGGATCACCTCCGGCGTCCCGCCGCTTTCGGGATACCGTACGAGCGCCGTGAATTCCCGGTCCGGATTCGTCCCCGCGTACACGTCGCGCCCGACGAGGTCGGCCCCGAACACCATCTGCTCGCCGGAGTGGGGATTGAGATGGTGCTCCGTCTCACCCCGGAGCAAGAACAGGTCGACGTCGAGGTTCGTGTTGGCGCGCTGGAGGAGCGCCAGAGGCCCCTTCGCGGCCACCACCGAGACCAACGCGTCCTCCTGTCGAACCATCCTTCCACCTCCCTCCCCGTCGAGGTCGCACTCGTAGACGTCGAAGAATCGCACGTCGCGCTGGTTCGAGGAGTAGAGGAACCGGCGGGCGTCCCGCCAGGCCCCGGGTTCGTGGATCCGGTCGGGGGTCGCGGTGAGGCGACGTACGAGCGACCCGCCCTCGCCGGCGAGGGAGAGTTCCCAGTGTTCGTTCCCCCCGCGGTCCGAGGCCACGACCACGCGGGCGTCGAACGGAGAAGGGACGACGGTTCCCACCCGTTCGGGTTCCGACCAGAATGGGCGCAGCGGCCCACCGGCATGTTCGACGGTGTAGGCCTGCGGGAGCCCTTCCCGGTTCGAGAGGACGTGGACGAATCGGCCATCGGCGCTCGGACGCGGGCTCCAGGACCGCGGATGGGCGAGCCATCGCTCGACCAACTCCGCCCGCTCGTCCGCGGACTTAGAGGGGGGTGCCATCGCGAGGGCCCGCACTGACCCTGCGTTCAAGCCGCTTTCGGCGCCCGGAGGGCGGCCGGCCGAAGGGCCCGTCGCACGGGGTGGGTCGCCGAGACGTTGCACGACGAAGGAAAGTCTCTTCTGAGGCGAGCCGAGTCGAACCGCATGGCCGCCCGACGCTCCTCTCGGACCCGCGCGATCCCGCGGGACGCCCCGCCGAGGCTCGAGTGGCCGAGGACGCTCGCCCGGACCGGGTCGGCGCCCGGTACGATTCGCTATCGTCAGCTCCAGCTCGAGCTGGATGTAGCGCACGAGGGATACCGGTCCGAGCCGTTCCCGATCCTGGCGCCGTTCGCCTCGTTCTTCCACGAGCGCGAGGTCGAGGGAGTGGACGACCTCCTCCAGATGACGGCCCGCGCGCTGGAAGCATTCTCCCGTTCCGGCTTCAGAGAGGTGGACCACTGGGAAGTGCGCCCGGGCGGTTGGCTCCCCCTTCCCGAACCAGCGCACGAGCGCCTCGCCGAACCCGTCACCCACCTCCTGAGGGCCTTCCTCGATGCGTCGTGGGCCCCGGTCCGGACCTCCCGTACCTTCGCGGCCCGACTCACCGGCCCCGGGGGGACTCGGCTCGACTTCACGCTGCGGCGCGTCCACCGGGAACGAACGCATGCCCTCTCCGTGATGGCCTGGGGGCCGATCACGCGGGGCGCGGCGAACGAACTGGTCGCGCGCGTCCACGAGCGCCTCCCCCTCGTCCGCGCGGAGGTCGCCTCCGCACTCCCCGTGGGGGGCGCTCTCGGCCGCGCCGGCACGCTGAGGCGACTCGTCCACGCTCGCCGGTAAACGCCGGCGCCAACGTTCGGTCGAGCGGCGAAGGCGGTTACGGGAGAAAGACGCAGGCGGCGATGCAGACCCCGTAGTGGTCCATCGGGATCGAGAGCTCTTCGGTTCGGTAGTTGATGCGACGGAGTTCTACGCCCCGGAAGTGGGCAATCTCCTCCATGCGCCACTTCAGGAACTCCTTCAACGAACGTTGGGTCCCATGGACGTGGCCCTCCGCGACGTACCCTCCCTGACCGTCAGTCCGGAAGCCGTAGGCGATCCCCGCGCTCACGACCTCTCCCTCCCCGCCCGCGAATCGGGCCAGCACCGCGTGGGTGATCGCACCGCGCAGCATCCGCGGGCGATCGACCTGTCGGACCCCGATGGGGAGGACCGAGGAAACACTGACGAGATTCTGGTCCCCGATGCCGGCTTGCAAGAGCGCGAGGTCGAACGCGTTCAGCTCGCTCGTCTTGTTGATCCCCTTGCCGCTCGTGACGAAAAAGCGCGTCGGGATGGGGACGAGGGTCCCTTCGGCGGGGGCTCCGCGCGTCGGCACTGGCGCCTCTGAGGCCGAGCGCTCCTTAAAGTTTGGGCCGAGGAACCGTCTAGACGATGATCGCGTGCCGGCGGCGCATCGACCCCTCGGTCTCGCCCGAGGCGCCCATCATCTCCGCGATGAGCCCGTCGGTGAGCAAGAGGCTCGCGGCCTCGAAGATCGTGCCGAGCGGTGCGTAGCGGGGCCGGTCCGCGTCATCCGGCAGCTCGATCGCGAGGAGGACGGTCGCCGTGTGGGCGAGCTTGGAGGAGGACTTGGCGGTGAGGACCACGAGCTCGGCGCCTTCCCGACGGACGATGTTCGCCGTCTGGATGCTCGAGTAACTCTCGCCTTGCCCGGAGACGATGAAGACGGCATCCCCTTTCTTCACGATCGGGGTCACGCTCTCCCCGATCACGTACGCCGTGAGCCCGGTCTGGACGAGCCGCATGGCGAACGCGCGGCTGATGATCCCGCTCCGGCCGGCGCCGTACACGAAGATCTCCGGAGCCCGACGGAGCACCTCGACGGCCTCCCGGACCTTCACCGGGTCGAGCCGCTCGAGCGCGGCGGTGACGCGCTCGGCGATGTACCGTTGGGCGCGCAGGTAGACCGGCGGACTACCGGCGCGGGGGACGGGCATGCTTGCGCACCTCCGGCGGCTTCGGATGGGGTCGGGTCCCGGGGGGTCGACGGGCGGCGGCCTTCGCCGCCGGTAGGGGGGCCGGTTTGCGGGGCGGAGGGGCCTTCCCGTGCGACGGGCGGAGGCTCGGGGCCGCGAGGGCGACCTTCACCTTGGGAGGGGGGGCCTTGGGCGGCGGTGGCGCGTGGAGCTTGGTCCACCGCTTCGTGAGCGCCCGTTCGTAGAGGAGCTTCATGTACATCGCGTCGTGCTCGAGTAGCGGCGAGCTCGAGATGACGGTCACGTCGTAGTCCCGCTCGGCGAGCAACTCCGCCAGCGGGTCGAAGCGGACCTGGCCCCGCTTGATCGGAGTGAGTCGGAACTCGCCCGGACCGTACAGCTCGACCCCCGAGAAGTGGCCGTAGAGCGGGCCGTCGGTCGCCGCGACGAACTCCTTGATCACGGGGGCGAGGGCCTCCGGGGTCTCGAAGGTGGTGCGCTCGCGGGCGGCCAGGTGCGGGACGTTGAGGACCGGCACGGTGCCTTTGACGTGCCGCACGAGCTCGAGGACCTCCTCGCGGGAGCCGAACACGTCCGGGTGGCCGCTCGGCTCGATCGCGAGCCGGACCGCCCCCTTCGTGAACGTCTTCAACCAGGCCGAGAGGTCGGTCACGATCTCCGTGAGCTCCTGGACCGTGTCGGCCCGCGGCCCGCCTCCGTAGAACCCGAGGTGGGTGACCGCGAGGCGGGCCCCGAGACCCTGGGCAAGGACCCCCGACCACTGGATCTGACGGGTCGACTGCTCGCGCGCGTCGGCGGAGCCGAAGAAATCGACGTAGTACGGCGCATGCAGCGTGAGGTCGACGTCCAGGGCCCGGCCGAGCTGTTTCGTCAGGTCGAGGTCGGCGTGGTCCTTGGCGAGGCTCCACGTGAGCGTCGTGAGGGAATCCCGACGCTTCAAGGGCGCGGTGAACGCGGCGGCCACCGGCGGCTCCCCCCCATGATCGCCCGAGCTGACGCCGACGACGAGCTGTTGGAGGAGGTCGTTCGGTACCTTGCCGACCTCTTCGTCCAGGGCGAGGCGCGTGAGCGGATTCACTTTGATGAACTGGACCTCCATGGCGGTGAGGCCCAGGTGATGGACGTCCGCGATCCCGTCGCGAAGCGTACGCCCCTTGCAAGAGAGAGGGATGCCGGCGGGACCGAACCGGATCACGAGTAAACAGACCTCGAAACAGAGGGAGTTGGCGCGGAGACGGCGTATATGATGAACCTATATAGCGGGGCTCGGGCGCGCCTCCGGGCGCGATCCGGGCGCCCGAACCGCGTCGCCGCGGAACCCCCGGGCGACGAGGTACATCTCGGACGACGCCTCGCGCGAGGCCGGCGGTTTCGTCCGACGCACCTCCGTGAACGCCTCCCGGACCTCCGCCTCGAGGCCGGCGACCAGGTCGCCGTCGAACACCTTCGCGACGAACGTCCCGCCGCGGACCAGCGCCTCGCGCGCGACGACGAGCGCATCCCGGGCGAGGCCCACCGAGCGGGCGTGGTCCGTGGCGTACGCCCCGCTGATCGAAGGGGACATGTCCGAGAGCACGACGTCGAACGACGCGCGTCCGACCCGGTCGGGTAGACGGGGATCGCCGACCCGGCCGCGTACGTACTCGACGCCGTCGATCGGCTCGACGACGCGGGGGTCGACCGCGACTACCCACCCCTTGGGCCCGACCCGGTCCCGGGCGACGAGCGACCACCCCCCCGGGGCCGCCCCCAGGTCGAGGACGCGCGCCCCACGAGGGAGGAGATGGAACCGGGTATCGAGATGGGCCAGCTTGAAGGCGGCCCGGGAGCGGAGGCCCTCCCGCTGGGCGGCCCGGTAGAACGGGTCCTTGTGCCGCTCCGCGGCGAATCGGCGGCTCATGCGCGTGGGAGACGGGGCGGCTACATAGCGGCCCGCGCCACCGGCCCCGCCGCGCGGCCCCTCGCGATCCGGCGCGAGTGGGGCCGTCCGAATTTGAATCGGAGTCTCTTGCACCCCAAGCAAGAAGGATGGTCCAAGCTACCCCACGGCCCCGCGCCGCGCCGGCGGCGCGCCGACCGGGCCGAGTTAGATAATGGTTTCCGGGAGAGGTTCGTTCCGGGGCTACCGGACGTAGACCCACGCGGCGACGCCGACCGCGACGATGATCGCGGTGCACGCGAGCGCGAGCCAGAAGAACGTCCACAGCTCGGCCTTCCCTTCCTCAGGAGTGACGTCGGGCGAAGGGGTCGGTCCTCCGGGGTAGTCGGTGTACGGCGTCCGGTACGCCCCCACGGGATCGCTCATGCTCTCGGGGACGACGACCCAGATCCGGTTCTTATGCGTTCGGTTGCGACTGGCTAGGCGGCGAACCACGGGAGTCGGGCGGCCGGCCCGGTCGGCTTCAGGACCAGCAGGTGGAGGTTCGCCCCGGGATCCCCGGGCGCGTAGGAATCACGGAGCGCGAGTTGGTAGAGCAGGAAGAGTGCGTCCTCGTCCGAACCGACGCCGAGGGACCGCTGGACGTCGATCCCGAACCGGGCCCGGAGGTGGACGAGCATCTCCTCAAAGTCGACCGGGTCGGATCCCTCTGAAGACTGGGCCCGCCGGAAGAGCCCTACGACCACGCCCGTGGCGATCCGGAGGACCTCCTTCGGGGGTACGGAACGAAGATGGAAATGGGGGGCCGGCTCGGCCTTCGGGCCGGGCGGTACGACCAGGATCGAGACCTCGTGGTCGATGGTCGACCCGGGGGCCCGGGAAAGGCGGGCCCACGCCGCCTCCGCCGCCGTGTCGTTCGGGACGACGAAGATCGCCCGTCGGGTCTGAGGAGTACCGCGCGCGACTTCGACCCATCGGTCGATCCCGGAGTCGACCTCGCCGCGGGCGGCGGGCAGGTAGACGGGAAACGTCCGGCGGGGCACGCCTGCTTCCTGGACCCAGAACGAGGGCTCCGTCGTCTTCTCGCGACGGGAGGGCTCGACCCGCGCGTATCCGAGTCGCTTCAGGACGTTCTCGGCGTCGCGAGTGCGTTCGCTCGCGGCTCCGACCCGGTCGGAGTCTGACATCGTGCACTAGAGGAACCGACCCCCGAGATAAGCTCGACGGCCGAGGTCACCTGGAGGTGAGGCCGGCTCACATCCGCGGCAGGAACCCGAGGTGGAGGAGGGGAGCGTTCGCGACCAGCGCGAGGACGATCCCGAGCAGGTAGGGCCCGGAATAGAGGAAGCCCCGGCGGGCCCGCCGAGGGGTCACGCCCCGCCAGAGGGGAAGGGTCATCGCGACGAAGAGGACCCCGAGGCCCACGAGGACGAGGGCGACCGGCCAGGAAACCGGACCGAACCACACGACCAGTACGGCCGCCGGCACGAGTAGGACCGCCGAGACGACCACGACGCGTCCGGAGAAACCGACGTCGTCCATCCGCGGCAGCATGGGAAGGCCGGCCCGGGCGTAGTCGTCCTTCAGCAGGAGGGCGAGACTCCAGAAGTGGGGAGGCGTCCAGAGAAAGACGAGGAGCGCGAACGCTAGGACACCGGGCGTCCAGGTGCCGGTCGCGGCCGCGCCCCCCGCGAGCGCCGGTGCGCTGCCCGCGAACCCTCCGATGACGATGTTCCAGCTCGAGCGTGGCTTCAGCCACGCGGTGTAGACGACCACGTACGTCAGCGCCCCGAGGAGGATCGAGAGTCCCGTGAGCAGGTTCAGCCACAGGCTCGCTCCTCCCACGCCCACGGCCACGAGGGCGAGGCCGACGCCCGCGGTCGCCCGAGGGTCGACGCGGTCCGCGGCGAGCGGTCGGGACCGGGTGCGCCGCATGCGCCGGTCGCTCTCCCGCTCGAGGTAGTGGTTGAGCATGGCCGATCCGGCTGAGGCGAGCGCACCGAATCCCACGACCAGGCCCAACCGCACCAGGTCGACGCTCCCCGGCCGAGCGAGGAGGAACCCGCCGACCGCGACAAGGCAGATCAACGCCGTGATACCGGGTTTGGCGAGCGTCCACCAGTCCCCGGCCGAGGACGTGGGGCGGGTCGCTGGCTCCGGCGTGGACGTCACGGTGACTCCCTCCGAGTTCGGGAGGCCGGGAGTCGCTTAGCCTTCCCGGGGGGCGAACCCCACCGGGGTGGGGTCGGGCGGGGCGGGAGTGGGTTCTCCGTAGGTCTCCCCGACCGGGCTGGGTCGCTCGTCCAGGGCCCGGCGAGCCCAAGCGACCCATCGGGTCGGTAACTCCCGGAAGTTGGCGAGCAGTGCGAGGACGAGGAGCAGACCGAAGAGCGCCGTGGCGATCGCGAGGTGGACGAGCACGAGCGTGACCGCGAGCGACTGCTCGACCACCAGCCCCCCGAGGAGCGCTTCGGTCACGACGAGGCCGAGGCCGCCGAGGGACATCTTCAGGAGCGCGGGGCGACCCCGCTCGAAGGCGACCGCGAGGACCCCGAGGACGAGCACGCTCGAGCCGAGGAAGAACGCCATCACCCGGTGGCTCCACTCGACCGCGACCCCGCCCTGGAAGTTGGGGAGGAGGTTACCGTTCCCGTAGCACGTCGGCCAGCTCGGGCAGGCGAGGCCGTTCCCGCTCGCCATCACGTTCCCCCCGAGAAGGATGG
>JAKIWQ010000062.1 GCA_022749935.1 Thermoplasmata archaeon | reverse complement strand
TCCCCGAGCTCGAAGTGACCGAGGGGGACGTCCTCGTCGGCAAGACGAGCCCTCCCCGGTTCTTGGAGGAGAAGACCGACCTGCTCACGCCCCAGAAGCGACGCGAGACGAGCGTCACCGTCCGCTTCGGCGAGTCGGGCTGGGTCGACAACGTCATCCTCACCGAGGGGGAGAACATCTCCAAGCTCGTCAAGGTCAAGGTTCGGAACCAGCGGGTGCCGGAGCTCGGCGACAAGTTCGCGAGCCGGCACGGCCAGAAGGGCGTCATCGGGCTCATCGTACCGCAGGAGAACCTGCCGTTCACCCGGAGCGGGGTCACCCCGGACCTGCTGATCAATCCGCACGCCATCCCCTCTCGGATGACGGTCGCCCACGTGCTCGAGATGCTGGGCGGGAAGGTCGGGGCCCTCGAGGGCCGGACCATCGACGGGACGGCGTTCTCGGGCGCCCGCGAGGAGGCGCTCCGGGACGGGTTGAAGGCGCTCGGGCTCCACCCGAGCGGACGGGAGACGCTCTACGACGGGCTCACCGGCCGCCGGTTCGAGGCCGAGATCTTCGTCGGCGTGATCTACTACCAGAAGCTCCACCACATGGTCGCGGGCAAGATGCACATGCGCTCGCGCGGACCGGTCCAGATCCTGACCCGGCAACCGACCGAGGGTCGGTCCCGGCAGGGAGGGCTCCGGTTCGGTGAGATGGAACGGGATTGCCTCATCGGCCACGGGGTCGCGATGGTCATCAAGGACCGCCTGCTGGACGAGTCGGACGGGACGGTCCAGTACGTCTGCGGGAATCCGGAGTGCGGCCACATCGCCATCCCGGACTCGCGGGCGAGCTCGCTCCGGTGTCCCTCGTGCGGGAACACCTCGTCCATCTACCCGGTCGAGATGAGCTACTCGTTCAAGCTCCTGCTCGAGGAGCTGATCAGCCTCGGCGTGGTCATGCGGCTCCAGCTCGAGGAGATGCGGTAGGAGGAATTCACCATGGCACAAGGACTATCGAAGAAGATCCGCAGCCTCCAGTTCGCGTTCCTCTCGCCGGACGAGATCCGCCGCATGAGCGGCGTGAAGATCATCACCGCCGACACCTACGACGACGACGGGTATCCCATCGAGATGGGCCTCATGGACCTCCACCTCGGTGTCATCGAACCGAACCTGCGCTGCCGCACCTGCGGGGGTCGCGTGAACGAGTGTCCCGGTCACTTCGGGATCATCGAGCTCGCTATGCCGGTCATCCACGTCGGGTACGCGAAGGAGATCAAGCGGCTCCTCCAGTCGACGTGCCGCGCCTGCGGCCGGATGCTTCCCGACGCCCCGAGTTCCCGTGGCGAGGCGGCCTCCGACTCGGACGATGCGACGCCCGCGCCCCGCACCCGGGAGCCGAAGGACGAGAGGACGTGCCCCCACTGCCACGAGATCCAGCAGCGGATCGTCCTCGACAAACCCACCACCTTCCGCGAGAACTCCCACAAGATCACCCCGAAGGAGGTCCGGGCCCGACTCGAGCGGATCCCGGACGAGGACGTCCGGTTCCTGGGCCTGAACCCCCGATTCGGTCGGCCGGAGTGGATGGTCCTGACCGTCCTCCCGGTTCCGCCCGTCCAGGTCCGCCCTTCCATCACGCTGGAGAGCGGGGAGCGGAGCGAGGACGACCTCACGCACAAGCTGGTGGACGTCCTCCGGATCAACCAGCGCCTCCGCGAGAACCGGGACATGGGCGCCCCGCAGCTGGTCGTCGAGGACCTCTGGGAGCTCCTCCAGTATCACGTCACGACCTACTTCGACAACCAGACGAGCGGGATCCCTCCCGCCCGGCACCGCTCGGGCCGCCCCCTCAAGACCCTGGCCCAGCGATTGAAGGGAAAGGACGGGCGGTTCCGATCGAACCTCTCGGGAAAGCGGGTCAACTTCTCGGCCCGTACGGTCATCAGCCCCGACCCGCTGCTCTCGATCAACGAGGTCGGGATCCCGGCCGAGGTCGCCCGCGGTCTGACCGTGCCCCTCCAGGTCACCGGCCACAGTCAGGAGGTCGCCAAGGAGCTCGTGAAGCGGGGTCCGTCTCCGCCACCGGACGCCGAGGGTCGATACCGGTGCGGGGTCAACTACCTCATCCGGGAAGACGGCCAGCGGATCAAGGTCATGGAGAAGAACGCCGAGGCGTGCGCGGAGCTCGTCACGCCCGGCTCGGTGGTCGAGCGGCAGCTCATCGACGGGGACATCGTCCTGTTCAACCGGCAGCCGAGCCTCCACCGGATGAGCATGATGGCCCACTTCGTCCGGATCCTCCCCCACAAGACGTTCCGGTTCAACCTCTGCGACTGTCCGCCGTACAACGCCGATTTCGACGGCGACGAGATGAACCTTCACGTCCTCCAGAGCCAGGAAGCGAGGGCCGAGGCCAAGGTCCTCATGAAGGTCGAGGAGCACATCCTCTCCCCGCGGTACGGCGGCCCGATCATCGGGATGCTCCACGACCACATCACCGCGGCGTTCCTGCTCACCTACCAGAACCCGACGTTCACCCGAGCGGAGGTCACCTACCTCCTCTCGAAACTCCACTACCCGATGCCGCCGCCCGCCGGTCAGGACAAGGAGGGCGTGGACTTCTGGACGGGCAAGCAGCTCTTCTCGCTCACCCTGCCGAACGACCTGACGCTCGAGTTCCACTCGAACATCTGGGCCCGGTGCGACTGCCCGCCCCTGGGCTGCAAGCACGACGCCTACGTCGTGATCGAGAACGGGGTCCTGAAGGCCGGTACGATCGACAAGAAGGCGATCGCCTACGAGAAGGGCGCCGTGCTGGACGCCATCGCCCGGAACCATGGGATGGGCCGGGCCCGCCAGTTCCTGGACGAGATGAGCCGGCTCTGCATCACGGCCATCGCCCTGAACGGGCTCTCGACCGGGATTGACGACGAGGACGTGCCCGAGGGGGCCCAGAAGGAGATCCGCACGGCCCTCGAGGACGCCCGCGTCAAGGTCACCGAGCTCGTCACCCAGTACCGCGAGGAGGAGCTCGAGCAAATGCCGGGCCGCTCCCTCGAAGAGACGCTCGAAGTGATGGTCCGACGGGAGCTCGGCCAGGCGCGCGACAAGGCCGGCGACATCGCGGGACGGTTCCTCGGTCTCGAGAATCCGGCCGTTATTCTCGCCAAATCCGGGGCCCGCGGCTCGATGCTCAACCTGACCCAGATGGCCGGCGCCGTCGGTCAGCAGTCGGTCCGTGGCGAGCGGCTCATGCGGGGGTACGTCCACCGGACCCTCCCGCACTTCCAACGGGAGGACCTCGGCGCCGACGCGCGCGGGTTCGTGAGCTCGTCCTACAAGCTCGGCCTCTCCCCGACGGAGTACTTCTTCCACTCGATGGGCGGCCGGGAGTCGCTGGTCGACACGGCGGTCCGTACGAGCCGGTCCGGCTACATGCAGCGCCGTCTCATCAACGCGCTCGAGGACGTGAAGGTCGCGCCGGACGGGACGGTCCGGAACACCGCGGGCACCGTCATCGAATTCCGCTACGGCGAGGACGGGATCGACCCGACCCGCTCGTTCCAGGGGGAAGCCGTCGCGTTGGACGAGGTCGTCTCCCAGGTCCTCGGGCGCCGGGTCCACTCGGGGGACCTGAAGGGTCCGGACGATGTGGAAGGCGCCCCACCGGTGACCGAGGAGGAGATGGACCTCCAGGCCGAGGCGCAGCTCGAGGAAGAGGAGAGCGAGGACGAGGCCGACGAGGCCGGCGGCCCCGAAGAGGGTCCCGAGTTCGGAGGGGAATGAACATGCCCGAGGAGAAGAAGGGAGCCGCCAAGGCCGCCGCCAAGACCGCCCCAAAAACCGCCCCCAAGGGGGTCCCGAAGGACCTTTCCCAGCGGATCCGCGAGGCGGCCCACCAGGAACACGTCGCGCTTCCTCCCGCGTTGGTCGACGGGCTCCGGGCCAAGATCCAGAGCCTTCGCCTCTCCCCGTCCGACACGTCCAAGATCATCCACGAGGTCGCGCGACGGTTCGGCCGGGCCGAGGTCGACGCGCACGAGTCGGTGGGCGTCATCGCCGCCCAGTCGATCGGCGAACCGGGGACGCAGATGACCCTGCGGACGTTCCACTACGCCGGGGTCGCCGAGATGAACGTCACGCTCGGACTTCCCCGGCTCATCGAGCTCGTGGACGCGCGGCGCGTGCCCTCCACCCCGATGATGACCGTCCACGTCGAGAAGAAGCTCCGCAACGACCGAAAGGCGGTCGAGGAGATCGGGCTTCTGATCGAGGTCACGACCGTTCCGGACGTGGCCGCGATCGGGACCGTGGTCGAGGACCTGAAGGTGGTCGTCTCGCCCCAGGCGCCGCTCATGGCCAAACGGGGCGTGAAGCGGTCCGAGATCGAGACCGCCCTCACCGAGAACCTCGACCTCCGCCTCTTCGAGATCAAGCCCGGCTCGGGCAGTGGCGAGACCCGGACGTTCGAGATCCACTTGAAGGAAGCCGGCACGTCCGGCGCCAAGACCAAGTCGCGCCGGGAGGAGCTGGTCGAGGAGATGCCGTTCAAGAAGCTGCTCATCGCGAGCGAGGAGTCCTCCGCGATCCGCATCAAGGGGGTCCTCGGGATCCGGCGGGCCCTCATCCGGCGCGAGAAGGATGAGTACGTGATCTACACCGAGGGGTCGAACCTGGACGGTGTCCTCGAGATCGCCGGCGTGGACGGGGTACGCACCACCACGAACTCGGTCTTCGAGATCTACCGGGTCTACGGGGTCGAAGCGGCCCGGGCCGCGCTCATCCACGAGACCAACCGCACGCTCGCCGAGCAGGGTCTCGGCGTCGATATCCGGCACCTCATGCTGGTCGCCGATGTCATGACGAACGAAGGCGACATCCGGGCCATCGGTCGGCACGGGATCTCGGGCAAGAAGACGAGCGTGCTGGCCCGGGCCGCGTTCGAGATCACGGCCGCCCACCTGCTCCGGGCCGCGATCATCGGAGAGGTCGACGAATTGAAGGGCGTCGCGGAGAACATCATCGTCGGCCAGCCGATCACTCTCGGTACGGGCGCGGTCAACCTCGTCTACCGCCCGCTGGTCCGCTCGATCCCCAAGGTCACGCCGGCCCCTCCCCCGGCCGCACCGGCCGCCGCGCCTCCGGACGACCCGCTGGTCGAGGAGGCCTAGCGATGGACCTCGCGCACGCGCTCAAGGTCGCCCTCGAGACCGGCAAGGTGAAGCTCGGCGTCCACGAGACGCTCGAAGCCGCCGAGGGGAAGAAGGCCAAACTCCTGATCGTCTCGAAGAGCTGTCCGGACGAGAAGCTCCGGAGCGAGCGGAGCTGGGGAAAGATCCCCATCTACCACTACGACGGGTCGGCGGTCGACCTCGGTCAGGCCTGTGGGCGACCGTTCCCCATCAGCGCGATGGCGATCCTGGACGCCGGCTCGAGCGCGATCCTCTCCCTCGAAACCTAGGGGACGCGCGAACCCTTTCTCCCATGGCCGAGATCTCGCTCGACACGGAGACCCTCGGGTACATCCGTCTGTTCGAGGAGCGGACCGGGGCCCGGGTGAAGGACTGCCTCCACGCGGAGGACAAGCTCGTCTTCCTCGTCTACCCCGGCGAGGTCCACAAGGCGGTGGGTCCCGGTGGGGTGCTCGTCGACCGGCTCAAGGGGATGCTCAAGAAGGAGATCCAGGTCGTCGAGTTCTCGGACGACCCGGAGTCGCTCGTGAAGAACATCTTCTACTGGTACAGCCCGAAGCAGGTCGACCTCGTCCCGAAGGGGAAGGGCCGACACGCGACCGTGACGGTCGACCCCGCCTGGAAAGCCCGGGCCATCGGGAAAGCGGGAAAGAACTTGAAGGTCGCCCGCGCGATCCTGCTCCGTCACACCGACGTCGCGAGCGTGAGCGTCGCCTAGCGACCCCCGGAAGACCCGCAGGGCCTGCTCGTCCCCCGTCAGGGTTATGGCCGGCGCGTCGCTCGACCGGTGGGACGTGGGAATCCGCCGTACGAGGGAGCACGGAGGAGTTCCAATAGGATGCGGGAACGACCTTCTCCCTCACCGGCGGGCCGTTCCCCCCGTCCCCACATCGCGGCGGTCTTCTTCGACCTGGGGGGGACCCTCGTGGACGAGCAGGACATCGCGGGCTGGGTGGACGATGCGGCCCGTCTCGGGGTAGTCCTCCTCCCCGACGACCTCGCCCACGCGTACGCCGACGTCGCGCGGGAGACCGACTGTTCTCCGCGCGTTCCCGCCCCCGAGTTCTGGCGCCGCGTGCTCGGCCGGGCCGCCCGACGCGAGGTGACGCCGACCACAGCCGACCGGTTCGGTCAGGTCCAGCTCCAACGGGAGCGGCCGTTGCCGCTCTTCTCGGACGCGCGACGCTGCCTCGAGGAGTTGCGCGGTCAGGGGCGACGTCTCGGCGTCATCTCCAACTCCCGCGGCGAGTCCCACGTTCGGGAGATCCTGGCCCGCCGCGGGATCGCGGAATTCTTCGACACCGTCGTCTCCTCCGGCACGGAGGGCATCTCCAAGCCGGATCCCGAGATCTTCCGGCGCGCGCTGGCCCGCCTATCCGTGCCGCCCTCCGAAAGCTTCTACGTCGGGGACCTCGCGTTCACCGACGCGAAGGCGGCCGCGGCCGTCGGGCTGCATTCGGTCTGGTTGAACCGGTGGGGGACCGGATTCGGGGACGACCCTCCGGAGATCACCTCGCTCCTCGAGGTGCCCGTCTGCATCCGCATCCTGGAGACCGGCCGTTAGTACGAGCCCCTTGCGTCGCGGGCCTTCGCGCCCGTTAAATACGGACCGCGACTCCCACATGCGTTGCGCCCTTCTCCTTCGGGAGTCGGGTTGCGACGACGCCGCCACGGCGAGCCGGGGACTCATGATCCGTGCTCTTCCAGGGCGACGCCACAGATGGCCCGATGGGGCGTGGAGCCCCGAGAACCCCTCTCCGGAGACGGGGAGTGACCTCTCGGAGCCGACAGACGAGATCAAGACAACGTACGCGAATCGCTCAATTCAGCGAAGAGCATAGACCGCCAGTCAGCGAAGAATCGGTCACGACCAGTATACTCCGCACACGCGATAGTGTGCTTACAAATCCGGTTGATCCTGCCGGCGGGCACCGCTATTGGAGTTCGCTTAAGCCATGCGAGTCGAGAGGGGTAAGCCCTCGGCGCACTGCTCAGTAACACGCGGACAATCTGCCCTCGAGACGGGGATAACCCCGGGAAACTGGGGATAATACCCGATAGGTCTGAGATGATGGAAGGCTCTCAGGTCCAAATCCTACGGGGCTCGAGGATGGGTCTGCGGCCTATCAGGTAGTAGGGGGTTTCACGGACCCCCTAGCCGTAGACGGGTACGGGCTTTGGGAGAAGTCGCCCGGAGATGGATTCTGAGACACGAATCCAGGTCCTACGGGACGCAGCAGGCGCGAAACCTCCACACTGTGGGAAACCACGATGGGGGAACTCCAAGTGCCTACACTATGTGTAGGCTGTTCTCGAGCCTAAAAAGCTCGAGAAGTAAGGGCCGGGTAAGACGGGTGCCAGCCGCCGCGGTAATACCCGCGGCCCGAGTGGTGCTCATTATTATTGAGCCTAAAGCGTCCGTAGCTGGCCGGGCAAATCCTCGGGTAAATCGGGCGGCTCAACCGTCCGAATTCCGGGGACACTGCTCGGCTTGAGATCGGGAGAGGGAGAAGGTACTCCCGGGGTAGGGGTAAAATCCTGTAATCCGGGGGGGACCACCAGTGGCGAAGGCGTTCTCCTAGAACGAATCTGACAGTGAGGGACGAAGCCCTAGGGCGC
>JAKIWQ010000061.1 GCA_022749935.1 Thermoplasmata archaeon | reverse complement strand
GCCCCCCAGGGGTCATCCACTCCAGGGAGCGCGAGACGAATCGCCTGATTGGATCGGTAGCGGAATCCGGTATTCTCCGTGGAGAAGAGGAAGGTCATCGAGGTCGGTGATTCCCGCCGGCTTTCCAGCAAAGGAAGGACATACCGTCCCGGAGTTGGCAGCGCCATCGGCAGGCCTTCGGATCGCTCCACGTACTGTTCGACCGTCGCGGACCTATAATGACGCACGGAGGGAAAATCGAGTCACACCGACCTCCACGTCGGAGTGGCCTCTCGGGAAAGTAGACGACATTGTTGGGTGGTGAGTCGGACGCACGGGCCGCCCCTGCGACCGTCCCCCGTCAAGGTATATCTAACCGCAGCCAGCTGCGGCCCGGCAGTCTCTCATGTCCCGTTCGGACGAGGAAGAAGTGGCCCGATTGGACACGGAGTACCAGTCGGCGGTCGAGCGAAACGACTCCGCGAGCATGGATCGCCTTCTCGCGGACGATTTCATCCTGGTGACCGGTTCCGGAAAGGTGTTCACCAAGGCCGACCTTCTGGAGGAGGCGAGGAGTGGACGGGTCGTCTACGAACGCCAGGATGATGAACAGCAGAAGGTCCGCCGCTGGGGTGACACGGCGGTCATCACGGCCCTTCTGACCGCGAAAGGTACGGAGGACGGCAAGACCTTCGCCTACCGAGTTTGGTTCAGCGATACCTATCTTCGCACTCCGACCGGATGGCGCTACACCTTCGCGCAATCCGGTCAACGGTTGCCCGGCCCGCCCTGAGGGTGCTCCCCCGCTCGGAAAATCTTTAATTCTCCATCGAGAGAGTGGGCGTAGAAGCATGCCCCGAATCGCCGCCGAGATTCGTCCCGCCCCTAAGGAACGATAATGGTCGATCTCTCCCTCGTGTTCCTGGTCCTGATCGTCGCCCTCGATTTTGGGATCTCGATTTGGAACGCCTACGCCTCCGGGGTTGCGTTCACCCTCCTGCGTGGTCAGTCGGGTAAGACCCTCACCAAGGTGGCCGCAGGGGCCGGCCTCGGCCTCGCGTTCGCGGGAATGTCGTATGCGATGCTCATCGTGTTCTCCTTCCTGGCCTACTACCTGGGCTATCTGGGAGCGGGGGACGTCACCGTCGTTCTCGCATTCGACTTCCTCGTCTTCGGGGCGATGATCATTGGCTTCGGGCTCGTCGTGACGGCCCAATCGGTCGCCCGAGCGTATCGCGAACGGTCGTTCGGTACGATCGCGATCTCGGTGTGGAACGTGTTCGCCGAGGTTGCGGACGTCGCCATCTACGCGAGCGGATTCCGGTCGGCGTACGGCACGCTCGGTGGCGCTCGCAATCGGGTGAATCTCTACGCGATCATCATCCTCGCCGTGCTGGTCGCGTTTTTCATCACGTATGCCGCCTACCGGCACGGAGTTCGCCGAACGGAGCAGATCCTCGCTGCGCCCGCGGCGGGACGGTCGATCGGCCAACCCCTTCCCTCGTAGGTCCCCAGGACGCGGCCTCGCCCGCCGAAGGAGTCCCGGCGTGGGTGCAACAGACATTGCACTTTGTCATCGACGTGTTCGAGACTCTCTCTCCATCCCAATGGGACTCCGAACCGCCGACGGGTGCCCCGACTGTTGCACCTCATGGGTCCATTAACCCCCTCGTGTTAGGGCGAGACGTGGAATCCGCCTGTCCACGGTGTGGCGCTCCTGCGACAGCGGGTGCCGCACGCTGCGCTGACTGCGGTTTGTCGCTCCTTCCCCCGGTCGAGGATGGCCCTCCCACCACCGAGACCTTGGTGGGCGAAATTCCCACCGCCTTCGAGGTAACCCTCGATTGGGGCCCCGTTCGGATCGCGTTCACGGACCGCCGGATCATCGTGATCTGGACCGGCCCTCACCATTTCCTCCCCAGCCGACGGTCCTACTTCGAGTGGAAGCGGGCGCTCCCTCCTCTCCCCCCGGCCCGGACCGTTGGGTCGCCCTGGGTGCAGGGAAAGGGAGAGATCGCCTGGGAGTTCGCGCTCTCGACCGTCGCCGCGATTCGGGCTTCGCAGGAGCACGGACTCGGGACCGACCCCGACGTCTGTGATCTCGCGGTCGAGACGTGGTGGAACGGCGATCGCGCCTCCACCATGGGCCCGCCTCCGTGGGCCGGACGATCGGACGGGGGATTCACGCTGGTGTGGCGGGTTCCGGGCGAGTCCTCCTCGCTCCTCCAGTTTCTGCGGAAAATGCCGGTCGCGCGCGTGGTCGATCGCGTCTTGATGAGCCCCCTGCGGAGTTAGTCGGGACCGCCTGGGTGTAACTCTCGTTTCACCCTCCGCACCCCACGCGGGGTTCCTCTGGAGTTCCCCTTCTTGCGGTGCATGGCCGGCCCCCGGGGTGCTCGGCGCCACCGGGCCGGAGCCAAGCGGCTCGGCGGCGAGAAGGGAATTTCCCAGTGGGCACGAGCCGTCGCCCGTTTTGACCGGGCCAATTTCGAGCGGGATCTCATCGGAGACACGTGGCGACATCGGATCGTGTACGAGTTGCGTCGCACTCCCCAATTGCTCGTGCGGGCCGGAGTCGATGAGACGCTCGTCGGACCGGGTGGGGTCCGGGCAGCCCACGTACGCGCGCTCAAGACCGGTCTCCCGTACGCCCCCGCGACGCTCTCCCTTCACCTCGTGGCCTTGCGTCGATTCCTCCGCTGGGCCGGGAACCCGCTCGCGAGGGATCGAGCCGTCTGGGCCGTGCCCTCGGGTTCTCCGAGCCGTCGTCGGTGGCTGGCCCAAGAGGACCTCGCTCGGTTGTACCGCGCCGCACGGGGGCGGGAGCGGGCGCTGGTGGCGCTCGAGGGTTTCAACGGGCTGCGACGGGTGG
The DNA here is from genome assembly GCA_022749935.1 of Thermoplasmata archaeon. GTDB lineage: Archaea > Thermoplasmatota > Thermoplasmata > Lutacidiplasmatales > UBA184 > Lutacidiplasma. Next base: position 4,981 of record JAKIWQ010000061.1, on the reverse strand, counting down.
AAGTGTTGCGGCTCCGGTACCAGGACGTCGACGCCGGAGTAGGACGCCTCCGCCTCCTGGGGAAAGGACGTCACGGGGGGAAGTGGCGGACGGTCCCACTATCGGCCGAGACGGCCCGTGCGCTCCGCGCCCTCCCGAATACGGGACCGCAAGATCGACCTCTGATACCCCGTTCGCGTTCCGGGGCGGACCTGATGCTCCGGCGGGCCGCCCTGCGGGCCGGGTTTCCCCAGCGGGGTCTCACGGTCTCGCATCACGACCTCCGACGGACGTTCGGTCGACTGGCCCACAAGGCGGGAATGGACCTCGTCCAGCTGAAGAACCTCTACGGCCACACGTCGCTCGACCAGACGGTGCACTACATCGGGCTCGATGAGGACGAGATGCGGGCGGGCCTCGACCGTCTGACGTCGATGATCGCGCCCTCGTTGGCGACGATCGCGGTTCGCGGGACCAGGCGCGGGCTCCCACTCCCCCGCGACACCCCGCCCCGGCCCGAGCGGGCGACCGCGTCGCCCTAGGCGGCGAACGAGTCGGGAGACTCCTTCGGGTGGTCGGCGAAGTACTGTCGGGTGGGCGCGAGTCGATGGTCCAACGCCTCCACGACCGCGGACTTGAGGTCCTGGGGATGCAATGTGCCGGCCTTCCACGCCTGTAGGAACGTCTCGGCCGACTCGAAACTCAACGGTCCCCCGAATTTCGGGGGCCGAGGGATCTCGAGGCGCCCTTCCCAGGGGAAGAGGATGTATCGTACGATCTCGACCACCGGGTTCCCCTCGACCTCCTTGGCCGGACAGAACGCGCCGGCGATCCGCTCCGCGAGCAGGGTCCGCGGCGCGGGGATGGGGATCCCCGAGGCCGGGTCGGATTTCGACATCTTCCGCTCGATCCCGCCCTCGGCCGGGTCCATGCGCCCGCCCCCGCGCAGTGAGGAGAGCAGCGGCGTGTGGATCGCCGTCGGGACGGGCCAGTGGTACTGGTGGGCCACCTCGCGGGCGAGGACGTGGGCCCGCCGCTGGTCCATCCCGCCGTAGGCGAGGTCCACGGGGAGTTCGAAGATGTCGGCCGCTTGCATGGACGGGTAGAACAGTTTCGAGGTGTCGAGCGCGGCCTCCTCTTCGGAGCGGCCCATGATCGACATCGCCCGCTTCGTGCGGGCCAGGCTGGTCGTCCGCGCTACGCGGAGGACCCGGGACCAGTACTCGGCCGAGCCCGTGAGCTCGGACGCCCAGCGGTAACGCACCCGTGCCGGGTCGGCCCCGAGGGAAGTGAACGCGGCCTGCATGTACCGTCCGCTCGCCCGGATCCGCTCGAGGTCGGCGCCCAGCTTGTCGTTGATCCACGCATGCCAGTCGGCGAGGAACACCGTGACGTCCAGCCCGGCGTCGGAGAGGTCGATGATCTTGCGCGCCGTGATGAGGTGGGCGATGGTCAGCGCGCCGGACGGTTCGAACCCGATGTACGCCCTCGGTCGTTCGCTCCGCTCGAGGAGTCCCCGCACCTCCTCGGGGGTCAGGACCTCGGCCGTGTGCCGGACGACGAGGTCGACGCGCGATTCGAGGTCCACGGCGCCGGAGGAGTCGGCTCGGTATTTATGGGGTGGCCGGGGGTGATGCGCGCGGGTCCGGCCCCTCGGGGGATTATATTAAGCCCCCACACGGGCTAGTACGTTCCCCGGCGGCCATGGAAGGTGCGGCGGAGAACGCAAGAACGGTGAGCCCCCCGGCTCGCTCCCCGTCGGGAGCCGAGCTCGGACGGGCCCTCGGGCTTTCCGAAGCGACGGGCGAGTCGTTGTTGCTCGCCGGGTACACCGACCCGGACGACGTCCGACGACTCTCCGACGCCGACCTCACGAAGGCCGGTCTTTCCACCGACGAGATCACGCGAGTTCGGGCCGTGTCCCGGCCCAGCGCCAGCGCCCAGTCCCCCCTCGATTCGGACCGGATCCTGGAGCGATGGGCGAGCTCGGTCAAGCGACCGGAGCGGGGCCGCAAGAAGCGGACCGCGCCGGCGATGAAGGGCTCGACCGACGTCCTGCGGAAATGGGTCGATGGCGACGACCGGGCGATGGAGGATTGGATCCGTTCCTCGGAAGAGGTCTCCACCTCCCCTCCCGCCAGCATGCTCCCTCCCACGGCCCCGTCCCCCCAGGAGGGGACCTCCGCCGGCTCCCGGCCGCTCGAGCCGGGGAGCGCTCCGGTCTCGGACCGGGAGGAGACGGTGGTGCGCTGGCTCACCGGTCTTCTCGACCGGGTGAAGACCGACCAGTTCGACCCGACGACCCTCATCCAGGAGGGGCAGGACCTTCACCGTCAATTGTTCGACGAGCGGGCTCGCCGCAAGCAGCTCGAGGACGAGATCGAGCACGTGAAACGCGGCTCGATCGCCGTCATCAAGTACGTCCGCTCGCGCGAGGCCAAGGAGCGGGAGATCGCGATCCGCGGCAAGGAGGACGAGATCGCCGAACTGAAGCTCCGCCTCCTGGCGCTCGAGAGCGCGGAAGGCCGCCCGGCCGCGGCTCCCGCGACCGGCGTACTCTCCGGTGCCTCTCCCAAAGCCGCCGCCGACGCGGCGGAGAAGGTCGGACGCGAGGTCGACTCCCGCCTCCGCGAGGAGTTCAGCCAGCGCGAACACGAATACATCGAGCGGGAGACGGAGTTGCGGCGACGGATCGTCCAGCTCGAAGGGGAGGTTCGAAACCTCCGCAGCGAGACCGACCGGATCAAGGAACGGGAGGAACTCCTCGCGAACGAACGGGGTCCGCTCTCCGAGGAGGTCAAGCAGCGTCTCGGCGAGGTCGATTCCCGGGAGAAGGACCTGGTCGCGCGCGAGAACGCGCTCCGGACCCGGTTCGAGGAGATCCGGATCCAGGCGGAGGAGATGGAGCGACGCCGTTCGCCGCTCGAGTTCAAGGAACGGGAGCTGGAGGCCTACGAGCAGCAGGTCCAGACCCGCAAGCAGGCGCTCGACCTCGAGGCCCGGCGGCTCGAGGAGATCCGTCGCGAGGTCGGGGCCGGCGGCACCATCACCGCGTCCGACGAGGCCCGTCGGGTGGAGGACCTCCGCCACGAGCTCGCGCAGAAGGAGGAGGAGCTCCGGGCCCGAGAAGGGGCGCTCCGCGAGCGGATCGTCGAGCTCGAGAAGATGAGCGGAAAGGCCGCCGAGGCGGAGGCGGGCCGGATGCACGAGGAGGCGGTCGCCGACGTCACGAGCGAGAAGGTGAAGAGCGGGGTCCGACGCCTGGACGACCTCGTGTTCGGCGGGTTCCCCCTCGGCGCGCAGATCCTCGTGAACGGTCCGGCGCACACGGGGAAGGACGTCCTCTCTCGCCTGTTCTCGATCGAGGGCCTGAAACAGGGGATCCCCTCCATTTGGGTCGTGACCGACAAGACCTGGGGTCAGGTCCGGGACGACCTGGCGGGGCTCTATCCCCAGTACGCCGAGGCGGAGAAGAACGGCATGCTCCGCTACGTCGACATGTACTCCCGTTCGGTCGGCTCGAACGCGTCCGCGCCCGGGGTGCGGCTTCTCTCCTCGACCGACAAGGCCATCCTCGACCAGCTCGGCTCCTCCGTCAACGGGTTCTCCGAGGAGTTCCGGTCCCGGTTCCCCAGCTACCGGCTCATCTTCGAGTCGGTCTCGACCGTCACCGCGTACCTCGACACGTCCTCGACCTTCCGATTCCTCCAACCGTTCGTCGGCCGGCGCCGCATCGACGGGGCCGCGTCGTACTACATCCTCGAGACCGGGATGCATTCCGAGGCCGACCTCGAGACGCTCGAGCACATGGTGGACGGTTCGATCAACTTGAAGGTCGAGCAGCTGAAGACCTTCCTCTCGGTCCGGGGGATCGCGGAGGCCCAGTCCCGGGCGTGGATCGGGTACACCTTCACGAAGCGCTCGCTGAACCTCGGTTCCTTCAGCCTCGATCACATCCGCTAGGTTCGACCCGGGGCGGCGGAATCGGGCTTCGGCCCCTCCGTGCGGCCCGGTCGCGCGCCACGCTCCGCCCCGCGAAGGGCTAAGTACGAGACGCTGCGTCGTGTTCTTGCTAGGCTAGACCGGGGGGTTGGGCGTCCCCTTACACACCGAAACCGTCCTTAGCGGGGGTGACAGGTAGGAGCGACGTTCGGGCGGGTCTCACGTCCCGCATTGTCTCGTAGACGCCCTGTTCCGCTGGGCCGCGGGCACCGCGATGAGCACTCGGAGGAGCGCCCTAGCGGTTATCCATCACGGGCACCGGGTCAGGTCCTGACGGGAGCAGCCTTACCGTGACTCGTCGACGCTGGCGGGTCAACGGGGCCGAGGGGCGTGCGGGGTCTCCGCGGGGTTCGCCCGGGCGACAATCCTACTGGCCTAGCACCGCGGGCGGGTTCGCATCGTCGCGTCGACCTCTCCGCGGTGGGCCGCAGGGACCCCCCTCCCCCCCATTTCCACTGGAGAGGGTTGAACCCTACCAACCTTCTGGCTCAGGGTCCACGGCGTCCCGCTCCAGGGCCGACCGCACCGCCTTCGGGATCTCTTTCTTCGAACCCGACCTGTAATCGAATGACACGACGACCGTCCTTCCCCGGGCCGCGAGAGTGTGCGTCTCGAGGAACGAGAACCGGTAGAGGAGGGTGAAGCTAGTTCGTCCGAGGGGACGGGCCGGAGCGACTTCTCCAAGCAGGGTCGCACCGTAGGGAACCGGCGCGAGATACCGGCACGTGGCTTCGGCGATGATGATGTCGATCGTGGACGGGTCCCAGGATCCGAGTAGGGGTAGGTAGTAGTCGCAGCGAAGCGTCTCCATGTAGGGAAAGTACGCGGCGTGGTTGAGATGGTTCAGCACGTCGACGTCGTGGTATTGGATGTAGAAGGATCGATGGACCGGCCAAGGTCGGGTCCCGGGTCCCGGATCTGCCACGAAGGCCTCCACCGACACTCTCCCTATATGGGGTCGGTGGGGTGGGAGGTCGGACCGACGATCCGTGGAGGGTGG
>JAKIWQ010000060.1 GCA_022749935.1 Thermoplasmata archaeon | reverse complement strand
GGCGGGCCGTCCCCGGGGTCGGGTCGGACCGGGCCGACATCGTGCTCGCCGGGGTCATGGTCTTCAAGGAACTCCTCCGCGCCGCCCGGACCGACCGGATCATCGTCTCCGGCACGGGGATCCGGGAAGGGATCGCGCTCGAGGCCGTCGGAGCGAAGCTGCCGGCACCGGCGGTCGTTCTCGCGGAGCGGTCGGCGGGGGCCGCCGCGGAATCGTTCGCCTTCCGGCTGGACCACGGGCGGGACGTGGCGGCGACCGCGCTCGACCTCTATGAGGTGGTCGCCGCCCGGTTCAAGTGGGGGAAGAGCGAGGAGCTCGCCCTCCGGGTGGCCGCCTGGATGCACGACTCCGGAATCGCGATTGACCTGTGGCGCCACGCCCACCACTCGGCGTACCTGATCCAGAACTACCCCGTCATGGGCCTCGATCAGCGGGAGGTCCTGCTCGCCTCGATGGCCGCGTACGTCCACGAAGGGGGCACCCTCCCCTCCGAGTGGAAGAAAGGGTTCCAGCCCATCTTGCGGGGGGACGACGTGGAGACCGCCCGTCGCCTCGGAGCGATCGTCGAGGTCGCCGAGCTCACCGAGCCGTTCCGTCCCCGCTTCACTTCGTCCGGCGACGGCCGGAACGTCTCGGTAGTCTTTTCCGCGGCGACCAGTAGTGCCCTCCCCGCGAGGCTGGGCGAAAAAGTGACGAAGACGCTCGAGCGGGCCCTGGACGTCGAGGTACGGGTCCGTGATTCGTGAGAATCCCTCTCCGAAGCACGGCTACCCGGGCCGCCTCTTCGTCTTCGAAGGGCTGGACGGGAGCGGGAAGTCGACCCAGGCCGCGCTTCTCGGAAAGTGGCTCGCGTCCCAGGGGTACCGGGTCTTCCGAACGGAGTGGAACTCCTCCGAGCTCGTGTCCAACACGATCCGGCGCGGGAAGAAAAAGGGCCTTCTGACGCCGACCACCTTCTCGCTCATGCACGCCACCGACTTCGCGGACCGGTTCGAACGGACGATCCTCCCGCCGCTCCGCGCCGGGTACGTGGTCGTCTGCGACCGGTACTCCTACACCGCGTTCGTCCGCGACGCGGCCCGCGGCTGCGACCCGGACTGGGTCCGTACGATCTACTCGTTCGCGCCGACCCCGGATGTCGCCTTCTACTTCCGGGTGCCGGTGCGGGTCACGCTGGAGCGGAAGATCGCCTCCCGGCTCAAGATCAACTACTACGAGGCCGGCATGGACATGGGCCTCTCCGAAGACCTCCACGACAGCTACGAGCGGTTCCAGGGACGGATCAAGAAGGAGTACGACCGGATCGCCGTCACCGACCGGATGACCGTGGTCGACTCGACCCGGGCGGTCGAGCCGATCCAGGCGGAGCTCCGGACCGCCGTCCGGCCGATCCTTCAGGGGTTCCCGAAGGGGGAGACGCTGCTCCATGACGGATAGGACGTACGGGACCCGACTCCCGGGCCTCTCCAACACGGACCTGGGCGGGAAGCTCATCGTCATCGAGGGGGCCGATGGCTCCGGGCGGAGCACGGAGGTCGACCTGCTCAAAGAATGGCTCGAGATCGACGGGCACGCCGTCGTGGACACCGGCCTGCGCCGCTCGACGCTCGTCAGCGAGGAGATCGACCGGGCGAAGCGGGGCCACACGCTCGGAGCGACCACGATGGCGCTCCTCTACGCGGCCGACTTCGGCGACCAACTGGAGAACAAGATCGTGCCCGCCCTCAGCGCGGGCAGCACGGTGCTCGCCGACCGGTACATCTACACCCTCATGGCCCGCGCGATCGTGCGCGGCGCGTCGCGGGATTGGGCCCGCCGGCTCTACGCCTTCGCGTTCCGGCCGGACCTCGTCATCTTCTTCGATGCCCGGCCCGAGATCCTCCTCCACCGGTCGATCGGGAAGTACGGGAGCCTCGACTACTGGGAGTCGGGGATGGACCTCTGCCTCTCCCGCGACCTGTTCGAGAGCTTCTTCCTCTACCAGGACCGCCTGGCGCGCGAGTTCGAGTGGATGACCCGAGAGTACGAGTTCCATACCGTGGACGCCAACCGCCGCCCCGAGCTCGTGCACGCCGAGGTCCGGGCCCTCGTGGCCCCGCTCTACCAACGGGGCGGCAAGGCGGCTCGTCCCGTACGTCGGAGCGCGCGGGCTCCGGTCAAGCCGCCCGCGCCAGCATCTTCCGGGTGAGCAACCAACGCAACCGCCCGGCCCCCGGCCGGACCGACCTCGGAAAGTCGAGGCAGGCGGCCGACGGTTTCCCGAGACGGACGAAGGGCGTCCCTTCTCCGGTGAGCGCGAGCCCGATGAACTCCGCCAGCGTCGGTTCGTGGCCCACAAGGACGATTTCCTGTCGAGATCTCGCGGCCTGGCGGAGCCGCTCGAAGATCGGGGCCGCGAGGGCGCCCGGACCGAGTTCCTTCCAGTACTCGAGCCGGGGCACGGGTTCGATCGCACTCCGGATGAATTCGGAGGTGACCCGGCACCGAACGGCGGGGCTCGAAGCGAGCCGCACCCGGCGGTCGAGGTACCGGGCAAGCCCCTTCGCGGCTTTCCGGGATTGGTCCGCCCCCTGAGGGGTAAGGGGGCGCAACGCGTCGTCCGGCCAGCGGGCCGGGTCGCGGAGCACCGCGGGCCCGTGACGGACCACAACGACCCGTACGGTGCGCGGAGACCTCGGCATTCTGGACCGCTCGGGGAGCCCTACCGAGCCGGGGAGGAGACAAAACGGTCTCGCCGAAGCCCTGGGCCGATCGGGCGTCCGGAGCGGGCCGGCGCGTCGAGAGGGACGACGGGGATGGACCGGTCCAGCGCGACCTGGACGATGTCCTGCGCGTAGGCGATCGTTCGTCCGATAGATTCGAGGATCCGACCCACTGCGGCCGCCGTGGCGGGAGGCATGACCCCACCCCCGACACCGGGCAGGAGGCGGTCCGCGAGGGAGTGACCCGAGGCGGCCAGCGCGTCGCCGGTGTCGAGCAGCTCGTTCGCCCGGTCGCCGTCCAGCGCCGCGAGGGCTCCCTCGAGATGTTCCATCGCCTGGTGGTGGAACTGGCGCAGGGGGGTCGCCGGCCCTTGTCCATGCGGGAGGGCCGCGAGACGTTGTCCGGTGTTCCCGAGCACGACCGCGTGGTCGGCGATCCGCTCGAGGCTGCGGGCGATCGTCCACGAGCCGAGGAGTCCCGGGACCGCCCCGGGTCCGCCGAGGCGCAGGGTCGCGATCCGCTGGATGTACCAGGCCTCCCGGTCGACCTCATCATCGCGCCGTTCCCAGTCCCCGTCGTCCTGGAGGGGGAGGTGGGACCAGCTGTCGACCGCGTCCCGGTGGAACTCGAGGACGAGGCGGCCCATCCGCTGGACCCGTTGGTCGAGGGAGACCGGGCTTTCGAAGGAGAGGTCGTGGAGCCGGATCGTGTCCTCCTCCTCCGAAAGGATCTCCGGTTGACGGGTCCGGCGGCAGAAGGTCCGGACGACGTCCCGGGTCGGCGGGGAGAGGCTCCCACGTTCCCGGACCACGAACTCCGGCGCCCCCGCAAGGTACGCGCCGAGGAGGCGACGGAAGAGATGTTCGGGGGGCTCGGCGGGGCCGACCAGCAGGACGGCGGTTCCCGGACCGACCCGCTCGTCGGGCGGTTCGGCGATCCGAGAGGGACGAGCCGGGGAGGAGGGTCCGGGCAGGAGTCCTCGGGCGGGCCCCTCGGGGCCGGGGGAGGAAGGTCGGGGTCGTTCTCGGGGCAGCGGTTCTTTCTTGGTCATCGGGGAGGAAACCGCCCCATCGAAATATATAGTATTTCCATTTAGACTATATTTGGCATCATAGCACCTAGGGTACTTCGACGAAAGCCGAAGGGGGCGCTCACGCCGTCGCGCGCGGACGGGGTCGGCTCAGCTCGAGGCCCTCTCGGATCCACCGCTCGAACGCCACGAAATCGAACTCCCGGCCGAGGTAGGCCTGGACCAGCTCGCTCGCCGGACGGGTGCTACCGGGGGTGAGGATCTCGCGAGCGTACCGCGCCGCGGTCTCCGGGTCGGTCAGGGTTCCCTTCTCGAGGAAGGGTCGGAGGAGGTCGCGCGCGATGACGAGCGACCAGACGTAGGTGTAGTAGAACGCGGAGTAGCCGGTGAGGTGGCCCCAGGCCATGCTGGGGTGGTACTCGGGCTCGAGGGGGTGGGTGAAGTACCGAGCCCAGACCTCGCGGAAGGTCTCGGTGGAATCGAGGCCGGCGGGGGGTCGGTCGTAGAGTTCGAGCGAAATCGCCGCCAGCGCGACCTGGCGCAACCAGCGGACCGACCGGCCGAGTGCTTCCGCCGCCCGGAGCCGCTCGAGCAGGTCGGCCGGGATCGTCTCGCCGGTATCCGGGTTGCGGGCGAAGCGGGCGAGCGTCGCCGGATTGCGCGCCCATTCCTCGAAGAGCTGGGAGGGGGCTTCGACGAAATCCCATTCGATGAACGACATCGTGGTGTAGAGCCATCGGCCGTGGCCGGAGAAGAGGGCGTGGAGGAGGTGACCGAACTCGTGGAAGAAGGTGATCACGTCCGAGTACTGCATCCGGGCCGACTCGGCCGGGCCCGTCGCGTCCAGGAAGTTGCAGACGAGGGCGGATTGGGGAAGCCGGAGCCCGAGGATCCCGTCCCGGATCCCGAAGCAGGCGGCGTGGCTGAACTTGCCCTCGCGGGGGACGAGGTCGAGGAAGAACCGACCGAGCGGTGCGTTCCCGAGCGTCACATCGTACGCCTCGACCGACGGGTGCCAGAGGCCGTCCGAGGGAAGCCGATGGAAGTGGACACCGAACAGCTCCTCACAGAGGGCGAAGAGCCCGTCCCGGACCTGGCCGTACGGTAGGTAGGCGCGCAGGAGCTTCGTGTCGACTCCGAATTCCTCCGCCCGCAACTTGCCGTCGTAGTACCCTTCCCCAAAGAGGCTCGAGTCCCACAGCTCGAGGCGTTCCGCGGACGGTTCGTCCTCCCGTTTTCGGGCGAGGAACCGGGCGAGGTCCGCCGTCGCCGGTTGTCGTAGGACGTTCGCGACCCGGTCGAGGAACGTCCGGACCGCCTCGGGCCGTTCCATCATCTTGTCCTCGATCGCGTACGCGGAGTACGCCGGATACCCGAGGGACGTCGCCAGTTCGTACCGCTGGGCGAGGAGCTGGTCGAGGACCGGGAGGTTTTCGGGGTAGGCCCGGTTCATGAACTCTGAGAGGAGTCGGCGGCGCAGCTCCGGCTGCTGGGCATACGCCATGACGGGGTGAAAATCCGGGTACCGGGTCGTGATCCGGATCGTTCCGTCGGCCCCCGGCAGGTGGGTGGCGAGGAAGTCCGGCGGCAGTCCCGCCAGGTCGTTCGTCCCCGAGACCTCGATCGTGCGTTCGAGCTTGGCGATGTTTTCTGCGTACTGGTTGGCGACGCGGTCGATCTCGTTGTTGAGCTCGAGCAGGCGGGCCCGGCTCGCGGCGTCCTTCTCGACGCCAGACCGGCGCATCTCCCTCAGCATTTTGGCGACGCAGAATCGAGTAGGTTCGTCCGCGCCTTCGAGGACGAGGGAGCCGAGCGCGCGGTAGGCGTCATCGTTCACGCGGAATCCGTTGAAGAACCGTTCGGCCGCTTCGGAGGCCTCCCGGCCCGCGGTCCGGCAGCCCTCGTCCGAATGGACGGCGAAGGTGAAGTGTCCGTGACTCGCAATGTCCCGGACGCGCAGCAAGATCCGGTCGAGCGGTTCGAGGAAGTTCTCGACCGTCCGAGCGCCGGGGCGGTGAAGCAGCTCGGAGAGCTCGGTCTCGGCTCGCTGCAGGTTCGACGTGGCGCGGTCCTCCAGTTCGGAGGCCGAGAGGGACCACGGGAATTCTCCGAGGCTCGTGCCGGTGTGGGACCCCGAAGCGGACAAGGACGTGCCCGGCGGACGGGAAGCGGGGCCGTTCATATCCTCGTCGAGGAAGGGAGCACTCGGTCGGAGGAACGGTCGCCGCTCGCGGGCGTGCGACGGGGTACCGCGAGGACTAAACGCCGTGCGCGGATGGAGGGCCGGAGGAGAGCATGGTCGATGGAACCCGTCCGACGGCCCTCGCGATCCTCGCTCTCCTCGTGCTCGCCGGGCTGCCCGTGGCGGCGGGGGGGGATTTCCTTCCCGGCCACCCGACCACCTCAGTCGCACGGCCCGGTGCCGCCTCGAGCGTTTCCTCGGCGGCGTGGCAACCGATCGCGGCTCCCACGGTGCCTCCGGGGTTGTTCTACCCGAGCGTCGCGTCGGACCCGAACGACCAGTCTGCGATCGAATTCGGCGGTTGCACCACCGTGCTCTGCACGGAGGGAACCAACGCGACGTGGAGCGACTCGAACGGTGTGTGGACTCAGCTGCACCCTGTCGTCGCCCCCTCCCCGCGTTCCGAGGCTCAGATGGCCTGGGACCCGGCGGACTCGTACGTACTGCTGTTCGGGGGTCGAGGCTGCTCCAACCCACCCGCGTGCACGAGCTCGGCGACGCTCAACGACACGTGGACCTTCAAGGACGGACTGTGGAACCCCGTCGTGGCCAACGGGGCGGTGCCTCCCCCGACGTACCACGGGGGCCTGGCGTACGACCCGAGCGATCGGGAGATGCTCCTGTTTGGGAACGAGGGGTGCGTCCCGGCATGCGGGACGTGGGCGTACGCCGGGGGTTCCTGGAGCAAGCTGAACCTCTCCACGAGCCCGCCGTTCCGGTCCGGGGCTGGGTTCGCGGAAGACGACTCCGATCACGGAGCGCTCCTCTTCGGAGGGGTCTCCACGACGGGCAACTATCTCGATGATACCTGGTTGTTCACCTCCGGTTCGTGGCATTCCGAGGCTACGCCGGCCGGGCTCACCCATCGGGGGGATCCGGCGATGGCGTGGGACGCGAGCGTCGCCGTGGTCGTGCTCTTCGGCGGGGAGTACGTCACGGTGACGCCGTTCAGCGCCACCGAGTACAACGACACGTGGGAGTTCCAAAACGCCTCCTGGGTCGAGTGGGCGGCGCGATCCGCCGCCCCGGGCGGCCGGAGCGAGGGCGGATTGGCCGAGGATCCCTCCTCGGGCGTCCTGGTCCTCCTCGGGGGATGCGGGCCGACCGGCTGCCCGTTCGTGCCGCCGTGGGCTTTCGGCATCCCCCAGGCCATCACGCTCCTCGCCCTTGGCACGACGTGCGCCACCTTCACCCTCGCGGGCGCGTCGTTCACCTCGAACGCGCAAGATAGTCTCGTCAACGGCAGCTATCCTCTCGAGGCGAGGACGTGCACCGGCTACCAGTTGGCCAACGTCACCGCGAGCCGCGTCCTGACCCTCAACGTGACTGGACAGAGCGCCTCCAATTGGACCGGGTCGGTGCTCGTTCGGGGACCCGGTTCGGTGACGGCCAACTTCACGAAGGAGGCGGTCTCCAATCCCCCGGGGGGGCTGGGCGCGGTCACGGTGTTGGGTCTCACGGTGCTGGAACTCCTCCTCATCGTCGTGGCGATCATCGCGATGCTGGGCATCCTCGTCGCGGTCTCCCTACTCTCTCGACGGAAGTCGCGGCCACCTCCTTCCACCTCGGGTGGTTCCCCCCCGAAATGGTTCTCTCGACGCCCGCCGCGAGAGTGGTAACCCGACGACGTGGACGGCGGGGCGCGAGTCCCCCGACGGAACGATCGGTCCGGTTCCGTCGGCCCGGAGAGTGCTGACCGCCTACTCCGGTGCGCGCAAGGCGGCCCGGAGCTCGTCCCCCAAAGGCCCCAGTCCTGTGGGGGCGACGCGCGGCGCGCCCGGCCAGTAGGTGACCTCGAGTCGCCAGAATTCGGGAGGAGTTCCGGGGTACCGCGGGGTCAGGAAGAAGTGGGCGTGCCGGACCACTTCCATGTAACAGTCGAGATAGACGAGTTCGGGGTGGACGACGACGCGCAACGCGACGGCCAGTCGCTGGATGACCGGGCCGAGCGCTGCGCCTTCGGCCGGGGTCAGTTCCGCCAGGGAGGGCACGTGGCGGCGGGTTTGGATCAGCACCTGGCCCCGGTAGG
>JAKIWQ010000006.1 GCA_022749935.1 Thermoplasmata archaeon | reverse complement strand
GAGAGGTTGTGGCCATCGACCGAGGCGAGGGCCGAGATCCACGCCTTGGCGTAGTCCTTCGGGCCCATTCCCGCGCCGAGCGCGAGGAACTTGGCGCCGGGGTCGACCGCTTTGACGGCCTTGATGATGACCTTCGTCTCGTTCGCGAACAGGTTTGCGCTGATAGTGGCGCCGACCTGGCTCCCCCAGTGGCTCCAGGGGATCGTGTACTCGGTCCAGCCGGGCACGGAGTTTCCGATCTCCCAGTACGCGGGCTGGAAGTTCAGCGTGTGCACGACGTAGCCCGCATAGTAGGCAGCGGTCCAAGGTTCGTTGGTCTCCGCCGGGAGTTGAAGGATGGCGTGGCAGCCGAACGAGTTGCACGAGTTGATGAACTGGGAGATCGTGGTCGACGTGCCGGTGTGCGAGCCGTCGTAGTTTGTAATGACCCCGGAGGTGTAGTTGAACTGCTCTCCCAGGACCCCGCCCGGGAATCGCACGTAATTCACCGGGGTCGCGTCGACCAGGGTCCCCGAGTTATTAGTGAAATGAGACTGGGCCGCGACGTTGATCCCCCAGAACGCAGCGGGGATCCTCTTCGCCTTCGTGAAGTCGACGACCGACACCGTGGCGGAGGCGGCGTGAGCCGAGACCGGGTCGGGGTCGCTCGAGGAGTTGTCGGAGAGCCCGCCCGGGACCGGTCGGGCCACGACCAACGGGACCGGACTGGAGGTCACCGGAGGGAGGGCTCCCGACCCGACGACGCCCGTTCGGGTCGCGGGGAACGACCAGGAGGCGCTCGGAAGGAGGAGGAGGACCACGGCGACCACCGCCAAGCTCGAGAGGATCTTCACCGAGGAAGGGGTTTTCCGAGAAGAGCTCGCGCTCCGTGATGAATAACACAGCCGCATCGGTTAGCGGTCAGGCGCGATGTTACTTGAACTTTAGGTAACGACGTCCCACCTGATGGCATGGCCTCACCCGGACGCGAGTTCCGACGGGTTCACGACCCCCCTCTCGGGGTCGATCGTCCACGGGGTTCGAGCGCCCTGAGGACGACAGGGCGTTCGACTCGGACGCGGTAGATAATCGCCTCCTTACGTCCAGCTGAGGACGCTGGGACCGTCGAGCTCGTGGGCCCGAGGAGGGCCGTCGCCGTCCCACGCGGTCCTCGCGCCGACGAAATTTGCGTTGGGGTCGCCGCCCGGCGCTCCGGTAGGGTCCGGGTCGGTTGGATCCTCGAGGGCGATCGTTGGACCTCGCCGGAATCGCCTACGCAGAAAACCGGTGGTCCATGACGAACGGGAGGACGCCCCCCGCCTGATAGTACGCGAGTTCCGAAGCGTTGTGGAGACGAACGTCGAGCCAGAACGTACGGGAAGGCCGCCCCTCGAGGCGCGCGGTCGCCTCGAACGCGGCGCCCGGCCCGAATTCGGTGCCGACAGGGAGGGAGAGGTCGAACGTCTCTCGGCCGGTGAGACCGAGCGACGCCCAGTTCTCGCCCGACCGGTACGTGAGCGGGAGGACCCCCATCTCGACCAAGTTCACCCGGTGGATCCGCTCGAACGTCTCGGCGATGACGGCTCCGACCCCGAGAAGGCGCGGGCCCTTCGCGGCCCAATCCCGCGAGCTTCCCTGCCCGTAACTCTTTCCGGCAAACACGAGGAGCGGGACCCCCTCCGCGCGGTACGCCTCCGCCGCGTCGTAGATCGGGAGCGAATCCCCCTTGGGCAGATGCAAGGTGTACCCCCCCTCTCGGGGCCGGACGAGTTCGTTCTTCAGCCGGATGTTGGCGAACGTCCCTCGCACGAGGACCTCGTGATGTCCGCGTCGGGCGCCGTAGGTATTGAACTCCGACGGAGCGACCCCGCGGGTCCCGAGATAGAGCGCGGCCGGGGAGCCTTCGGCGATCTCGCCGGCCGGGGAGATATGGTCGGTCGTGACCCGGTCCCCGAGCACGACCAGGGGTCGCGCGCCCCGGACGAAGACGCCACCCTTGGGTAACCAGGGCGGCGGAAGGTGAAGGTACGGCGCCTCGGCGAGATAAGTCGACTCGGAAGACCAGGCGTAGTTCGGTCCGTGGGGGGGGTCCAACGATTCCCAGTGGGCGTCCCCCACCTCGATCGCCCGATACTCCTTCGTGAACATTCCCGGCTCCACGCTCCGCTCCACCACCCGGCGCACCTCCTCGGCCGCGGGCCTAAGGTCCCGGAGGAACACCGGACTCCCGTCCGGTCGCTGGCCGAGCGGCTCCGACGTGAGATTGAGGTCCATCCGGCCCGCGAGCGCGTAGGCGACCACGAGCATCGGCGACGCGAGATAGTTCGCCCGTACCTGGTTCTGGATCCGGGCCTCGAAGTTTCGATTCCCGCTGAGGACCGCCGCGACGTAAAGGTCCCCATCGACGACCTGCTGGGAGACCGGGGCGGGGAGCGGGCCGGAGTTCCCGATGCACGTCGTGCACCCGTACCCCACGAGGGAGAATCCGAGCCCGGCGAGGGGGGCCATGAGCCCCGCCTTCTCGAGGTAGTCGGTCACGACCTTCGACCCCGGGGCGAGCGAGGTTTTGACGTGAGGAGGAACTCGCAACCCGAGCGCGAGGGCCCGTTGCGCGATCAACCCCGCGCCCACCATGACGAACGGGTTGGACGTGTTCGTGCAGCTGGTGATCGCCGCGATGACGACCGAGCCGTCTGCGACGGGGGCGACCGGAGAGGGCGACCCTCCGCCGTTGGATTTCGCGGGCCGCCCCTTTCGGTAGCTCCCGAGGGCTTCCGCGAACGACCGGGGAGCGTCGGACAGCGCGACGCTCTCTTCGGGGTTCCGGGGTCCCGAGATCGTGGGGACCACCGCGCCGACGTCGATGGTGAGGACCTCGTCGTAGTCGATCGACCCCGGCGCGGGGGAGCCCCAGAGGCCCATGGCTCGGGCGTAGGCCTCGACGCGTCGGATGAGGCTCGGCGGCCGGCCGGTCAGCGTGAGGTAGGCGATCGTGCCTTCGTCGATCGGGAAGTACGCCGCGGTCGCCCCGTACTCCGGGCACATGTTCGAGATGGTCGCCCGGTCGGAGACGGAGAGGGTCGAGACCCCCGGGCCGAAGAACTCGACGAATCGGTCGACGACGCCTTTCTCCCGAAGCGTTCGGGTGACGGTGAGCACGAGGTCGGTCGCGGTCGCGCCCGCCGGGAGGGTTCCCTTCAACTCGACCCCCACCACGACGGGCCGGGGGAGGAAGTACGGCTCCCCCAACATCACCGCCTCCGCCTCGATGCCGCCGACGCCCCAGCCGAGTACCGAGACCCCGTTCACCATCGTCGTGTGGGAATCGGTCCCGAGCAGCGTGTCCGGGAAGGCGACCGGCCCGTCCTTCCCCTCGCGCCGGACGACGACCTGGGAGATGTACTCGAGGTTGACCTGATGGCAGATCCCGTTCCCCGGGGGGACGATCCGGTAGTTCGAGTACGCCTCTTTCGCCCACTGAAGGAACCGATAGCGCTCGTGATTTCGCCCGTACTCGTGGTCGAGATTGATCAGGAGGGACCGGGGAGAACCGAAGCTGTCCACCTGGACCGAGTGGTCGACGATCAGGTCGACCGGAACGACCGGATTGACGCGTTCGGGGGGGATGCCTCGCGCGACGGCCGCGCTGCGGAGGGTGGAGAGGTCGACGAGGACGGGGACCCCGGTGAAATCCTGCAAGAGGACCCGTTCGGGGAAGTAGGCGAACTCGACCCGGTCGTCCAGCGGGGTACCGTTCGCGAGGGCCCGGACGTGGTGGACCTCGGTCCGGGTCGGGTCGAGGTGGCGGACGATATTCTCCAAGAACACGCGGACCGTCCTCGGAAGCCGGGCGAGTCGCTGGGCGTCCACTCCTTCGAGGCGCTCGACGCGGAAGATGGCGGCTCGCTCACCTCCGAGGTCGACCACTTCGGACAACTGTAGGGGGTCGGAAGGGCTCATGACGGCGTAGGGGCGCCACGGTTCTTGGCGTCTTTGGGGGCTCCGGACGACACGGACCGGAGCGGAATCGATCGGTCCCACCGACCGTAGAGAACCGTCCCCGCGACTGGGGCGGGTCCCTCGTCCGATCCCCGGGATTCGATCCGCTCTCCGGCGGAATCCCGAAGGACGATGAGTCGTTCTCCGCCCGTCGTTCCCGACGCGAGGACCGTCAGGGCGGGACCGGCGATGGGGTCGTCCGAAAGTCGCAGGTGCCGTGGGTCGACCGCCTCCGGACCGGCGCCACGGACCAGGATGTTGTACCCGAGAAATCGGGCCGCCCGCTCCGAGCCGGGGTCGGAGAACAGCGGGCCGGGTGGCGCGAGGCGTTCCAGGCGGCCGCCGAACAGGAGCCCTACCCGGTCCCCTAGGAACAATCCTTCCGACCGGTCGTGGGTGACGTGGATCGCAGTCGCGCCCGCCGCCCGGAGGGTGCGACGGAAGACGGCCCGCAACTCCGCCTTCAACTCCGGGTCGATCGATGCCAACGGCTCGTCCAGGAGGACGACGTGAGGGCGTGCGGCCAGGGTCCGCGCCAGCGCCACCCGCTGGCGCTCCCCGCCGGACAGCTGGTCCGGCGAGCGGTCCTCCAGGCCCGCGAGCCCAAGGAGGTCGACCTGCCGGCGCACCTCCTCGTCGACTTCGGGCCGGGGCCGGCGCTGGAGCAGCGGGGCGTAGGCGATGTTCTCGAAGACCGTACGGTGGGGGAACAGGGCGGCGTCCTGAAACATGAGGACGATCTTACGTCGATGAGCTGGGACCTCGGTGACGTCCCGGCCGTCGAGGACAATCCTCCCGCCGGAGGGGCGCTCGAGGCCGGCGAGACATCGGAGGAGGGTCGACTTGCCGCTCCCGTTGGGTCCGAGGAGGACGAGGAGTTCACCCGTCCCCACCTCGAAGCTCACGCGATCGAGCACCGGTTGGGCGCCCCACGCGGCCGATACTCCTTCGACGCGAAGGAGCGGCTCAGAGCTCGACACGACGACCTCCCACCGAGATCACGAGGAACACCGCGAGGCTGAGGAGGATCAGGAGTCCCGACGCCGCGTCCGCGACCGGAAGCTGACGCGCGTGGATCAATCCGTAGAGGGCCACGGGTAGGGTGGCGAACCGCGGGGTGACGAGGAAGAAGGTGGCCGTGAACTCCCCGAGCCCGAGCGCGAACGCGAACAGCCCGGCCGTGATGAGCCCGTCCCGGACCCGCGGGAGGTCCGCGTCGAGGAAGGCGGAGAAACGCGGAGCGCCGAGGCTTTCGGCCGCTTCTCGGGCGCTCGTGGAGAGGCCGGCGAGGGGGATCCCCAGGCTCTGCAGAGCGAAGGGGAGCGCAAGCACCGCCTGACTCACGATGACGAGGGCCCAGATCGAACCCTCTCCGCCCAGGAGCGGACGCCAGAACGTGGCCAGCGAGAGGGCGAGGACGATGGGGGAAAAGAGGAGTGGGACGAACAGTAGGAAGCCAAGACCGGAGCTCCGCCCCGGGCGCTGCAAGACCGCGAATGTCGCAGGGACGGCGAGCACGACGGTGATTCCGGCCGCGGCCAGGGCAAACAAGAGCGTGTTTACCGTCGCCGCCGGGATCCCGACTCCGAGACGGGCCGCGGTCGTCGGGTCGAACAAGGTCGCCCATGCCGAACCCAGTCCTCCCCCGCCGAAGGGCGCGAGCGTTCGGTAGAGAACCGCCCCGAGGAGCGTGACGACGCCCGCGAGAACCGCCGCCGTCTCGATGGCAAGCGCCAGCGTCCATCCGCCCCACCGGAGCGGCCGCGTCGGTCGGCCCCTCCGGCCCGAGGGGGCGGAGAGGCGTCGCACGAGGACCAGATATCCCAACGTGGGGGCGAGGAACAACCCGACCATGGCCAACGCGAGGACCCCGGCGTCGGCAGGAGCTAGGAGCAGCTGGTCCAGCGACCAGATCCGCGCCTCTACCGTGTAGCATCGGGTCCCGCACAATAGGAGAGGAGGTGCGAACGAGAGCGCGGAGAAGAGGAAGGTCAGGAGACCCCCGGCCACCGCACCCACCCAGGTGGGCGGCCCCCACGCGTCGCGGTAGGCCCGCGCCGGAGATCCGCCCAGCGTGAGGACGGTTTCTTCCAACTCCGGCGACGCCGTCTCGCAGCCCGCGGCGGTCAACAGAAGGACGATCGGGACGTTGAAGGCCAGATTGGCGAGGACGATCCCGGGAACACCCTGGCCGAAGAACGCGAAGGGGGAGCTCCAACTCGAGACCAACCCGCCGGAGCCGAACAGGTCCTGCACTCCGAGGACGACGATCAAGCTCGGGAGGAGGAAGGGGATGAGGAGGAGCGAGCGGAACAGGCTCCGCCCGGGCCAGGCGTACCTCCCGACAAACACGCCGGCGGGGTATCCCAACGCCACCGCGAGGACGCCCGACAGACCGCCTTGCTCGAGTGAGTTTTCGATGGCCCGTTGGTTGAGCGGGAGCGACAGGACGCCCACCACCCCTCCCCAACCCCCCACACCGACCCACGAGGCCAGGAAGAGGAGCCCGACGGGGAGGAGGGCGAACAGCGCGACGAACGCGACGATGGGAGCGAGCAGCGTCAGCTCGCCGCGGGAGTGCTTCATCCGGACCCGGTCGCCAGGGTCAGCCAGTCGTCCACCCATGCGGTCAGGTTCGCCGCGACCTCGGAGGGCGAGGTGTCCTCGTTCAGGGGAGTGATCGAGCGAGGGTCGAGCGCCGCTGCGTAGACCGAGGGGAGCGGAACGGTGCTGTTGGCGGGGTACTCCCACTCGTTGAGCGGGATGAGGCGCTGTACTTCGCCACCGAGGAACCAGTCCTCGAACTGCTGGTCCAACGTCACGTGGTGGGTGCCGGCCACGATGCCGACTCCGTAGATCGTCCGCCACCCGTAGGCGGTCCCGTTCCACCAGGAGACGGTGGAGTTGTACTGACCGGCTTGGCCATACTCCGCGGCGTACGCCGGGTCGGTCGTGTAGCTTACGACGAGCTGCGGATTCTGGGTCGGGCTCGTGAACTCACCGAACGCCGTCCCCCAGTCGGTCGCGGGCGGCGGGAGGTCGGGGAGGACCGCCTTCCAGAATCCGTGCCAGTCCTGGTGGAGGACGTGCTCGTAGTACTGGATCTCCCACACCAGGAACTCCTGTCCGGTGATATCCACGGAGGGGTCCTCGATGAGGAGCTGGCGCGCCCAACTCGCGTTGGCCGTAAAATCGGGGAACGTGGCGTTCGCGATCGCGCCGTGGGTCCGCGCGGCGAAGGTCGCGTTGTAGTCGATCGCGAGGTACCCCCATTCGTAGGGGACGACCGCGTGGTCCGGCGAGAGCTCGCCGACGAGGGTCGGGGATACGTTGGCCAGCTCCGGAGGCGCGTACGGTAGGAGGAGATGGTCCGCGTCGGCCGCCGGGGCCGTGAGCTCGTCCAAGCCGATCACGAGGTCCGCGGCCGGGGCATTCTGCTGGGCCAACAGAGTGCTCGCGAGCGTCCCCGACGGACACTCCACGTCGATGTGGATGTGGTGCGCGCTCTCGAAGGCCCCGAAGACGGTCGTCCAGTTCTGCGCACCGCAATCGGTGCCTCCGAAGAGGCTGGCGTAGGTGTAGATCACGAGAGTGGCGGTCTGCTGGCTGGCGAGCGTGTACAGGCCGAGCCCGGCCACAACGACGACGACGACGGCGAAGATCGCCACCAGGACCCGTCGGGAACGACCGGGGCCCCGAAGCGGTCGACGGGTCGCCGGAGAATTGGCCCCCCCGGTCATCCCTCCGCAGGTCCGGCGGAGAGGTCTCTCACGTGCGGCATCGCGTTCCCTTCGCGGGCATTATCCCGTACAGGTTCGTGGGGTCGACGAGGTCCCCCTCGTCCTCTCAGCCGGTGCCCAGCTCCCCCTGCATCGGTCGTACGGAGACGAGCCCCTTAACGTTTCTCGGGCGGAGCTCCCCCCACGAAGAAACTCCCCCCGGGCTCCCGACGCTCGCCCTCGGCCCGGGCCGTTTTCCGCCCGTGGGCTCTTATAGACATCCGTCCCCTCACTTCCGGGAGGACGTCGGAATGGCAGACCCGATCCAGAAGCTCCGATTCGGGACCGAGCTCGTCAAGCGCGGTTTCGCCCGCATGGTCCAGGGCGGAGTGATCATGGACGTGACCACCGCCGACCAGGCGTCCATCGCCGAGGAAGCCGGAGCGGTCGCGGTCATGGCCCTCGAGCGGGTTCCCGCCGACATCCGCGCCGCCGGCGGCGTCGCGCGAATGGCCGACCCCGTCAAGGTTCGTGAGATCCAGGACCGCGTTTCGATCCCCGTGATGGCGAAATGCCGCATCGGCCACACTTCCGAGGCCCGGATCCTCGAGTCCCTCGGCGTCGACATGATCGACGAGTCGGAGGTCTTGACGCCGGCCGATCCGTTCGCCCATGTGGCCAAGAAAGGGTTCAAGGTCCCGTTCGTCTGCGGGGCCCGCAATCTCGGAGAAGCCCTGCGTCGCGTCGACGAGGGCGCCGCCATGATCCGCACCAAGGGGGAGGCGGGTACCGGCAACGTGGTCGAGGCCGTTCGCCACATTCGTCAGATCCGAAGCGAGATCGACGAGTTGGTCGCCGTGCCTAAGAAGGATATCGGCATCTGGGCCCGTCGCGAACGCGTCAGCGAGGCCGTCTGCCTCGAGGTCCGGTCGCTCCGCCGCCTTCCGGTCGTCAACTTTGCGGCCGGCGGGATCGCAACACCGGCGGACGCGGCGCTGTGCCGGCTCCTCGGGGTCGATGGGGTCTTCGTCGGGAGCGGGATCTTCAAGGCCGAGCATCCGATGAAGGTCGCCCGCGCGATCGTCGAAGCCTCCCTGCATTTCGACGACCCCGAAGTCCTTGTACGCGTCTCTTCGGGTCTCGGCGAGCCGATGAAGGGGATCGACTTGGCCGGCCTCGCCCCCGAAGCGTTCCTTCAGGGGCGGGAGTCGATGCCGATGGGCTCCTCGCGGCGTGGGCCCACCGAGGCGTAATCGCTACGTCGACCCGTGCCATTCCGAAGGTCGTAAGACCGCTCCGCCCGTAGGGCCGCCGTGCGGATCGTCCAGGTCTCGCCGTTCTTCTACCCGCACACCGGAGGGGTCGAGTCGCACGTCCGGGCCCTCTCCCGCGAGTTCGCTCGGATGGGGCACGAGGTCACCGTCGTCACGTCCCGGTTCCGGCGAAGTCTCCCGCCCTCCGAAGTGTTCGAGGGATATCGGATCGTCCGGACCCCGTCGCTCGGTCCGGTGCTCGGCACCCCGATCGACTACGGGACCCGCCTCGCCGTCCGAGGGGAGGCCGCGGACGTGTTCCACCTTCACTACCCACCGCCCCTCACCTCCTTCTTCGCAACCCGCGGTCTCATCGCGCGTCGCGTTCCCGTCTGCCTCACGTACCATTGCGACCTCGACCTCCCCGGCGTTACGGGTCGGCTCGCCGCCCGGGTCTACCAGCGGGTCTTCCTCCCGCCCACGTTGCGTCGCGTCACTCGGATCATCGTCCATACCCGCAGCTACGGGAGCACGTCGGCGAGCCTTCGCGGGCGCGAGCTCGAGGTGATCCCCTCGGTGGTCGACCTGGAGCGGTTCCGGCCGGGACTCGACCCGGGCCCCCTCCGCAAGCAGCTCGACCTCGAAGGTAAGCGGGTCCTCGTGTTCACCGGGCGACTCGTGCCCCACAAGGGCGTGGACGTCATCCTGGACGCCCTCGCGGAACTCCCGAAAGATGTCGTGCTCGTCATCATCGGGGCGGGTCCCCGGCTCCCCGGACTCCGGGGCCGGGCCCGACGGTTGGAGGTCGAGGACCGGGTCCGGTTCTGTCCCGAGGTGTCGGACGAGGAGTTGCCGCTGTATCTCGCGCTCGGGGACGTCTTCGTTTTTCCGTCGGAGAATCGACTCGAGGGGTTCGGGTTGGCGGTCGCGGAGGCGATGGCCGCGGGCCTTCCGGTCGTCACCGCCGACATGCCCGGGGTCCGCGAGGTCATCGAACCGGGCGTCGAAGGGCTCCTGGCCGAACCGCTCCTGGCGCACGACGTGGCCGAGAAAACGCGACGCCTCCTGGACGACCCGGCCCTCGCCCGGCGCATGGGCGCCGCGGGTCGCCGCCGGGCCGTGGAGCGGTACGGTCTCGCGACCGTCACGCGCCAGTTGCTCACGCTCTACGGAGACCTGCTCGCAGCTGGTTGATCTGGAGCTTGAGCCGGGCGGCCTCGGTGCCCGCGGCCTTCTTCCAGTCCTTTCCCGACGAGGCGAAGATGATGCTTCGGGAGGCACTGATCAAGAGGGCCCGGCCCTCCGCGTCGACCCCTTCCCGGACCGCCGTGGCGAGCGACCCTCCCTGGGCTCCGATTCCGGGAACCAGGATCGGGACCTTGTTCCCGAGCGCGGAGCGGGCGAGACGGAACCCGTCGGAGAAGGTCGCTCCTACGACCGCTCCCACGTTGCCGTGGGCGTGGGCCAGCCGTCGGACCTCCCCGATGACCGCGAGCCAGAGCGGGCCGCGGGGCGTAGGGATCTCCTGGAAGTCGACCGAGCCCGGGTTGGAGGAGTGGGCGACCACAAAGACCCCGTGGGTCGGGTCGTCGTGGAACGGCCCGAGGGTTTCCCACCCCAGCCAGGGGGTGACGGTGATCGCGTCGAAGCCCATCTCGCGAAACGCAGCGTCCCGAACGAACCGCATCGTGTTGGGGATGTCGTTCGCCTTGAGGTCGAGGATCCGCAAGCGCGTGTTCCCGATCTTGCGCGGGAGACGGAGGAGGGCCCGGATGCCCGCTTCCCCGAAGGGCAGGTAGGCGGCCAGCTGCATCTTGTACGCGGCGGTGTGCGGTGCCGTAGCGTCGACGATCCCGTCCAAGAAGCGGTCGAGCCGGCGCCGGGCCGGCAAGGCCCGAACCGGCTTAGGGAACAGCGCCGGATCGGGGTCCAGCCCGACACACACCAGAGAGTCGCGCGCCTTCAGGATCCGGTCGACCCGGTCGATGAATCGCTGCGGCACCACGCTCCCGAGCGGTGTCGGCGCAAAAGCGTTTCTCGGACGGGGAGCGCGGTAGCTCCCACCGTTCGGGCCGGCCCCGCCCTCTTTATCGGGTAGGCCGGTTCGCAGCGTGTACTCGGCCGCATGAGCGAACCCGTACCCCCTTCCGCGCCGCGTGAGGTCCGCCTGCGCGACCTCCGACCGGGGGAGGGTCCTGTCGAATTCGTCGCCCGCGTCGTGACGTGCGAGCGGAGGGAGGTCAGCCGAAAATCGGACGGTAGCCGGCGACCGCTCCTGTCCGGTCTCCTGACCGACGGGACCGCGACCGTGCGGTTCACCTGGTGGGACCCGCCCCTCGAAGGAGTGGAGCGGGGCTCCGTGATCCGGGCCGTGGGCCCGGAGGTCGGAGAATATCGGGGCCGGACCGAAGTCACCTTCAGCTGGAAGAGCCGGGTCGGGCCGGCCAGCCCGGTCGAGCTTCCCTCGGTCGACCCGGCCGAGATCCCGGAACTCACCGTCCACGACCTCCGCCCGCCGGCTGAGGGTTTTCGCGTGTCGGTCCGGATCGCCCGGATCTCGGAGCGGAGCGTAACGGTCGGGTCCGAACGGCGGGTCGTGTACGACGGTCTGGTCGCGGACGGGACGGGGGCGATCGGGCTCTCGGCGTGGACCGACTTCCGACTGAGGACGGGAGAAACGGTCGAGATCACCGGCGGCTACCTGCGCGCTTTTCGAGGGGTACCTCAGCTCGTACTGGACGAACGGGCGACCGTCCGTCGGGTCGAGCGCCCCGACCTCCCGGAGGTCGAGTCTGTGTTGGAGGCCCCTCCGGTCCCGATGGCCCGCCTCGAAGAAGGAGAAGGTGGAGCCGCCGTTGCGGTCGAGGGCCTCGTGGTGGGGCTCCTCCCCCCGAGCGGCCTCGTCTATCGTTGCCCCCAATGCCGCCGAAACGTGCAGGGGGGAGTCTGTCGAGTACACGGCCCGGTCGAAGGCGTCGCTGATCTCCGGGCCCGGATCGTCCTGGACGACGGGACCGGTGCTGTGACGGTGAACGCGGGGCGCGTCGATACCGAACGACTCTGGGGCGTCACTCTGGAGATGGCCCGGGGCCGCTTGCGGGACCAACCCGACCCTTCGCTCTTGGAGAGCGAACTGGGCGATGTTCTCCTCGGGCGGCGACTCCGGGTCCGCGGTTCCGCGTCTCGGGACGATTTCGGGGTGACGATCCAACCGGACTCCATCGAACTGGTCGACGTGGACCTGGACGCTACGGCCGAGCAACTAGCCGCTCGAGCCGCCGGTGGACGACTGTGAGCTTTCGCGAGCCGGCCTGGCGGGTCGTGGCGCGAGAGCTCGAAAGTTCGCTCGAGGAGGAGCGGAGTGCCAGCGAACGGGCCGCCTCGTACGTGATCTCGCCGTTCGGCAGCCGAATGAACCGGGTCCTGCTGGCCGGGACCCTCTCTCCGGCCGAACCGATCGGACGTGACGAGTCTCAACCCTTCTGGCGGGCCCGGTTTACCGACCCGACGGGCGCCGTCGCCGTCACGGCCGGGAGCTTCCAGCCCCGTGCGATGGCCCAGCTCCGGGCGGCTACCACCCCGCGGTCGGCGATCGTGGTCGGCAAAGTCCACCTCTACCGTGGTCGCGATGGCATCGCGAACGTGTCGGTGCGCGCCGAATCCCTTCGGACCGTCGGTGAGGGGGAGGAACGGGCCGCACTCGCCGACGCGGTCCGACAGACCCTCGACCGCTTGGACCTCCTTGCCCGACTCGAAGAGGAACCGAATATCGCCCCCGAGCTGCTCGCCCGCTCCGGGGTCCCGACACTTTGGATCTCCGCAGCCCGGGAATCCTTCCGGCGATACCCGGAGGCGGACCGCACTCAGTTCCGCAAGGAGCTCCAGGCCGCGGTCCGGAGGGTCGCGGGCATCGCGATGGCGACCGACGCTCCAGCGCTTCCAGTGACCGTCCAGATCCATCGGGAAGTTCCTCCACCGCCCCGGGTCGCTCCGAGCGCGTCCGAGAGGGCCGAGGAGTCGCTGGTCCTCGAGTTCCTCGACCAGGTCGCGGAAGCTTCGCTCGATGCGTATGCCGACCGAAGGGAGCTATTGAGCCGAGTGGGTTCGCGGGGGCTCGGATCCGACCGGGCCGAAGAGGTCCTCACCCGACTCGAAGACGAAGGGGTCGTCGAGGAACCGATCGTCGGCAAGCTGCGTCGAGCCTGACGGAGGACGGAAGTTTCGCGTGACAGGTCACACGAGCGCGGGCGTCGACGCACGCGGATCCGCCGGGGGCTCTGTTGGAGGCGGAGGCAGGTCCAGGCTTCGGTCGTTCTTGACCTGCCGCCAGGTGTAGACGATGATCGGGACCGTGGCCCCGATCATGCAGAACACGACGATCAGGGTTCCGAAGTCGATCACGGGTTCGATGAGGGCGCTGAACCCGAGGATGAAGAGGGCCCCCGCGACGACGAAGACAAGCCCTCCTGCGACCAGGCTCCGGGCTCCGACCAATTGGCCGAACCGGGCCACACGTCGCTTCCCCCATCTTCCGGCGACGTCCAGTGCGCCCCCGAAGAACATCCCGATAAGCATGAGGACCGCGAAGGTACCCACGCCGAA
This sequence comes from Thermoplasmata archaeon, assembly GCA_022749935.1. Taxonomy (GTDB): domain Archaea; phylum Thermoplasmatota; class Thermoplasmata; order Lutacidiplasmatales; family UBA184; genus Lutacidiplasma. Next base: position 55,320 of record JAKIWQ010000006.1, on the reverse strand, counting down.
CGCCGCCCCGGGCACCCAGCCTACCGCGAACGACGGGGAGGCGATGGCCGCGACGAACACCGCGATGGTGAAGATCCCGGAATCTTGGCCGAACCCGGAAATGAACCCGTGGATGAGGCACCAGTGAACGGGCATGTCCCGTCCCGCCTGGAGGGTCTTCTCCGCCTCCTTCTCGTGCTCTTGGTGCTGCTTGAACCCCCTGTAGGCGAACGCCATGTGCGGGAGGAACCTCTTCTCTCGCCCGGTCAGGATCAACCAGCCCGCCAGCGCCATCGCCACCCCGACGGCGAGGTAGACCGGGCCATTGACCGCTGGGTCGAACGCCAGGACGAGGGCGAACGCGAGGAACATGAATTCGGACATGATGGCTCGTTGCACGGTGAACGCGAGCGAGAACCACATGCCGGCCCGCCGTCCCCCCCTGGACGAGGCCGCGCCGACAGCGTAGTTGAACGTGATCGGCCATGTGTGTTCATCCGGGATCACGCCGTGGACCATCCCGAGTCCGAGACAGAACGCGACCAGGACCAACCAGTTACCGATCATCGACGGCCTCTAGCGTCCGGACGACCCCGTTCCGGGACGAAGGTCACAGGGGTCGATCGGTGCCCCATGAGGGCACCGTACCGGGTGGTTCTCGACGGCGCAGACCTTCTCGACCATGGCATGGCTGATCGCCAGGTCGACCTCACGGGCCGCGACGCAGGCCTCCTCGGGGGAAAGGCCGGCCTCCGAGAACAGCGTCTCGGCGACCCGGTGATGGCGCACGTATTCCCTCAACGTCGTGACGCCCCGCCGGGAGAGCTGGGTCTTCCCCCGACTCCTCGCCACAAGTCCGAGTCCTTCGAGGACGGTGATGTGGGCGAGGGCGGTAGGCGGCTGGACGTGCAACGATCGGGCGAGACGTTTGAGGGGCACACCACGCTCTCCGGTTGCCAGCGACCCTACCGATTGCAGAGTGACGAGCTGGCGCCGGGTCAGACGCTGGAGTGTTTCCATATGAGAAACAGAACCGGCCGGGGGATATTACACTTAGCCTCTGCCTAATATTCGTGGTATACTAATTATTTCATGGATAAACATTATCAGGTGGATGTCCATGGACTGCGCGATGGTTCGTCGGCCGGGCCGTGAGAAGGTACTGCTCCTTTCGGCCGTGATCCTCATCCTTCTCGGGATCATCGGAATCGCCTGGCAGGCGGCGTGGTTGGAGTCGGTCGTCAACGCGAGCGGCTCGGGTGAGCAAACTGGGACGACGTCGTGCGGCTCCTCCGGAACCCAATTCTGTTTTCAGGGCGCCGGTCCGTCGGACTGGGCGCGGGCAATTCTCATTGTGGCGTTGTCCCTCGTGGCGGCCGTGATCGGACTCCTCGTTCTCCGTGCGTTGCGTCGAGTCCCCCCAGCTCCCGCGTCAACGAACCCCAACGAGCGGCCCGGGTCGCTCTCACGCTAGGCCTTCCGGCGTGTCGCGGGACCGGGTTCTCCTACTCCGGTCGGATCTCGCCGTCGCGAGCATTTATATCGGACCCGGGCTCGGGGCGCGGGGGAATGAGGACCACCTGTCTCTCCGATTCGGTGACGAGACCTGCGACGAACTGACCCCCAACTCTTCAAACCGCGAGAACGATGCCCGAACCTGGACCCTCCCGCATACTCCTCGTCGTGCTCGTCGTGATCACCTTGGTGGCGGCGGCCCTCGGGGTCTGGGGCGCGAACTACCTGCTCGTGCCGAAGGCGAAGGCGCCCTTCCCGACCGTCCAGGTCGGGGACAACGTCAGCGTGAACTACATCGGCAGCTTCGGAAGTGGACCCCAGGCCGGCCGCACCTTCGATACCTCGTTGTTCAACGTGTACCAGAACAACGCGACCTACCCCAAGTCGCTCCAGTTCGCCTCGACCCACGGGGGTTCGCCCACCACCTACAAGCCGCTCGATGTCCATGTGGGGGGGTCGGGTCAGTACACCATCGGGAACTCGACGTTCGGTTCGACGGTCACGGGCTTCTGGCAGGGGTTGGTCGGGATGTCGGGTAACCAGACCCGATTCCTCGTCATCCCGCCGGCGCTCGGCTACGGAGCCATCAACCCCGCCTGCACGGAGACGTTCCCGCTCGCGTTCAGCGTGCCGGTCGTTATCGTCGTTCCGGCGTCCAATTTCACGGTCCGCTTCCCCGGAGCCACCTTGTCCGCCGGGACTACGTTCACCGACCCGACGTACGGCTGGACCGACCTCGTGCTGAGCGTGAACTCCACGGCGGTCGCCGTCGAGCATCTGACCAGCGTCGGCGAGACCACGCCCTCGGGCGCGTGGAACATCACGGTCACCCAGGTCACAACCACCACGATCTCGGTCCAGGTCGATATCACGACCTCGAACTACGGGCGCGTCCTCGGCACGTTCCCTTCGGCCCGGGCCTGCCCGCCCGGGTCGCAGTCCACCGACATGCACTACGAGATCTTGAGCGTCAATTCGGTCGCGGGGACGTTTACGATCAACTGGAACAGTGAGGTCACGGGCCAGACCCTTCTCTTCCAAGTGACGATTGTGAATATTCTGAAAGGGTAGACGGCCCGTCCCGCGGGGCCCGCCGGGAACGGCTCAACCGCCGAGGGTGATCTTCCCCCGCTTCAGGAGCTCTTGCAGCTGGGCGTCGGCCAGGCTCGTGGTAACTTCATCGTTGCTCCGTCCGCGGGGACGCGTGTAGGCTCGTAAGGTCCGTTGGGCTTCTTCGCGACGCGAGCGCCCCTCCGCGAAGATCCGGCGGGCCTCCTGGTCGAGGGTCGCCATCTCACCGCTCATCCCGTCGATCTTCTCGATAAGCTCGGCCCGCGCCTTCCCCTTGGCGCGCATCTCGGCGACCAGACTTCCGGCCGCCTCCAGCTTCGTGCGAATGGAGGCCATCATCGCGTCGCGGTCCGCCTTGGCCTGGGAGAACTCCGCGCCGAGGCGGTCGACCTCGCCCCGGCACGCCCGCACCCGGGCTTCCGCTTCCTTGTGCTGCTTTTCGTGCTCGGCGATGGCCGCCGCCCGAGACTCGGCTCCTTTGAGCTCCCGCGTGCGTTCCCGGATCCGTTCCACGAGGGCGTTCTCCTCATCGATGGGGATCGCCGAGGTCTGCTGCTTATGCTCGAGTTCGGCGATCTCCTTCCGCAATTGCTCCGGACGGACCCGTTCGGACGCAGGGAAGGAGAGCCGGAGCTCCCGGAGCGCGATCATCGCGGCGTCGAGGTGACGGCGGGCCTTCTCCCGGGCCGTCCGTAGGTCGTTGAGCTTCTTCCCGAGGGCCCCGTGCTCGTCGTAGATCCGCTCGACCTCCTGCTGGGGGGCCTGGCGGCGGTCGTAGAGGGCCTTCTGTTCGGACGAGAGGCGATGCATCTCGTCGATGAGCGCGCCCCGCCGCGTCTCGAGAGAACGGAACTTCCCCTCCATCGCGTGGAGGCGGTCCCGGTCGTCCCGGTCCTTCTGCTCCTCCTCTTCGGAGAGCACGACCCGGGGGGGCATGTCCGACCGAGGAACCGCAGCCCACAAAAGCCCTTCGCGGGCGCCCGGCTAGGGGCGTCGGTCGGCCACGTACCAAAAGTGCAACCCCGCCGGGAACTCGGTCGCCGCGCGCTCGAACCCGAGGGCGGTGAGCGCGTCGATCGTCTCCCGCCGGAAGAACCGGTACGGTGCGGACCCTGGGGTCCGGCGCCAGACATCGGGAGCCACCGACTCCCCCTGGCCCGCGATCGGATCCGTCATCGATCGGACCGCAAACAGGTGCAGACCCCCCGGGTGGAGCACCCGTCGCACTTCCTGGAACATCGCTTTCAACTCGTCCTCTGGGAGCATCATGTAGACCGCGTGGGCGTAGACCGCATCGAGCGAGTCGGGGAGCGTATCGCGGAGGGCCGTGAGCCCGTCCGTCCGCTGGAATCGGATGAGCGGGGGGTTGTCGATCTGCCTCCGCGCGCGATCGATCGCCGTGACCGAGTAATCGACCGCCGTTACTTGGTACCCCGCCCCCGCGAACCGGCGAGCGTCCCGACCGGTGCCACACCCCAATTCGAGGACCTGTCCTCGTGGGAATCGGGCCCGAAGTTGCTCGAACGCCCAACCACAAAAGCGACTGGGAGGGCCGGAGAACCGCTCTGGGTCGTCTCGATAGATCAGCTCCGAGCCCTTCGCCCGCGCGGCGAGCGTCGGCCAACCCGGGGCGGAGTCGGTGTCGTTCATCGTAGGCGGGGCGGTCCCACGCCCCGGAGCCGACGAGGGCCCGTCGGTGCGAAGTGCTGAGCGGCAAAGAGTGCGGCCGGCACGGCCGCATCGATGTTCATGACCCCCAGCGGAGCGCACGATTGGAGCATCGCGTTCAACGCTGCCTCCCCTCGACCCCCTCTACCGTATCCGATCGACGTGGGCACTCCGATCACCGGTGCATGCACCAGACCTGCCACCACGGTCGGTAGGGCTCCCTCCCGTCCCGCGAACACGAGGTAGAGCTCGGGCCTTCTCCGCTCGACCGAACGCAACGCGCGCAGGAGTCGGTGCAGGCCGGCCACCCCGATGTCGTACGCGACGGTGACTTCGATGCCCAGTTCTTCGAGGACGACCCGCGCTTCCTCGGCGAACGGAACGTCGCTCGTCCCCGCGGTGAGAATCCCCACCCGTCCCCGACGATACTCCACGCCCAACGGTCCTTCGAGGCGAAGGATTCGACCGTCCGCCAGGACGCGAATCGGCACCCCTTCGCGAAGGAGCGCCGGTACCGCCCCAAGTTGACTTCCCGAGGGTCGGGAAACGATCGCTCCCAGACCGGCGCTACGGAGTGCGCGGAGGATCCCGACCAAATGCTCGACGCTCTTTCCTTCCCCGAGAACGATCTCAGGGACTCCCACCCGAAGTGCTCGGTCGCGATCGACCTTGGCAACGGCGCCGACGCGAAGTTCCCGGTCGGTCGGGCGTCGGTTCGCCCCTCGTCGAGCTCGTGTCACGGGGTGCAGGACCCAAGCCGTGATATAGCGCGTTCCGGTGGCACGCCGGTCCTTCCCAAAATGCCCGATTTCTCGTTGTCCGCGGAGCAGGAAAGCCTCCGGGACATGGCTCGGAAGTTCGCCCGCACCGAGATGGCGCCGCACGCCGCGGAGTGTGACAAGGCCGCCCGGTTCCCCGACGAGATCTACCGGAAGGCCTACGAGCTCGGCCTCATGAATCTCAACGTCCCGACGGAGTACGGCGGGAGCGGCCTCGGGGTCCTCGAACAGTGCCTGATCGTCGAGGAGCTCGCCCACGCGTGCGGAGGGATGACCACCTCGGTGATCGCCAACTGCCTGGCTCTCGAACCGATCATCCTCGGCGGTACTCCGGAGCAGAAGGAACGCTTCCTGACGCCCTTCTGCGCGCAGTATCACTTTGCCTCCTTCTGCCTGACCGAGCCCGCGGGCGGCAGCGATGCGGGTAGCCTGAAGACGCGGGCCCGGAAGGACGGGGACCACTATCTACTCGACGGTGAGAAGTGCTTCATTACGAATGCACCCCACGCCTCACTCTACACGGTCTTCGCGACGGTAGACCCGGACCTGAGGTACAAGGGGATCACCGCGTTCGTCGTTCCGCGGGAGACCGAAGGATTGACCACGGGAAAGGACGAGGAGAAGATGGGACATCGTGCGTCGTCCACCAGCACGGTCCGGTTTGAGGGGGTGCGGGTTCCCGTCGTCGACCGGCTCGGGGGAGAAGGGGACGGGTTCTCGATCGCGATGCGTACGCTCGACCAGACCCGGACCCCCATCGGAGCCCTCGCCACTGGGATCGCCCAGGCCGCGCTCGACCACGCGGCCGCCTACTCGCTCAAGCGACACTCGTTTGGCAAGCCGATCAGCGAACACCAGGCGATCCAGATCAAGCTGGCCAACATGGCCCAGTCCATCCATGCCGCCCGACTTCTGACGTGGCATGCGGCGTGGACGATCGACCACGGCTCGAAGGGAACGCTGGAATCCTCCATCGCCAAGTGTTTTGCATCCGACGCGGCGCTCCATGTGGCCGACGAAGCGATCCAGACCTTCGGCGGGTACGGGTACATGAAGGAGTATCCCGTGGAGAAGCTCCTTCGCGACGCGAAGCTCACCCAGATCTACGAAGGGGCCAACGAGATCCAGCGGACGGTCATCGCCCGCGAGCTCCTCCGTCAGTACGCCTGATCCCAGAGGGGGCCCTTGGAGATCGTCGTCTGCCTGAAGCCCGTTCCCGAAGCCGAGACCCGGCTCAGGGCGGCCACGGACGGCCGTGCCCTCGACTCGGAAGGCGTCAAGTTCGTCCTGGCCGGTTATGACGAATCCGCTCTCGAGCAGGCCCTCCTGCTGAAGGAGTCTATCGCCGGCTCGAGGGTACACGCCGTCTCGTACGGGCCCGGCCCTCGAACGGAGGAAGTCCTTCGGGCGGCCATCGCGTTGGGAGCGGACCTCGCGACCTGGGTCGAGGCCCCTCCCGGGACGGCGCTCGACCCGATCGCCGCGGCCCGCGCTCTCGCCGCGGCCATCACGTCGGTACCCCACGACCTCATCCTGTGCGGGAAGCAGGCCGGAGACGACGAAGCCGGACTCGTCCCGCCCGCTCTAGGGGAGCTGCTCTCGCTCCCCGAGTTCAGTTCCGTGGTCGACCTCCGATGGGACGCCGGAACGTCTCGGTTCCGGTTCCTCCGGTCTACGGAGGAGGGCGGGGAACGCTGGGAGTCTTCGGGTCCTTGTGTCATGGGCCTCCAACAAGCATGGAATGATCCGCGTACGGCCAAGCTCCCGAATATCCTCCGATCCCGGAAAGCCACGATCGCCAGGCGTCCGCTCGAACCAGTGCCCGCCGGACCCCGGAGCGAGTCGGAGAGATTCGAACTCCCGGCCCCGCGGACCGGGGCGCGGATGATCGAGTACAAGACGCCGGCCGAGGCGGCCCAGCAACTCGTACGCCTCCTCCGTGAGGAAGCGAAGGTGTTCCCATGACCGCACCCATCCTCGTCGTCGGGGAGGTGCAAGCCGGTCACCTTACCAGTCCGACCCTGGAATGCATCACCGTCGGTCAACACCTCGCTGCGGGTCAGGCTCCGGTAATCGGGTTCGTCGCCGGCAGTTCGGCTCGATCGGTCGCGGACGAGTTTTCTCACGTAGGGGTGGCCCGCGTGGTCGTCGTGACGGACGCGACGCTCGACACCGCTCTGGTCGCGGCGACCGCGCACGCCGTCGCCGCGGCCGCGGAGCGAGTGGGGGCCGACACCGTCCTCGTCGGAGGCACGACGTTCGGGCGCGAGTTGGTCGGACGATTGGCCATCCGGTGGAACGCCTCGGCGGCCTCCTCCGTCACCGAGGTCCGGAAAGAGGGGGACGCCCTCCACGTCCGTCGCCCCATCTTCGGGGGCCGCGCCACCGAGACCCGCCGACTCGATGGCCCTCGCTTCGTGCTCGCGCTACGTCCCCACACATTCCCGGTGCCGCCCGACGCGGCGGTCCCTTCCAACATCGAGGAAGTCCCACTACCATCGCTTCCTCCCGGACTCCTGGTGGCGCGGCGCACGGCCCTCGAACCCACCTCGGAAGGCGTAGGACCCTCCCTGGGGGACGCTTCGATTGTCGTCTCCGGCGGGAGAGGGGTCCGAACCGCCGAGAATTTTCACCTCGTCGAGGAGTTGGCGGCGGCCCTGGGGGCAGCGGTCGGTGCCTCCCGCGCCGTCACCGACGCCGGTTGGCGACCGTCGTCCTTTCAGGTCGGCCAGACGGGCCGCTCGGTCTCGCCGCAACTTTACATCGCGGTCGGGATCTCGGGCGCGATCCAGCATCTGGTCGGGATGCTGAGCTCCCGGGTGATCGTCGCGATCAACTCCGACGCGAGCGCCCCGATCTTCCGGGTCGCGGACTACGGGATCGTCGGCGACCTGTTCCAGATCCTGCCGGCCCTGACCGCGGAGATCCGGCGCGTCCGCGGCCTTTGAGAGGTCGCGGCGCCGGCCCAGCCCATGCGGGTCGGCGGAGCCACAGGCGCATTTCGGCGGTCTGTTCGAACCCCAGGCGCTCGTACACCGGTCGGCCCCGATCCGCCGCGTGCAACGTGACCCGGCCCGCTCCGGTTTTCCGCGCCTCCTGAATCAGTCGTCGGACGATGGCCGAGGCGATCCCCTGTCGCTCGTGGTCGGGACGGGTGTACATGGACATGATGTAGGGAAGGACTCCCCCCGGATTCCCTGGACGCGGTTCTTGCGGCATGAACCACAGGGTGCCCGAGCCGACCACCCGCCCCCGCACGGTCCCGACGTACGCGACCACTTCGCCCGTCCAGAGCCGAGGGCGTAGCCAACGGCGGTAGGGTCGGGCATGCGTCTCAATCTCGTGGACCGTGTGATGACCGATCGTCCGCCACATGTCCTGCCGGTGCGTGGTCAAGACTGCCAGGTCGGCGGGTCTGGCGCGGCGCAGGAGAAATCTCGAAGAGGGGTCGGGTTGCCGTTTCATGGGGGGTCCGGGTACTCCCTTCAGAGGTCCCGGAACATCCCGACGCCGTCCTTGAGGAGCGTTGTCGAACCGAGACCCGCCGCCTTCTGGGCCGTTCGGAGCAATCGGCGGATCGGCTGCTTCCGGGCCCCGGTTTCCGTCATCAACGCATGGAAGAGTTCGGTCGCAAAGCGTGGGTACGCGGTGTAGAACCGGGGGTTCCACTTGACCCGGTCCATCTTCTCGAAGTCGCGGAAGTCCGAGAGAACGCCGGACGACTCGAGCCGTCGGTCATACTCCGCCAGACGCGTGGCCGAGTGGTCGCCGACCTTTTTCGAGGCCAGGGCGACCTCGGCCGCTTCGAGCCCCGTTCGAATGGCGTAGTTCATTCCCTGAATCACGATCCCGTTCGAGAAGACAAATCCCGCTGCGTCCCCAACAACCATCCACCCGTCGCCGTGAAATGCGCTCGGCCGACTGGCCCACCCCGAGCTGATGAGTTTCGCACCATACTCGACCAACTCTGCGTCCCGGAGCCGGGCCGCGATCGTGGGGTGGAGTCGAAACTGTTCGATAAGCTCCTGAGAATAGACGCCCCGACCGAAGAGCGATTGGAGGTTGAGGATGAGCCCGACCGAAATCGTGTCCGCGTTGGTGTAGAGGAAGCCCCCGCCCATCACGCCGGGGGCGAACTGGCCGGCCACCCACTCCTCCGCGTGCCCTTCGCCGGGTCCGAGCTGGAACCTTTCCTCGATCCGGCGGGCGTCCAACCGGTAGACCTCCTTGATCCCGAGCTCGGTCGCCTCCCCACGGAGCCGCGGGTTGGGTCGGATCGGCGTCCCCAGGGCAAGGCGGGAGTTCGCCCCGTCCGCGAGGATGGTCACCGGAGCGGTCATCGTCTCCCCGCCCTGGACGATCCCGTGGACTCGGGTTCCCTCCCAGTTCAATCGTTCCACCGGCACGCTGGTCACGACCGTCGCCCCGGCGTCCTCGGCCTTCTTCGCCATCCACGCGTCGGTACGGACCCGGAGCACGGAGTGGGCGACGTACGGTTCCCGCCGCCACGTGGCGTCGTCGAAATCGAACGAGACGGCACTGTCGGAAGTGAGGAAGCCGAACCGTTTTCGGACGATATGTCGTTCGACCGGCATCTCGTGCCACCATCCGGGGAGGATCCGATCGAGGTCGTGACCCCACAGAATCCCTCCGGACAGATTCTTCACACCGGCCTCCGCCCCACGTTCGAGGAGTAGGACATTCGCCCCTCCTTGGGCCAGGCGAATCGCGGCCGACGAACCGGCGAAACCGGCTCCCACGACGATCGCGTCGAAGTCGTCCGCCATGGAGCCGGGTCGCGAGACCGGGAAGCGGCTTAACTCTGCTCGGGCCGGCCCGAAGCCTCGATTCGTCCTTTCCCCCAAGCATGCCGATGCGGAACCCTCCCGCCCCCCTCCGCCGAAGGTGAACGGTCGTGTCGATGACTGAGCGGTCCCGCTTCGGGATAATTTCCTTGCGTACCTCCGAGGCGGCGTCGACGGTCGAAACGCCGCCGGGCCGGCTGGTGGGACGAACCCCGGGGCCTCCTCCGTCTCCTCGCCCCTCTCCACTCGCCGGAATCTTGCCCCAGAAGTGTCTCACCTCGGGCGGGGGGTTGGGAGGCCTCGGACAGCGGGCCGTAGGGCCGGTACCATGAGACGTTATGATAGGTGGGACAGTTCGCTCGCACCACGATGGTCCGGCGCGCGACGGCTCCCTCGGTTTCGTGGGCTCAGACGGGTCCCCCGACACGGCTCGGCGGGCCACCGTACCGACCGTTTGCGTCGACGCTTCGAAGAGGCGAAACGGCCCTCTCGGTAGTCGTGCTCGTGGCCGCACTGATGGTCGTCCCGCCACCGAGCGTCTTCGGGCTCGTCGCGACCGCCGACGGTTCACCCGAGGGTTCGAACTACGCACCGGAGGTGAGCGGTACCCTACCGCCCTCGGGGCCGCCTCTCGCAACGGGGTTGGGAACGAACCTAAGCGTCGCCTACTCTTTGGCGCTCACCGATGGAAACCTCGTTCGGGGAAACGTGTCACCGCACCAGTATAGCTTCAACCTCGGGTCGAGCGCCTATGACCCCCGGAACGGCTTGCTCTACGTCGATGCGTCCCCAGGCGTCCTGGTCTACAACCCGAGCACCTCCCGGATCGTCGGTCAGTTGGGGTCATCCTTCGAGTACGGCGCGGGTCCGGTCTTCGTGGCGACGACCGGGCTTCTCTACGGATTGGTGGGCAACGGAACCTTGGAGGCTGTGTCCCCCGTTACTGGATTGATTGTAGCGTCCATCGATGTACGATTCAACAACTCGATCTCCCTGGGACCCGACACGTTGACATGGGATCCTCTGTCCGGCGACCTCCTGGTTTCAGGGATTCAGAATTCGACCCTCATAGCCGTGAACCTCACGAGGTTCTCCTTCGTCCAAAACTACACGTTGGGTTTCCTGCCCTCCGGCGTGGTCTACGATTCCGGTACTGGTCGACTGTACATTGCTGACCACGCGGCGGGACGAATCGCCGTGCTGGACGGGTTATCCGGCGCGATCCTCGCGACGATCTCCTTGGCCAGCGCCCCCTGCCCAGCCTTCGTTTACCCGGAGGGGATCACCCTCGATCCCGCGAACGGTGAGATCTACATGGTGGAATCCAGTTACGGTTCCGGAGGGTGCATCATAGCGGTTTCGACCGCGTCGAATGCCTGGGCTTCGGCGGCTCCGCTCGGGCTGGGCAACTCTGGAGTGGTCTACGACACTGGAACCAACCAACTGTTCGTGGGTGACTACAATAGCGAGGCCGTTTGGGCGGTGGACCCTTACAACCTGTCCGTGACCCGTCCCGTGCCCATCGCGGATGACCACGAGTACCCGGCGGTCGTCTGGGCCCCGTGGTCGCTGACCGTCGTCCCCGAACTGTCCTCGATCTACCTCTCGCTCGGGGAAGGTGATCAGATCGTCGGCCTCGACCCCGTCCACCTTACCGAGTTCAGCCACACTTTTACCGAGGGAAAGGTCACCGCCATCGTCTACGACCCGCTGAGGCATCAGTACGTAGTGGCAGATTGGCGGAATTCTCGACTCGTGTTCGTCGACCCATCGAACTTCAGTGCCGCGGCTACGACCTACCTCAACGGTGCGCCGAACGCGTTGGCCTACGACCCGCTCACGAAGGAGCTCATCGTAGTCACGGATGGGGCCTTCGCGCCGGTTGCTCGCGTAGAGTTCCTGAACGCCACCACGGCTGCGGTGGTCGGGGTTTTGAACGACACGGGGGCCGTCCCAGAGACCGTCGGCGTTGACCCGGCGACGGGCGTGGTCTACTACCCCACGACCAACGGCGACCTCCGGGCGGTGGACCCGCTGAACTTTGCGAACAACGCCACGATTCCGATCGGAGGCACCGCTGGGGGTCTCGCGTTTGACCCGACGGACCACCGGCTGTTCGTGGCCAATTCGTTTACGAACGTGACGGTAATCGACACCGCCACGAATCGGTCGATCGCCTCGATCCCGACCCCGGGCCCGGGGTACATCGCCTGGGACTCGTTCAACGACCGGGTCTACGCATCGAACACATTCAACTCCAACGTCACGATCATCGATCCAGTGACAGACACCGCCAACGGCTCGCTCCCGGCCCGCCCCTACGCCGGTGCGCTCGTCGCCGACCCGAACGGCTCCTACCTGTACGTGGCCGACAACGCGGGAAACGTCACGGCGCTCAACCTGTCGAATGGTACCGGAACCACAATCTCCGTAGGGATCTACACGAATGCCGTGGCCCTCGGCGTGAACCAGGACCTGTTGGTCGGGGACTGGACCGATGGAACGCTCTATGAACTCGCGGCCCACCCGCGGTCCCTTCTGGCGAACGCGTCGTTCACTATCCAGCCCTCCGTCGTGGCCCGCGGCTCACCCATTACCCTGTACGCAAATGTCACTGGGGGGACCGGTCCGCTCACATACTCGTACTCCGGCCTCCCCGCCGGATGCATCCCCGCGAATCTCTCCTCGTTCGCGTGTAGCCCCACGGCCACCGGGCGATGGGGGATCGGACTCACGGTCCACGACTCGGTCGGTGTAGAGCGCCAGCTCCGGGCCTTCCTCTGGGTGACCCAGTTGTTCAACGTGACGTTTATCGCCGAGGGCCTCGCGAGCGGAACCACGTGGAACGTCTCGCTCGATGGTCAGACGGTCACTACGGCGACCTCATTCGCAAAGTTCATCGTTCCCAACGGAACCTACGGCTTTTCCATCGGCCCACCGCCCGGCCTCGGGGCGTCGCCGCCCTCGGGCACCCTCGTGGTCGCGGGGCTCGATACCAGCCAGCCGATCAATTTCTACCGAGTTTACACGGCGACATTCGACGAGACCGGGCTGCCCGGCTCGACACCTTGGGGGGTGACGGTCGCAGGGCTGAACCTCACGTCCTCGACCTCGACGTTGGCGGCCCAGGAGCCTAACGGATCCTACGGCTTCGTCGTCAACCCGCTCCCCGGTTTCGGGGCCGCCCCCCCTTCGGGGACCGTGAGCGTGAGTGGGTCGGACGTCACGACCTCGATTGTCTTCTCCAAGACCTTTCCCGTCACGTTCCAAGAGAACGGGATTCCGCTCGGCAATGGGTGGACCCTAAACGTCGCGGGCTCCAACCACACTTCCTATTCGTCGTCCCTTCTCATCTACCTCGGGAATGGAAGCTGGTCCTGGACCGCCCCGGCGGCCGGGGCCTACGTCGCCAGCCCAGGAAATGGGACGGTTGTCGTGGCCGGCTCGCCCGCCTCGGTCGTCCTCGCCTACACCAGATTGTATGGCCTAACCTTTACCGAATCCGGTCTCGCGGTCGGCACGGGCTGGTCCGTCGCGATCGGTGGAACGCTCCTCTCCGGGAGGACGACCAACCTCACGACCGCGGAGGGGGACGGTTCCTACCGGTACTCGGTCACCAACGTCTCCGGATACTCGCTGGCTCAGCCCACCGGCACCCTGGTGATCGCCGGGGCTCCTCGGTCGATCCAGGTGACGTTCGCTCCGAACTCGACCGGTCCGAGTCAACATGCGACGTTCGTCGTCACCTTCGAGGAGTCCGGACTTCCCACGGGTGCATCCTGGGGGTTCACCATCAACGGGAGTACCCACACCCTGGCCGCAGGCGTCGGCTTCGGTGTCAAGCTCGAGAACGGGAGCTACTCTTACTCTCTGGCCGCCGTCATCGGGTTCGTCACCCCGGCCTCGGGGAATGTTGACATCGCCGGGGCGCCCGTCACGATCCTCGTCACCTACGATCCCAATGGTGGGACCCCCGCACCCCAGCAAGGGCCGCCCTTCACGGGGTTCACGCTCGAGGCGTACGCCTTGGCAGGACTCGCCGTTATCGCGGTGGCCGTGATCGTCGGCCTCATCCTCTCTCGGCGCCGCGGTCCGGGCAAGCCCGAAATCGAACCGGCTGAGGAGGCGCTAGGTCCGACCGACTCGGAACCCGACCAGATCTTCGGCGAGGGCGGAGTCTCTCCCTCCGACAACCCTGGCGGAGGGCGGTAGGTCGCCCACGGGAATCGCCACCCGACATACCCCGGATCGGGGATGCCCTCCACAGGACTAGAGAGATGGTCCGCGACGATCCCTCAACCTGCGCCGACCGGGGAGGCCGGACTTCGTTTCCGGAGCCTGGTGGCTGATCAGTGCGTGGGGGGTTGGGTTCCCATCGCAGGACCGGAGGCCGGTCCCGAAGTGGCGGGGGTGGGATACGGAGTGTCGCGGTTCTGGGTCGCGTCTTCGATGTACTTCTGGAAGCGGAACGGTTTCGGAATCCCTTTCCAGTCCTCGTTCCCCAATCGGGTCCCTCCTTCCGAACTCACCCGGACCGAGCCGTACCCGAGGATTCGCTGGCCGACCGACTGATGGACGTCCACGCCGCGGACCTGCGTGACCGGGATCTCGTCGAAATCGCGGCCAAGAATCCCCTTCTGCACGATGACGCGTCGGGAGGTGACGGCGTAGACGGTCGAGATCCAACGAAGGTACCGCACCAATAGCCAAAGGAGCCCGATCACGAAGAGAAAGAGATAGAACACGGTGACCCACATCGCGGTGGTCTGGTTGTGGGTCCAGTTCATCAGGCTCGCGTACTGGGGAAGGGTGCCGGCACCGGGGAGGTTGTAGGCCGCCTCGGCCGAGAAGAACGTGAGGATTCCCCACAACAAGGTCCAGAGCACGGGCCCGGGAAAGTAGTACAACTTGGTCGCCCGGGTCTCCTCGAGCAGGTACTCCCGGTCGGCGAGGTACGTCGCTTTGAGATGCTTCGGCATGATGCGGGTTGCGACCGGTGATGCCATCGAACCGGCCCACGACGTGGCGGCCTGATAAACTCTCGTCCTGACGAGTTTCGGTCGCGTCTCTATATCGGACACGTCGCTCCGCCCGTCCGATGGGCGTCACCGACTGCCACGTGCACATCAACCCGATCTGGGAGATGCGACCGGATGCGGCGCAGCTGCTCGGCTACCCGAAGTCTGCCCCGTCGCAGTTCCTCAAAGACCCCGCGGCGTTCCTCGAGTACCTCGATACGTCGGGAGTGGAGCGAGCCGCGCTCATCAATTACGTCGCCCCCGAGGTCATCGGATACACGGAAAAGGCGAACGACTTCGTGAGCGAGTACGTCCGCACCAACCCCGAACGGCTCATCGCCGTGGGAGGACTCCGGCCCGATCATCCCGATCCGGAGCACGAGGTCGGACGTCTGGCCGAGCAACTCCACCTCCGGGCCATCAAGCTCCACCCTCCCCACCAGGGATTCAGCCCGAACGCGTACGCCGACGGCGAGCTACCGGGCCTTCGGGCGCTGTACGCGGCCTGTGTGCGCTACGAGCTCCCCGTCATCTTCCACACCGGTACAAGCGTGTTCCCCCGCGCGCGCAATCGGTTCGCCGACCCGATGCTCATCGAGGATGTGGCAGTCGACTTTCCGGAGCTCACGATCGTGCTCGCCCACGGAGGACGACCGATTTGGATGGAGACGGCCGTGTTCCTCACCCGACGTTTTCCTAACGTCTGGCTCGAACTTTCGGGAATCCCTCCCGCCCGGCTCCTCGAGTACTTCCCGACGCTGACGCGGCTCTCGGAGAAGGTTCTGTTTGGCACCGATTGGCCCGGCCCCGGGGTCAAGGACATCGGGGCGAATCTCGAGGCCTTCCGGGCACTCCCCATCCCCGCCACCGACCAGCATCGCATCTTGGAGGAGAATCCGCTCAAGGTGTTCCCGCGTCTGGGGCCGACTTGAAATACTGAGGTCGGCTCGGCGCGCCGTGACGATGGACGCCAGCCCGGCCACCCCCGACGGAGTGCCTCCGACCCCCGAGGGGGAGGAACCCGCCCCGGTCGTCGAGGTCATGGAAGGCGTCGAGGACGTCGGTCGCCTTCCGCTCCCCCGCCGGAACCGGGGCGAGGTCTTCGGGATCGCCAATCAGCTGCTCGGCGCCGCCCGCATTCGGGTGATGTGCGAGGACAGCATCCCCCGGATGGGCCGCATCACCGGGAAAATGAAGAAAAAGATGTGGATCCGGGAAGGAGACCTCCTCATCCTCCGCCCCTGGGGCTTCCAAGAAGGAAAGGCGGACATCCTCTTCCGCTACAGCCGGACCCAAGCCCAGTATCTCGCGCGACGCAACCTGCTCCCGCCGTCCGTGAACCTGTTCGGTCCGGCCGACGCGAAGTCCGAGCCCACGCCCTCCGCGTAGGGGACGATGGGGGCCGACATCGGCCGTTCGCTTTCCTCGGTCGAGATGGCGGTCGCCGAAGCGAACGCCCTCGCGCTCGGGGTCTCGACCGACACGCTCATGGAACATGCCGGGCGGGCCGTTGCGGACGAGGTCGTTCGCGCCCTCGGGGCTCCGCACGCCCGGGTCGCCATCGTGGTCGGACCCGGGAACAACGGCGGGGACGGGACCTGCGCCGCCCACTATCTCGCGGAGTGGGGGTACGCTCCCGAGATCTGGATGGTGCGGGCCCCCGCCCAGATCCGGTCGAGTGCCGCGCGACGCTGCTTCGACCGGGTCGCCCGAAGGATCCCCATCCATGTGGGCGTACCTCGGGCCGAGGAGCTGACTCCTTTCCCCATCGCCGTCGACGCCCTCCTCGGAACGGGGCAGAGCGGACCCCTCCGCTCCCCCTACCGGGAAGCGGTCGCGGCCCTCCGCGAGAGTGGGGTGCCCGTTCTTTCGGTCGACGTGCCGACCGGGGCGGGCGACCCCGAGGGGTTGCGCCCCACGCGGACGGTGGCGCTGGGCGCACAGAAGACGGAGTTCCTCAACGCCCCGTCCGGGGAGCTCACGGTACGGGACATCGGGATCCCACCCGCGGCCTGGCGAGAGACCGGCCCTGGCGACTTCCTCTTTCTCCGAGCCGCCCACGGCGCCGAGGCTCGTGGGCGTACCGGTCGAATCATCGTGATCGGCGGGGGACCGTACGCCGGCGCTCCGGCGCTCGCCGGAATGGCGGCCCTCCGGTCCGGCGCCGAGCGGGCCACCATCCTCGCCCCCGGCGGAGTGTCCGACCGGATCCAGTCGTTCAGCCCTAACCTCATCGTTCGGGGATTCGGTCGCGACCGGTTCGCCCCGCCCGACGTGGGACCGATGCTCCGCTTCCTCGAACAGGCTCCGCCGCGGGCCATCGTGATGGGGATGGGGGCGGGCACGGAATCGGAGACGACCGAGGCCCTCCGGAACCTGACCCGGGCGATCGTCGGCAAGTACCCGGTCGTCGTCGACGCCGACGCGCTCTCGGTGCTCCCGGACCTGGTCCGGGGTCGACCGCCGGGACTTCCGGTACTCGCCACGCCCAACGGCGGCGAGTTCGTCCGAGTGTTCCGCGGACCGAAGGACGGGAACTCCGCCGACCGAGAGACCGCGGCCCGAGCCGCGAGCCGGGACCTCGGGATCACGCTCGTCGTCAAGGGGGATCCCGACCTGATCGTCCAGGGCGACGAGGTCTTCGAGAACCGACACCACGCGCTCTCGATGACCGTCGGTGGGGCCGGCGACGTGCTGGCCGGTGTGCTGGGCAGCCTCCTGGCCCAGGGCCTGGGCGCGACGGCCGCCGCCCGGCTCGGCACCTACTGGGTCGGGGAGGCGGGACTCCGCGTGGCGGCGACCCGCGGGGACGGGTTGCTCGCGAGCGACCTCATCGAGGAGTTACCTTCCGCGCTCGTCGCCGGCCTCGGTCGAGTGCGCCACCCGGAGTGAGCCGGCCCTACGCGTATCGCATTCGGCTGCGGATCGCCTTGGCCCGCTGCCGAACGTCCTTGGAGCCCGTGGGATTTCCTTCTTCGTACCCCTCGTGGAAGGCTCGGATGAGGGCGTCGGCCTTCGGATGCAACGCCTTCAGGTCTCCCTCGGCCAGGTGGAGGTCGATCCCGAGTTCCTCGAGCCCTGGGCTCCGGCTCCCCATGGAGAGGTCGATGAGCGCCGGCGCGCCGGTCGGTCCCTCGGGAAAGAGGACGTTGGAACTCGTCAGGTCCCCGTGGGAGATCCCGCCGGCGTGCAACCGGCCCAGCGTAGCGCCGAAGGAGCGAACCGCCCGGGTCAGACTCTCCGGGGCCAGGTTCGCGTCCTCCAAGAGCCCCTTGAGCGTCGGCCCCGTGAGCTCCTCGAGGATCAAGCGGTGCCGCACGAGGTCGATGTCGTAAAGGATCGGGGTGCGGATTCCCAGCCGGCGAGCGTCCACCAATAAGCGGGCCTCGGTCCGGGTCCGCTCGCGGCGGAGCCGATCGTCCAGGGCCTTCGGGCGGTACCCCTTCGGGTCGCGCTCCTTCGCGAGCGCCGGGAACCCCCACCAGTCGACCCGTCGCAGCGTCGCCTCGGCGCCTCGCGCCGTCGGGGGTGGTTCGGGGCCGTCGGGCATTCCGCGGCTCCCCTCTAGTGGCCGGCCTGACTGGCGGCTCGACGGATGATCGCCTCGCGGGCGAGCCGCGCGGCGAGCGCGCTCGTGTTGCCCGTGTCGTAGTGGGGGCTCACTTCCATGATGTCCATCCCGACGAGGCGCGGCGCGGCCTGGCCGATGACGTACTTCACGTCCCGAGGGGTGAGGCCGAACGGCTCGGGCGTGCCGGTCCCTCCGGCGTAGGCCGGGTCGATCGCATCGATGTCGAGGGAGATGTAGAGTCGGTCGGTCCGGAGCATGTTGAGAGCCCGCTGGGCCGCGGATTCGATACCTTCCTTCGCGATCTCGTGCGCCGTCACGAACGACATGCCGATCCCCCGGTTGTCGTCAATCTCTTCCGCCGAGACCGACCGAACACCCATGACGACGATGTTGCGGGCGCCGACCTTCTCCAGGATCCGTCGGGAGGAGCAGCCGTGGCTACGTCGGTCGCCGAGGTAGCTCGACCGGAAGTCCATGTGGGCATCCAGGTAGAGGACGCCGACGCTGGGCGCGGAGTCCGGATACGCTTCCACGACAGGGGGCGAACACGCGTGGTCTCCTCCCAGCACGATCGGGACCTTCCCCGCCGCATAGAGCGGTCGGATCTCCTCGCGAAGGGAGTTCGCCATGTCCTCGGCCGAGCCGAATTCCTCGGTGTTGCCGAGGTCGTGGATCGGCACGTCCGAGAGGCTCAGTCCCGTCTCGAGGTCGTACGATTCGAAATTCCAGGAGTGCTGACGGATCGAGTCGGGGCCGAACCGGGCCCCGGGCCGGAAGGAGGTGGTCCGGTCGAACGGTACGCCGACGACCACGTACTGGGACTCCTCCAGGGTCGCGGAGGCGTCGGCAAAGGTGGTCGGGCGCTGCACACTCGACGGACGGCGGTGTCCTATATCATGGTGGTCAGGACGAGGGAGGGGCCCGGGTACCGGCGAGCGGGACGCCGACTTCTCTTCGGAGGAGTCGGGCGCGGATGCCCATCTCGCCGTAGAGGAACTCCATGACCACGAGCGAGATGATCGTCGTTCCGATCGCCATCGCAAACAGGCCCGGGTAGCCGAAGAACTCGATGGCGATCGCCCCGACCAGGGGCCCCACGCTCCACAGCGTCGAGTTGATCAGGGAGAAGAATCCGAGGTATTCCGCGCGGTGTCCCTCCGGCGCGACCCGCGCCACGTAGACCTGCATGCCGGGACCGACGAGCGAGAGGCCGGCGTTGCGGACGGCCTGGCCGGGGACCGTCTCGACCCAATCGGTCGAGAACAGGAAGATCCCGTACGATGCGAGGGTCAACACCGTGCCGTACCAGATCCCCCGGATCTCCCCGCGGCGGTCGATCATCCGGCCGAGCGGCAGGGAGACGACCGCCCCGGTGATGAGACCCGCGATCGCCACGACGCTCACTTCGAGGTCGTTCGCCCCGAGGCTGTAGGCGAGGTACCCGTAGAACGTCGCGATCGCACCGGACCCGATGGCACGGATCGAGACCGCGAACGAGAACGCCGCGACCGGCCCCATCTCGCGCAGCGGTCGACGCTTCGGGGTCGGCGTGACCCGGATGTCCGGCACGAGGAAGAGGACCACCGAGAGGGTCCCCACCATCACGGCGACGACGAAGGGGAAGAGGGCCCGTAGTCCGAAAAAGTACGTCAGGGCCCCCGCCAGGATGAACCCCACGACGGCGCCCGCGTTCGACGTCGCGTTGAGGAGACCGTACCCCTCCCCCCGCTCGTCGGTCCGCGTGACGTCCGCCACGTACGCGGTGTAGGCGGGTCCTCCCACCGCCAGCGCGACCTCGGCGCCGATGAACAGCGCCCCGGCGAGCGCCCATCCCGGGGCGAAGGTGATGCCGAGAAAGAGGGGGAACGCGGCGGCCTCCCCGACAAGCAGAAAGGGGCGGCGCCGGCCGACCCGGTCGGAGAGTCGCCCGACCAGGGGTCCGATGAGGCTCGCCGGCACGTAGGCGAGGCTCAGGATGACGAGGGCGGCCGGGAGCGTCGCCCCCTTGACCTCGACCAAGTAGAGGGGAAAGAAAACGATGAACAACCCCCCTCGGTTGCTGGCCAGGAGGGAGTAGAGGGAGAGCGAGAGAAGTTCCCGGCGGACCACGGTGAGCGAATCGGGCCCGTTACATAGGGTTCCCCCCGCCCGCGGGCCGGCGACGGGAACGACGCCGCGGGTGATGGGTTAAGAACCGGCACGAACGTCTCGTTCCCGGTGCGATCGATGGAGAATTCCGGGCTCGTCGGTCGGAAGCGTGAGGAGGACGGGGTCGAGCTCCTTGTCCTGAAGCACCCTCCCGTCAACGCGCTCAGCACGGCCCTCCTCGCCAACCTGGGTCGACACGTGAGCTCCCTCGAGTCCGACCCGACCGCTCGCGCGGTCGTCCTCACGGGTGAGGGACAATACTTCAGCGCCGGTGCCGACCTCAAGGAGATGGCGACGCTCGACCTCGCCACCGCACCGGAGGTCGTGCGTCGCGGACTCGGGCTCTTTTCCCGGATCGCGGGGTTGCGAATCCCCGTCATCGCGGCGATCAACGGCCTCGCGCTCGGGGGCGGGCTCGAACTCGCGCTTACGGCCGACCTTCGGGTCGCCGGGGAGTCGGCGAAACTGGGAGCCCCCGAGGTGAACTACGGGCTCATGCCGGCCTACGGAGGGACCCAGCGACTCCCTCGAGTCGTCGGAGTGGCGAAGGCCAAGGAACTGATCTTCACCGGGGCCGTGATCCCGGCCGCCGAAGCGCTCCGGATCGGTCTCGTGAACAAGATGGTCCCCGCCGGTCAGGAACTTCGGGCGGCCCGCGACGTGGCCCACACGATCGCCCAGAAGGCCCCGAAGGCGGTCCAGGCGGCCAAGCGGGCCATCACGGAGGGAATCTCGAAGCCGCTCGAGGAGGGATTCGAGGTCGAGACCGGACTCTTCGCCTCCGAGGTGCTTCCCTCGCACGACCTCGGCGAGGGGATCCTCGCGTTCGTGGAACGTCGTCCTCCCAAGTTCCAGGGAAACTGAGGATGCCGATCGAGTTCTCGTTCACGCCCGACCAGGACGCGTTCCGCGCGGCCGCGCGCTCGTTCATCCAGAAGGAGATCGCGCCGGTCGTCGTCGAGATGGACGAGAAGGAGGAGTTCCCCGCCGCCTCCGTCCGACGGATGCAGGAGGAGGGGTACTTCGGCATCCCGATCCCCGAGGCGTATGGGGGCCTTGGGTTGGGCAAGGTCGGTTACTGCATCTTCCTCGAGGAGCTCGGAAAGGTGGACGCGTCCCACGGAGTCATCGTCGGGGCGCACACTTCGCTCGCGGAGACCCCGCTCCTCTACTACGGAACGGAGGACCAGAAACGGCGGTGGCTGATTCCGGCCGCCCGCGGCGAGAAGCTGCTCGCGTTCAGTCTCACGGAACCGGGCTCGGGGAGCGACTCCGGTGCGGTCCGCACGCTCGCCGAACCGCGCGGCGAGGGATGGGTCCTCACCGGCAACAAGATCTACGTTTCCAACGGACGCGAGGCCGGTACGATCGTCGTGCTGGCCGCGAACGACGTGCGCCTCGGACCCAACGGTGGGGTGACCGCGTTCGTCGTGGATACGGACGTCGCCGGGTTCAAGGTCGGCCGATGCGAGAAGAAGATGGGGCTCCACGGGACGTCGACGGCCGAGCTGGTCCTCGACCACGTCGAGCTCGGACCCGAATGCGTCCTCGGAGACGTGGGAAAGGGGTTCAGTGTGGCTATGACGTCGCTGGACGTGGGGAGGGTTTCACTCGGGGCCGCGTCCCTCGGCGGGATCGAGTCGGCGTTGCACGGGTCCCTCGAGTTCTCCAAAAGCCGCACCCAGTTCGGGCAGCCCATCAGCGAGTACCAGGCCATCCAGTTCAAGCTCGCCGACATGGCGATGCGGGCCCAAGCCCTACGCCTGCTCGTCTACCACGCCGCGGCCCACCAGGACCGGATGGGAACCGACCCCACGGCGTGGGGGCGGAGGGAACGCGCGGAGAAGACCCGGGAAGCCTCGATCGTCAAGTGCCTCGCCTCCGAGTGGGCCGACGAGGTGATCGACGAGGCCCTCCAGATCCACGGAGGTCTCGGATACATCCGGGGGACCCCCATCGAGCGCGCCTATCGTGACGCCCGGATCAGCAAGATCTTCGAAGGGACGAACGAGATCCAGCGCTTGGTCATCTCGCGTGACCTCATCGCCCGGGGTTGGTAGTCGACCCCACCGGACCCGGCGGCGCTGGCGCGGCACTCGCCTCGTCCTTCAGGACGCGTCGCAGGACCTTCTGGACCCCGCTTCGAGGTAGGGTCGTTCGGAACTCGATCGACCGGGGGGCCTTGTAGTGGGCGATCCGCTCCTTCACGAACGCGATCAGCTCCGGTTCCGAAGGACGGGTCCCTGACTTGGGGACGACGAAGGCCCGGACGACTTCCCCGAGCTCGGGGTCGGGTACCCCGATCGCCGCGGCCTCCGCGACGGACGGATGTTGGTACAACACCTCCTCGACCTCGCGCGGATACACCTTCAAGCCTCCGACGTTCACGATGTCCTTCTTCCGATCGACGATGAACGCGAACCCGTCCGCGTCGATCCGGGCGATGTCTCCCGTGCGGAACCAACCGTCCCGGAGCACGAGCGCCGTCTCCTCCGGCTGGTGGTAGTATCCGAGCATGACCTGCGGTCCGTGGACGTCGAGCTCCCCCACCTCCCCGACGGCGAGGACCCGCGTGCCCGTCTCCACGTCGACCACCCGCTGGTCGGTGTTCGGGAGGGGCAGGCCGATCGAGCCCGGCCGCCGCTCGCCCTCGGTCGGGTTGACGTGGGTCACCGGCGAGGTCTCACTGAGCCCGTACCCCTCGATCAGGGTGCCTCCGGTCAACTCCTCGAACCGCCGAGCGACCTCCACGGGGAGCGGGGCGGACCCGCTGCAGCAGAACTTGATGGATCGGATCCGGTGGGTCTCGATCCCGGGAAGTCGGAGGAAGGCCTGGTACAGCGCGGGCACTCCGGGGAACTGCGTCGGCGCGTACCGGTCGATGAGTTTCAGCATCTCCGGAACATCCGGCCGGGTCTGGACGACGATGGTCGCCCCCTCGGCCAGCCCCGCAAGGAGCGCGACCGTGAGCGCGTAAATGTGGAAGAACGGGAGGACGGCGAGGATCGTCTCCTCGCCGGGGGTCCGTCGCGTGTTCCAGGAATTGATCTGCATCAGGTTGGCGACCAGGTTCCGGTGTGAGAGCATCGCCGCCTTGGGGACGCCCGTCGTGCCACCCGTGTACTGAAGGACCGCAACGGTCGTCGCCGGGTCGCCGTGAAAGGCGGGGGGGGTGCCGCGGAGCCGCACCGTCCAGGTCCAAGGGCGCACCGATCGGTCGCCCCGGGGGAACGTAGTGGTCCGCCCTTGCCGGCGGAGCACCAGGTTGACGAACGGCCGAGTCCAAAAGGGGTAGAATTCGCGAAGGCGTGCCACATAGAGGACCGGGACCGAGTACTCCGACCGGACGTGGTCGACGTTCGGGTAGAGGATCTCGAGGGTCACGAGCGCCTTGGGCGTCGAGTCCTTCAGCAGATGGGAGAGATCCTGTCCGAGGTAGAGCGGGCTCACCTGTACAACGATCGCGCCGAGCCGGAGCGTGCCGAGCAGCGCGACCGGGTAGGCCGGGCAGTTCGGAAGGTAGAGCGCCACGCGGTCCCCCGGTCCGACCCCGTCCCGGGCCAGCGCTGCGGCGAAGTGTCCGCTCTCCTCCCAGAGGCGGCGATACGTCCATCGGGCCCCATAATAGACAAGCGCGGCCTTGTCGCCCCACCGCCGGACGGCGTCCTCGATCACCTCCGGGATCAATCGAGAGGGGATGTCGAGTTCCTTGGGTACGGTCGGGGGGTAGCGCCGGAACCAGACGTGGTCGACGCCCGGCCGGGAGGCGGCCACGCTAACCTCCGGACCCGGGTCGGTCCACGGGGAGATCCCGTACGAATTGGACTCCGGGTTTGTAACTGGGATGAAACCGGACGCGGTCCCCGACCTCGAGATCCGAGACGGATCGTACGGCGGGCATCCAACCGGTGATCCGACCTCCCCCGTCGAGCTCGACCACGACGTAGGCGTAGGGGGCATCGTTGAGGAACTCGTCGCCCGGCACCGTCTGGATGGTGAAGGAGACGACCTTGCCCGAGGGGGACAGTTCCTGTTCGACCCGTCCCGTGTCTCCGCAGCGGGGACAGGCGAGCCCCCACGTCGCGCTCACGAGACCGCAGCGGACGCACCGGAACCCGCGGAGCGGACCGCCGTCCTCGTACGCGCGGAGGAAGTCGTCCACGGTGTGCGGCGCTCGCGGCAGCTCCTCCGCGTCCATCGAAGCGCCCCTACCTCCGGGAGAAGATGTGGACCGAGCAGGACCCACCGGTCGCCCCGACGTTGTGCGCGAGCGCGGTCTCCGTCCGAGGAACCTCGCGGCCGGGCGCGCGGCCATTGAACTGCTCGAAGATCTCGACCACCTGCGAGGCGCCGGTCGCGCTCACCGGGTGGCCCTTGGCCTTCAGTCCGCCGGACGGGTTGACCGGTAGCCGGCCGTCGCGCGCCGTCACTCCTTCCAGGGCCGCGGGCGCGGCCGTTCCCTGGGGGAAGAACCCGAGGTCCTCGAGGGCGAGGACCTCGGCGATCGTGAAGCAGTCGTGGACCTCGAGAAAGTCGATGTCCTTCGGTTCGAGGTGCGCCTGTCGGAACGCCTTCGCGGCGGCGGTCCGCGTCGCGGGGAGTCCGAGCAGGTCCGGGCGGTCCTGCATCTCGGTGATCGAGCCCGCCCGGGCCGAGGCCCGGATCACCAGCGGCTCGGAGACCGGCGACTTCACGAACTCCTTCGCCGCGACCACGACGGCCGCGGCGCCGTCGGAGAACGGACAACAGTCGTAGAGTCGGAGCGGGGAGGCGATGATCGGGGAGTGGAGGTAGGTCCCCATGGTGATCTCCTTCTGGAAGTGCGCGTGCGGGTTCCGGGCGGCGTTGGCGTGGTTCTTGATCGCGACCGCACCCAGCATCTCCGGCCGCGTCGGAAACGTCGCCTGGTAGGCGGTCGCCAGCGTGGCGTACAGGCCGGGGAAGGTCGCCCCGTTCTTGGTCTCGAACGGGTAGTCGGCGGCGATGGCGAAGTAGCTCGTGGCGGCGAGCGTGTCCAAATGGGAGAGCTTCTCCGACCCGATGACCAGGGCCGCATCGACAAACCCCCCGGCCACGTGGACGAACGCCTCGTGCAGTCCCGCGCTGGACGACGAGCAGGCCGACTCGATCGTGCACGAGGGGACATCGGGGATCCCGAGGCCTCCATTGATGAGCGGGCCGACATGGGCCTGGTGTTCCGCGATCCCGAAGCAGTTCGAGACGAACGTGTAGCCGATGTCCTTCGGGGCGAGGCCGGACGACCGGAGCGCGGCGAGGGCGACCCGAGTGGCCGCCTCCCGTCCCGAGTCCTTCATCTTACCGAAGCGGTTCGAAGCGGCCCCGACGACCCAGGTTTCCCTCACGTCCGGCCTTCGGGCCGTTCTAGGCCGGTGCGGCGCATAACCTAGCGGCCGCCACCGGTCTCGGAGGTCGTCTCGACGGTCGCAGCCTCGATGAGCGGGAGATAGCGGCCGAACGCCCGGTCGGCGACCGAAGGGTTGGAGGTCTTGAACAGGACCCGCCCATTCTGGCTGATCGTCACTTCAGGGTCCTCTCCGGCGATGAGCATGACCCTCGCGTCGACGACCCGGAGACCGTCCGCTTCGAGAGCCACCCGGATCCGCGTCAGGTCCACACGGCGGGGAATGTCGGGGACGGCTTCGTACCCACCGCCGCTAGAGCAGAGACGGAGCTTGCGATACATACGACGTCCAAAGGAGGACCGACCGTCTATCTGACCTCTTCTCCGCAGGAGGGCGTGGACGGAGACGCTCCGGTCGGCCCCCTGGGGGCCTCGCGCTCCTTCGGGGTCCCGGTTCAGAGGATGACGGCTTTCCGGACGCAATCGTCGATCATCTGGTCGACGTCGATCCGTTCCTCTTCCTGAAGGATCTGGACGAGGTTCGAACGGGTCGCGGGCTTGTCCGGCACGGCTTGGCAACAAATCCCGGGGCGGGTGGAGATCTCGTACGTCCCGATCGATTTGGCCACGGCCTCGATCTCCGACTTGTCAAAGCCGATGAGCGGACGGACGATCGGAAGCGAGACCGACGCCGTCGCGTTCCGCATGTTCGACAAGGTCTGGGACGCCACTTGGCCGAGCGCCTCGCCGGTCACGAGGAACGTCGCCCCTTCCCGCTCCGCGATACGTTCGGCCGAGCGCCACATGAACCGACGGCACAGCACGCAGCCCACATGCCGGTCGGTCTCGCGCATCAGCGTGATCTGGGTCGGCCCGTGGGGCAGGACGTAGAGTGGGATGGGTTGGTGGTACCGCTCCCGGAGCACCGCAAGGTGGTCGACGACTTTGGAAAGCGGGGAGTCGTCGGTGAACGGCCGATTGTCGAGGTGGACCGCCAGGAGTTCGTGGCCCTGCCGAAGGAGGTAGTGCATCGCGACGGGAGAGTCGATCCCCCCGCTCATCAGCATCACACCGCGCGACATGGACAGGCGAATATCGGACCCCCTCTATTTAGGGGGGACCCCCGAGGTCCTCGCGATTTCCCCCGGGGGCGGGGCCGGCGAATCCTACGGGGGTGGCGGAGCGGTCGGCGGAGGGCTCGGGAGGGCTCCGCCGCAGGCGGAACAAAACCGAGCCCCCGGTGCGAGACCGGTGCCGCAGGCGGGGCAGAACCGGATCCAGAACGTTGGGGGGGAGGGCCACGGCGACCACCCCGGTGGCGGGTGCGGGCTGGTCCACCAGGGAGGGGTGGGCGTCTCGGAGGGGATGAGCGCGAGGATTCCACCCAGGATGCCTAAGGTAAACGTCGGGACGAAGAGGATCCCCCCGGCCAGGCTCAGTGCGGAGGCGACGAGGAGGAGGAGCGCCCATCGCATCGTCGCGTGGGGCCGGGTGAGGAGCAGTACTCCCCCGACCAAGACCAGGATGCCCGCGATCACCGCCAGCGACTGCTGGAGGGCCGGGAGGAGCGCGGGGGTCGTTCCGGTGCCGTAGAGGCTTGGGGATCCGATCAGGAGGACGATGAGGAAACCTCCGAAGAGCAACGGAATGATACCTCCGATGACCGCGAGGGTGCCGGCGATGGCCACCTGCATGCCGGGTTCGCTTGGGGCCGCCACGAAAGGAGGTAGGACCCGGGGGGTATTGGATACATGCATCGTGCTCGGGAACTCGTGTCGTACCCCGTTCTTCCGCCCCGGGCCCGGTGGCGATTTCGGACCACGGAGGTAATGAGGGCGGGGGTTTCGCCGCACCGATGGCCTCGGACACGCCTCCACCTCAGGAATTGTCGTTCCGGGAGGAGGGAACCGGCTCGGCCATCGTCCTACTTCACGGGATCGCCGGCGACCGACTCGTGTGGAACGCCGTAGTCCCGGCCCTGTCCGAGGGGCACCGTGTCCTCGCGCCGGACCTGAGTGGTCACGGCGCGACCCCGCTCCCGGGGGGATCGACGTGCTCGTTCGACGAACTCGAGCAGGACGTCCTCGGGCTCCTCGACCGGGCGGGGATCGCTTCGGCGCATTGGGTGGGACTGAGCGCCGGCGCATTCCTCGCCCTGCGAATCGCGCTCAACCGGCCGGAGCGCGCGCGGACTCTCACGCTCGTGAGCGGAGCGGCGTACTGCGACGCGCATCAGCGAGCGGTGATGGACCGCTGGTGGACCACCTACGACACCGAGGGACCGGACGCATTCGCGCTCCGCCTCCTCAAGGACCTGTACTACCCGGATTGGATCGAGGCCCACCTCGAGGTGGCCGACCTCCTCCGGGAGGAGGTCACGCATCGGAACTACACGGGGGCGCGGGCCTGGAGTCGGGCCCTCTCCTCGTTCGACGAGAAGAACCGGATCGCGTCCCTCAAGCTCCCGACCCTCATGGTCCAGGCGATGGACGACGCCGTCGTCGACGCGTCCCACGGGCGCATCCTCCGCCAAACCATCCCCGGGGCACAGATCCGCATCCTCGTTCAGACCGGCCACCTGGTCCCCGCCGAGCGACCG
Source organism: Thermoplasmata archaeon (assembly GCA_022749935.1). Lineage (GTDB taxonomy): Archaea > Thermoplasmatota > Thermoplasmata > Lutacidiplasmatales > UBA184 > Lutacidiplasma. Next base: position 26,805 of record JAKIWQ010000006.1, on the reverse strand, counting down.
GACGAACTGGTCGAGTCGGTCCTCGGCCTCATTCACAAGGCAGAAGCGGACCCGGGGCGGACCCCCGGTTGAGCCCGCTGGTCTGCTCCGGCCGGCCGTGTGAGGTTATCTGGGGCCTCGGGGTCGGGGTGCGGATGGTCGCACACTCCGACCCGGCCTTGGCCGCGCGCATCGAGACCCTCGAACGCCAGGTCCGTGAGCTCCTCGCCCGGATCGCGGCGCTCGAAGGGTCGCGCTCCTCTGGCGGAAGGGCCGAGAATCGGCAAGACCGCGACACCGTCCGAGAGAAGGTATCGTACGACTGGCAGAAGTGACGCCGCCCCCGAGCGCTCCGGGCCGGTCGATCGCTGAATTGCTGGAACCGCACCCGGTCGTTCGTCCTCCCGTCCACTCGGCCGGCGCGGCCGTTACCGTCGTGCTCCGCGAGGGATCCCGGGATGTCGAGGTCCTCCTCATCGAACGGGCCACCGACGACTCCGACCCGGCGTCCGGTCAGGTCGCCCTGCCCGGCGGCCACGTCGCGGAGCGCGACGGCAACCTCACCCTCACCGCCCTTCGAGAGCTGGAGGAGGAGGTTGGCCTCTCGCAGGACGATTTGGAGGGCGACCTGCACTACGTCTCGACCGAATTCGCCCGGAGGTTCGGACTCAAGGTCGCGGTGTTTGCGGCGCGCCTCGGTGCGCGCGGGAACCGCCCGGTCGTCCGAAGTCCGAGGGAAGTCGCTCACGTGTTCTGGCTCCCGCAGGCCACCCTGGAAGGTCCCACCCGAGTGGAACGAGAGACGAGTCTCGGCCGTCTGCCCGTCAGCGCGACCGTGCATGAGGGTCACGTCCTCTGGGGATTCACCCGACGGGTCCTCTGTCAGTTCTTCGACTACCCCTTGGGCGACGACCCCTTCGGCCCGGTCTTCGCACCCACCCGTCCCCCTAGGTGACTCCTCTCCGCAAACCGGCGTCCGGGGAAGGAGGTTCGAATCGCGACGATCGGAGCCGAGCGGTCGGGGACCGTTCAACTCGCGCGTGATCGTGGATGCCCCGGCCCGTCCGAATCGTCCCTCGAGACGGGAGGGACGGCGAGGTCTTGGTTTTGCGTTCGCCTCTCTTAAATAATAGTTTAAATACTCACTCGCCGAGGGATTTCGTTGGTCAAGATCCGCATCGAGAACGTCGTCGCGTCCACCTCCCTCGGAGACCAACTCGACCTGCAGTCGATCGCGTTGGGCCTCGACGGCGCGGAGTATGAGCCCGAACAGTTCCCCGGTCTCATCTACCGCCTGAAGCAACCGAAGACCGCGATCCTGCTGTTCCGCTCGGGCAAGGTGGTCTGCACCGGCGCGAAGAGCATGCACGAGGTCGAAGAGTCGATCCACACGGTCGCCGCCCAGATCAAGAAGGGCGGTCAGAAGATCAACATGAAGCCACGGATCGAGGTTCAGAACATCGTCGCGAGTTCGGACCTCGAGAGCGAGATCAACCTCAACGCCATCGCGGTCACGCTGGGACTCGACCGGGTCGAGTACGAGCCCGAACAGTTCCCCGGACTGGTCTGCCGCATCGACGTCCCCAAGGTAGTCGTGCTCCTGTTCGGAAGCGGAAAGCTCGTCTGCACCGGAGCGCGCAAACCGTCGGACGTAGAAGTCGCGGTCAAGAAGATCACCAAGGAACTCCAAGGCGCGGGCCTGCTGCGGTAGGGCTTCCGGCCCGAGGACGGCCCGGTGCCGCTCCCCAGCGACCTTCCTATCATCGACCACCACTGTCACCTCCATCCGAACCACGAGGGGGTGGGAGCGGCCCGCCGGTTCGCCGCCGCAGGGGGCACCCATTTGATGCTCGCGACCCAGAATTACACGGCGGCGGTGCCTCGGTCCCTCGACGACTACCGCGACCAATTCGACACGACCCGCCGACTGGCCGACGCGATCCGGAGTCAGACCGAAGTCGAGGTGAAATGCGTGGTGGCCCCGTACCCGATCGATCTGGTCCACGCCGCCCCTCTCATCGGACTCTCCGCGGCGGTCGCTCTCCAGGAGGAGGCTCTCGAGCTGGCGGGGCGAGAGGTCCGGGAGCAACGGGCCGTGGCGCTCGGAGAGGTCGGGACGCCGCACTTCCCGGTCGGGGAGGATATCCAGGCCGCGTGCAACCGAGTGCTGGACTACGCGTTTTCGGTGGCGCGGGGGGCCGACTGCCCCGTCGTCGTCCATTCGGCCGAACTGGACGGCCCCGGATATCGTAGTCTGGCCGAACGCGGGTCTCGCGCCGGGGTCCGGCCGGGTCGGATCGTCAAGCACTATGCCCGCTCCGCCCTGCCGGCCGCCGAACGGAGCGGTATCGTTCCTTCCTACCTCGCCCGCCGGACGTTGGTGGACCAGGTGACCGGGGGGGACGGCCCCTGGTTCCTGGAAACCGATTTTCTCGATGACCCGGCCCGGCCGGGGGCGGTCCTCGACCTCGCGACCGTGCCACGTCGTGCGCTGGCGATCGCGTCGAAAGGTCCGGACGCGGCGGAACGGTTGCAGATACCGTTCGTCGCGTCGTTTCGGGAAGTCTACGGGTGGACGCCGGAGGTATCCGGCCCGAGGGTCCCTTGACCGCGCGAGGCCGACGCCCGGGACTCCTCGTCGCGCTCGAAGGGATCGACGGCTCGGGCAAGTCCACCCTCGCGCGGGCCCTCGGGGTCTCGCTGCGTCGTCGCGGGCTCCGCGTGGCCCTCCGTCGAGAACCGGCGGACCGTGCCCTCGGCCGGCTGGCCCAGGAGGCCAGTGTCCGAGACCCATGGGTCGGTGCCATCTACTTCACCCTCGACCGGTTCCTGGCCCGACCGGCTCTGGAGCGCGACCTCCGCCGGGCGGACGTCGTGATCACGGACCGCTCCCACCACTCTACGCTCGCCTACCAGGGGAGCAGCCTCGGCCCCGCTGCGAGACGGCGGCTGGAAGAACTCGGCCCCCGAGCGACCATCCTTCCGGACCGGGTGGTCTTGCTCGACCTTTCGGCGAGCGCCGCCCTCCGTCGATTGGGCCGGCGCCCTCGCGGGCGGGGCCCGCTCGAGCGCCGAAGGACGTTGGAGCGCGTCGCGGCACGATACCGTCGACTGGCCCGGCGCGGGGGCTGGCTCGTCCTCGACGCGCGTCGCACCCGTTCGGAACTCGTGGTCGAGCTCCGCGACTACCTCCTCCGGTCCCTCCCCACGCCCCGTAGGTCGGGCCGGACGGCGAGGGAATAGCGAAGCTCAAATCACCGTCCTCGGTCCCCGCCTCGGTGCCGACCCCCGCGCGGATCCTGGTCAAGGAAGAGACACTCGACCCCTCGTACCTTCCACCGCGACTCGTACGACGCGAGAAGGAGCTCCAACTGCTCACGAAGCGGTTGCGCGAAGCCCTCGGAAAGGGTCTCGCGTACCATCTCCTCCTCACGGGCGGAGTCGGCAGCGGCAAGACCGCCCTCGCCCGACGGCTTGGGAACGACCTCGAGCGGACCGGGCGCGGGAACGAGCTCCCGGTTCGGTACGCCTACATCAATTGCTGGCGGCGCGCCAGCGACCGGACCGTCATGCTCGACCTGCTCCGTGTTGTGGACGTCTCGCTGCCGGATCGCGGGTACAGCCTTTCGGAGATGATCGACGTCTTTGAACAGGGCCTGCGTCGCCGCCCGCAACACCTCGTCGTGATCCTGGACGAGGCGGCCGCTCTTGTCAAGCAGGAGACGAAGCTGGTGTACCTGCTCTCCCGTTCGCATGAGGTCGAACTCGGTTCGATCTCGCTCCTCCTCGTCGCCGCCGAGGACCTGTTGCCGTACATGGACGCTCCCAGCCGGTCGAGTTTCGGGGTGACCCACCGGCTCTCCCTCGCCCCCTACGGCCGGGAGGACCTCGTGGAGATCCTGAGTGCCCGGGCGGAGATCGCGCTGCGGCCCGGGAGCGTCGAGCGGGACGTGTTGGACCAGATCGCCCGCATCGCGGCCCCGAACGGCGATGCCCGATTCGCCCTCGAGCTGCTGGGCGGGGCGGCCCACGCGGCCGAGGACGCGGAATCGGACACGATCCTGGCAGAGCACGTGCGTCGCACGAAGGGGTCGCTGCTCCCGACGCTCTCCGAATCCCAGCTCGAGGCCCTATCGACCAACGAGCTCGGAGTACTCCTCGCTCTCTCCCGATCCCTCCGGAGCCGGGGAGCGGCGGTCGCCAGCCAAAAGCTCCGGGCGGCCCACAGCGCCCTCCTCGAAGAGCTGGGCGGCTCGCCGATGAGCCGGACGACGTTCTGGCGAACCCTGAAAGAGCTCGAGCGGGACGGACTCGTGACCCTCGAAACCGGCGGCACCGGGGAATCGAGCCGGGTCGCGATGGACGACTTGCCCGCGAGCTACCTCGCGACGCTGGTCGAAGAGCGGCTCGGACGCGGTCGCGCTCGAAAGGGCTAAGGCGGCCCGGGGGTCGGACGGGCGTGGCGACTGCCGAGGCTATGGCCGGCCCCGCCGCGTTCCCCGCCCGGCTTCCTCCGTGGATCCGGATCCGTCCCCCGCAGGGACCTCAATACAGCGAGGTCCGGGAACTTCTCGAGGGCCTCCATCTGGAAACCGTGTGCCGGGAGGCGCGGTGTCCGAACCTCCCCGAATGCTGGTCGGCCGGCACGGCGACCCTCATGCTGTTGGGCACCGACTGCACGCGTCGGTGTGGATTCTGCGCCGTCACGACCCGGTGGCCCCGGGGGGTGGTCGACCGCACCGAACCCGAGAGGGTCGCCACCGCGGTCGAGCGGTGGGGCCTCCGGTACGTCGTCCTCACCCAGGTGTGTCGCGATGACCTCCCCGACGGAGGCGCCTCCATCCTGAGCGAGACCGTCGACCGTATCCACCGGGCCGTTCCCTCGACCAAGGTCGAGTTGCTCGCGGGCGACCTGGGAGGCTCGGAGTCAGCGCTCCGGGTGGTCCTGGGCCACCCCCCCGAGGTGTTCGCCCACAACATCGAAACGGTCCGTTCCCTCTCGCCCAGGGTTCGGGACCCCCGCGCCGGCTACGACCGCTCGCTCCAAGTCTTGAGCCGAGCCCGTTCGGTCGGGGGGAGCCGATTGGTGACCAAGACCTCGATCATGCTCGGTCTCGGAGAGGCCGAACAAGACCTCGAGACCACGCTCCGGGATCTCCGGAGCGCGGGGGTCGACTTGGTCACGTTCGGACAGTACCTCGCCCCGGGTCCGAAGCACACACCGGTCGTCCGGTACCTGCCTCCGGGTGAGTTCTCCCGATGGAAGGAGCGGGCCCTCGACCTCGGGTTTGCGGGGGTCGAGGCCGGACCCCTCGTTCGGAGTTCCTACCACGCCGAGGAGCTCTTCGACCGGGCGGCATCAGGGAGGACCTGATCGTGGCGAAGAAGGCTCGCAAACGTATCGAGGAGGACGCGACTCCGGCGTTCCAGTTTCCGGAATTTGACGAGGCCGGCTTCATCTGGAAGGAGTACGAGCTTACGGGCGCTACCACGATCGCCGGCCTACTCGCCCTCGTCCTCGGAGTCGGCTGCTGGGCTCTTACGGCCGCAGGAATCCCATGGTTCGTCCCGCTGGCCCTCGGGTTCGTGGGGGTCGTCGGGACGTATTTCCTGATTGCGTGGGCGCGCACCGGCGCGCGCCATTACACGAAGGGGGATTGGGCCGGACTCATCGCGTTCGTCTTTTTCGGGTGGCTCGCGATCTGGTTCGTCCTGATCAACATCGCACCGAACGTGTTGTGAGTCATTTCGACCGAAGCCACGGCAGCCGCCGGTCGAGGAGCTCCCGCAGGGCGTCGGAAAGCGCCGGTGTATCGGATTCTGCCGTCAGGGCCCGGACGGTGACGCGCTCGGGGTCGGGCGGGGTGAGGTCCCGTCCGAGCGAGAGCCGCGGGAGCGCGGACCGGAGCACCGTCTCGACCTCCCGGTCGGAACGACGGGTGTCCACCCCGAGACTTCCGTCCGGCCGAACGTACGGCCCCTGGAGCACTGGCGCGTCCGGCGCCGTCCACTTCTCGAGGAATTGACCCACCCGGTCGAGTCCGGCCGGGGGTCCTGGCTGCACCCGGACCGCGGGGCGATGGGCGTGGCCCACTTCGAGTGCGACGACGACGCGCTCTGGTTCGACGGAGGACGACGACCCGATGACCTCGAACCCGGATCGACCGACTTCCTCGGCGAGGGCCCGCTCGGCCTTCCGAACCTGAGGGTAGAGAGTGTCGTCGACGAGGTCGGGTCGGGGGAGCGAGACGACCAGCACGTGGGTGCCCCGCTCCCGGACGAGGGCGATCGCTTCCTCTCGGGCGAGCGGCGGCACGGGACGGACCTCGAACCAGCGCTCCGTCGGATGGTCGAGGTACGCTCCGGCCCCAAGGACGAGGAGCGCGAGATTCCGCTGGGAGAGGGCGGTCGCGACGTTCCGATGCGGGTCCACGGGGTCCGCGAGGATGAGCGCGACGTCTGCGGGAAGACGAGGCGGATCGCGGTCCGCCGTTTCGATCCGAACCGGCAGCCGCCACGCCCGGGCGGCTCCGAGCAGACCCTGCAGCGAGCCGAACCGCAGCACGAGGAGCTCGACCAGGTACCCCGAAAACCCTTCGGTCCGCGACTCGGAACCATAGACTCCCAGCGACCGAAAGAACTGCTTAGCCAGTCGCACCTGCGCGACGAGCTCCGGGGTCTCCCGGGCCACGAGGTACTCCTGGTGGAAGGGAGTACGGTCGACCGGCGAGAGCGGGTGGGACGGGTCGGTGATCGCGAAACCGGGAACCGCGTCCACGCTGAACCCCTCGAACTGGCCTCGGAGGTACGGGTGCTCCGCGTACCGCGTTTCGGTCTGGGTGAGGACGGCTCGACCGAGGGCGAGTCCCTCCTCCCGTAGCCGGTCCTTCGGCAAGTCCGGAGGGAAGAGGAGGAAGAGGTCGATGTCCAACCGGTCCGAGAGATACGTCCCGCGGGCGGCACTACCGGCGACCAGGGCGCGCACGAGAGGGCTCGATCGCGTGTCCGCCGCGGTTCGGACCCGGTCCACGAGTTCGGTGCGGACCCGGGCGACCCGGGCCTCCATCTCGGAGGAGGGAGAGATCCTCCGGGAGACTTCGGTCTCCAACCGGTCCGCCTCCACGTTCACCGAAACGGGCCGATGGGTCGGGGCCACGGCCGCCCGACCGCCCCGAGGGGGATGAACCTTCGGCTCGAGGTGGAGAGGGGGAAGGGCCATCGTTATCGGACGTCCCGCCCTAGAAGCGACGTACGGGGTTCCGATGGCGCATCCGGCCCTCCTCTACCAGCCGCTCGCCGAGGGCAAGGTTCGTTGTACCGCCTGCGCACGCTACTGCACCATCCCCGTCGGATCCCACGGGTTCTGCTTCGTCCGGAAAAACGAGGGGGGACGGCTCGAGCTCCTGTCGTATGGGAAGGCGGCCGCGGTCCAGGTCGACCCGGTGGAGAAGAAACCCCTCTCCCACTTCCATCCCGGAACGCGGGTCTACTCGATCGGTACGGTCGGATGCAACTGGCGGTGCCTTTACTGCCAGAACGCCGAGATCTCTCAGGAGCAGGAGGTGGTGGGACGCCCACTTTCGCCGCGCCAAGCCGTCGAGGGAGCGCTTCGCTACGGATGCTCCGGGGTCACGTTCACCTACAACGAGCCGACCATCTTCATCGAGTACGCGCTCGACGTAATCCGCGAGGCGCGCGCCGCCGGACTCTTCGCCAACTTCGTGACCAACGGGTACATGACCCCGGAGGCGACGGAACTGCTCGGTCCCCACCTCTCGGCCGTGAGCGTCGACTTCAAGGGAAGCGGGGAGCCCGGGTTCATGCGGAAGTACGTCTCCGCGAAGGGCCCGGAACCGATCTGGTCGACCATGGCCGATCTCCAGCGCCGCGGGGTGCACGTCGAGGTGACCGACCTCATCGTCCCGGAGGTCGGGGACTCGGTCGAGGCCACACGGGTGCTCGCACGTCGCGTCCACGACGACCTGGGGCCGTCCACCCCGTTCCACCTGCTCCGGTTCCACCCCGACTACAAGATGATGGACCTCCCCGAGACCCCCATCCCGACCCTCGAGAAGCTCCACGCGGTCGCGAAGGCGGAAGGATTGGAGTACGTCTACCTCGGGAACGTCTGGGGCCACCCGCTCGAACACACCTACTGCCCGGCCTGTGGCGCCATCGCGGTACGGCGCTACGGGTTCACGATCCAGGCGTGGAACCTCGACGCCGCGAATCGCTGCCGCGCTTGCGGCCACGCGATCCCGATCGTCGGGCGACTGCCCCGGGAGTACGTCCCGTCGTTCGCGATGCCGGTGAGCTAACTCGACTCGGCGCGCTCCGCACGGGGAGCGGGCGGTGGACGGCTTCCACGATCAGATGGAGCGGGATCTCCACCATGAACGGTCCCTGGGGACTCTTTCGGATGGCTTCGCGCCGGGGACTCGGCTCTTCCATCCGGATCACCGCGAAGCCGGACTCGCGAAGGTACCGGAGGTATACGGAGAGCGGTCGATGGTAGGCTAGGGTGTACGCGGTCCTCTTCCCGGAGATGTCCCACGGGATGCGGACCGTTCTTTCTTTCCGATATCCGGTCACTTTCCGGGAGACCGTACTCTCGTTCAGGTGTCGCTCGACGACCCACACCGATCGAACATCAATGTCAAAACAGGGGTGGGAGATCGAGAACACGAATCGTCCTTGGGGCGCCAGCACCCGTCCGGCCTCCCGAATCGCGCCCGCGCCGTCCTCGATATCCATGAGGGACATGTGGGCGACGACCCGGTCGAACCGGCCGTCCTCAAATTCCGGGAGCCGGGCCGCGTTGCCGTGGAGGAAGCGGGCCCCGGAGGGATGGTTTCGTTCGCGCCGCCGAGCGAACCGCAGGCTCGCGGTGGACGCGTCCACGCCGACCGACTCGGCGGCGCCCAGCCGGGCCCAGCGGCGGGTCAGGTAGCCGTTGCCGCAGCCGAGGTCCAGGATGCGCAAGCCCCGTACCTGCCCGAGCACGGAGAGGAGCGTCGGGTCGATGATCGCCCGGTGCCAGAGATCCCCCCGCTCGCCCATCCGACGGTCACGCCAGGCGGCGAGTGCGTTCCATCCCCCTTTGTCCATGGGTCCGATTCCGGCGGCACGAGGGGCGTATTAATTCCTCCGACGGGAGCTCCGGGCGTTGGACGGTTCGACCCGCACTTCGAATTCCGCCTCGCCGGGGAGGCTTCGCTTTTAGACCGACGCGTTCTGCGGGGTCGCCTCAGGACCCGGTCGGGACGGAGAGCGGTGTACGGATCGGACCGAGGGACCCCCACCTCGGTTTCCCCGCACTGGCCCACGTCCTTCCCCCTGGACGTCCCGAGCGGACACGATGACCGACCTGGATACGACGTGCATCAACACGCTCCGCTTCCTCTCCGTCGACGCGGTGGAAAAGGCCAAGTCCGGCCATCCCGGTCTGCCGCTCGGCGCGGCGCCGATGGCCTACGTCCTCTGGGACCGATTCCTTCGACACAACCCCGCCGATCCCCACTGGCCGAACCGGGACCGATTCGTCCTCTCGGCGGGGCACGGTTCGGCGTTGCTCTACTCGCTGCTTCACCTCACCGGCTACGACCTCCCGATGGAGGAGCTCCAGCGGTTCCGGCAGTGGGGTAGCCGGACGCCGGGACACCCGGAGTACGGGCGCACTCCCGGCGTGGAAGCCACCACCGGGCCGCTCGGCCAAGGGTTCGCGATGGGGGTCGGGATGGCCATCGCCGAACGTCATCTCTCGGCCTCCTCGGCCGCTGCGGGGTTCCCCCTCGTGGATCACTACACGTACGGGATCGTCTCGGACGGGGACCTGATGGAAGGGATCGCATCCGAAGCCGCTTCCCTCGCCGGCACCCTGGGTCTGGGGAAGCTCATCTATCTCTACGACGACAACCACATCTCGCTCGAAGGACCGACCGAATGGGCCTTCACCGAGGACGTCGGCCACCGGTTCGAGTCGTATGGTTGGCAAGTCGTGAAGGTCACCGACGGCAACGACCTCGCGGCCGTTGAGGGGGCCCTCCGGCACGCGCAATCGGAGAAGAACCGGCCCACGCTCATCTGCGTCCGGACGCACATCGGCTACGGGAGCCCCGTTCAGGACACGCGGGAAGCCCACGGAGAACCCCTCGGACCCGTCAACCTGCGCGCGACCAAGGAAAAGCTGGGGTGGCCGCTCGACCCCACGTTCCTCGTTCCCGACGAGGCCCGAGCCCACTTCCGGAACGCCCTGGACCGGGGAGCGGCCTGGCAAAAGGAGTGGGAGTCCCAACGGGACCGCTGCCGGAGCGAACATCCCGCCGAGGTCGTGGCGTTCGAGGCCCAGCTCCGCGGAGACCGACCCTCCGGTTGGGACTCCGACCTCCCGACCTTCCGCCCCAGCGACGGGCCGATGGCCACGCGGGATGCCTCCCAGAAGGTGCTGCAGTCGCTGGTCGCCAAACTTCCGGCCCTCGTGGGAGGGGCGGCCGACCTCTCCCCGTCGACGAAGACCCTCCTGCCCGGTTCCCCGGACTACTCGTCCACGGACGGGAGCGGTCGGAACTTCCACTTCGGAGTCCGGGAGCATGCGATGGTCGCGGTGCTCAACGGAATGGCGCTCCACGGTGGACTCCTCCCCTACGGGGGGACGTTCCTGGTCTTCTCCGACTACGCACGCGGCGCGATCCGATTGGCCGCGCTGCAGGGGGCCCATGTGGTACTCGTGTTCACCCACGACAGCATCGGCATGGGGGAGGATGGACCGACCCACCAGCCGATCGAGCACCTCGTCAGTCTCCGCGCCATCCCCGACCTGACGCTCTTCCGACCCGCCGACGCGAACGAGACCGTCGCAGCGTGGCGCCTCGCGATCGAGCGGCACGGTCCCTCGGTACTCGCCCTCACCCGTCAGAAACTTCCGGTACTCGATCCCGCGGCCCACCCGATCGCGGAGGGGGCGCGCCGGGGAGGATACGTCCTGTCCGATCCGTGGTCCGGCGCACCCGCGGTCGTCCTCATCGCGACCGGTTCGGAGGTCTCCCTCGCCCTGGAAGCTCAGAAGCAGCTCGGCATCGGAGGAATCCCGGTGCGCGTCGTCTCGCTCCCCTCGTGGCAAGTGTTCGACGAGCAGTCCGCTTCGTATCGGGACTCGGTCCTCCTGCCCGGCGTCCCGAAGGTCTCGGTCGAAGCGGGCGTCACGCTCGGCTGGACCCGGTACGTCGGGGCCGAGGGGGAGTCGGTGGGCGTGAACCGATTCGGTGCGTCCGCCCCCGGCGCGACCGTCCAGCGGGAACTGGGCCTCACCCCCGAGCACGTGGTGGAGGTCGTCCGGCGGGTGCTGAGCGTCTCGGCCAGCGGGGCGGGCATGTGACCCGGCTCGCTGCGTTGCTGGCCCGAGGGCAATCCCCGTGGCTCGATTACATCCGACGGAGCCTGTTGACACACGGTGACCTCCGACGGATGGTCGAACAGGAAGGGATCACCGGCGTCACGATCAACCCGACCATCTTCGAGAAAGCGATTGCCGGCAGCCAAGACTACGACGCGGCGCTGAAGGAACTCCTTTCCCGGGAACCCCATCTCGCACCGGCCGAGCTCTACGAGCGCCTCGCCATCGGCGACGTCACGATGGCGGCCGACGTCTTGCGGCCGGTGTTCGACCGCACGCACGGGGTCGACGGGTTCGTGAGCCTCGAGGTCGCGCCGGGCCTCGCCCACGACACGGCGGGTACGGTCGCGGAGGCCCGGCGGCTTTGGACCGCGGTCCACCGCCCGAACCTTCTGATCAAGGTACCCGCGACGCCGGAGGGGATCCCGGCCGTGGAGCAATTGCTCTCCGAGAACATCAACGTCAACATCACCCTGATGTTTTCCATGGCCCACTACGAGGCCGTGGCCCAGGCGTACCTCCGCGGTCTCGCCCGCGCCCCGGACCCCTCCCAGCTTGCGTCGGTCGCCTCCGTCTTCGTCAGTCGGATCGACTCGGCGGTCGACCAGGCGCTGGACGCGTCGTCCGTCCCCGGGGCCAAGGACCTCAAGGGAAAGGTCGCCATCGCGAACAGCCGTGTGATCTACGCCCGCTTCCAGGAACTATTCGACGGGACCTCCTTTGCCGCATCGACCGCCCGAGGAGCCCACCCGCAGCGGCTCCTGTGGGCCAGCACGAGCACGAAGGACCCGAAGTACCGCGACACGATGTACGTGGAGGAGCTCGTGGGACCCGAAACGGTCGACACGATCCCGCCCGCGACGCTGACGGCCTTCGAGGACCACGGGGTGGTCCGGGGCGACACGATCCTCGAGGGCGTTCCCGAAGCCCGCGACACGTTGAAGCGGGCGGCCGCCGCAGGGATCGACCTGGTCGCCGTCACCGACGCGTTGCAAGTGGAGGGAGTCGCCGCGTTCTCGGCCTCGTATGCGCACCTCCTGGATTCGTTGCAGGCGAAGAAGGTCGCCATCCTCGCCGGGACGGTCGACCCTCAGTCGGGGAGCCTCGGACCCCAGACCGACCGGGTCGCGGCCCGGTTGCAGGCCTGGCAGGACGCGCGGGTCGGGGATCGATTCTGGCGGTGCGACCCCACGCTCTGGCCGGAGGCTCCTGCGTCGGAGGTGGCGGAACGGTTGGGGTGGCTCCGGCTTCCCGAACTGATGCACGAGCAGCTGCCGGAGCTTCTCGGGTTCGCCGAGAAGGTCCGCCACGACGGGGTTCGGTTCGTGGTCGTCCTCGGGATGGGGGGTTCGAGCCTGGCCCCCGATGTGTTTCGGCGGATCTTCGGTCACCGGACCGGGTTTCCGGAACTGGTCGTCCTCGACAGCACGCACCCGGACGCCGTCCGAGCGGTCGAGGGGCGTATCGACCCGGATCACACCCTGTTCGTGGTATCGAGCAAGTCCGGGACCACGACGGAACCCCTGTCGTTCTATCGGTACTTCTGGGAACTCCTCCGCGCGTCCGGCACCTCGCCCGGATCCCACTTCATCGCGGTCACCGACCCCGGCACTCCGCTCGAGAAGCTGGCCGGGGACCAGGGATTCCGCTACGTCTTCCGAGCGCTTCCGACGGTCGGTGGACGGTACTCGGCGCTGACGACCTTCGGACTGGTTCCGGCGGCTCTGACCGGGGTGGACGTCCGCGGCCTGCTCGACCGTGCCTGGACAATGGCCGAAGGATGCGCTCCCTCCGTCCCCGCGGTCCAGAACCCCGGGCTGAGCCTAGGGGCCGCTCTCGGCGAATTGGCGATGAGCGGTCGGGACAAGCTTACGTTCTACTCCGGGCCGGCGTTCGCCCCCTTCCCCGATTGGGCGGAACAGCTCGTGGCCGAGAGCACCGGCAAGATCGGCAAAGGGATCGTCCCGGTTGTCGACGAGCCGATGATGGCCCCGGACCGGTACGGTGCCGACCGTCTCTTCGTCGAGATCCAGGAAGGTCGTGCGACCGACGCTGGGGTCTCGGCGCACACGGAGCGTCTCGAAGCCGCCGGCCATCCGGTGGTCCGGCTTCGGGCCCGCGACCTCCTCGACCTGGGGCAGGAATTCTTCCGATGGGAGGTCGCCGTGGCGAGCGCCGCTGCGATCCTGGGGATCAACCCCTTCGACCAACCGGACGTTGAATTTGCGAAGGAACTTGCTCGTCAGGCGATGGCCCAGCCCGGGGGCGGGGCCGCGGCCCCCGCCGTGACCACCGTACTCGCGGCCGCGGCCTCGGAGCTCTCGGTGGCCGTCCGCTCGTGGCTCGGTTCCTGTCGGCCCGGCGACTACTTCGGGATCCAGGCGTACCTCGCGCCACGTCCCGACACGTGGGCGAGCCTCGAGGGCCTCCGACGACGGTTGCTGGAACGCACGCAACTGGCCACGACGCTCGGCTACGGTCCGCGATTCCTCCACTCCACCGGCCAACTGCACAAGGGGGGACCCAACACCGGACTCTTCCTCCAGCTCGTCGATACCCCCGAGAAAGACCTCGACGTGCCCGGAGCGGGCTACACGTTCGGCCAACTCATCCGCGCCCAAGCCCTCGGGGACTATCAAGCGCTTCGGCAAAAGGGCCGGCGGGTCCTGCGGGTCGACCTCGGCTCCGATGTCGCCGGGGGACTCCGGCACCTGACGGACGTGCTGGATGGCTGAGATCTCGGTCCTCTTCTGGGACATCGGCGGCGTGCTACTCTCCAACGGGTGGGACCACCGCGCCCGTCACTCCGCCGCCGAGAAGTTCGGTCTGGACCCGGTCGAGTTCGAACGACGTCACGAGGGCGTCGAGCGGGAATTTGAGACCGGCCGGATCGACCTGGACGCCTACCTAACGGCGACGGTCTTCTACCTGGCCCGCTCGTTTACGCACGAGGACTTCCGACGGTTCATGCACGCGTGCTCCTCGCCCCACCCTTCCGCCCTCGCCTGCGCCCGCGCGGTTCGGACCGGGGGGAGGTATGTGATGGCGGCCCTGAACAACGAGTCCGACGACTTGAATCGGTACCGCATCGAGACCTTCGACCTCCGGCAGATCTTCCACGTCTTCCTCAGCTCCTGCATCACCGGTCGGCGCAAGCCCGACCCCGAGGCGTATCGGTACGCCCTCCAGATCACCCAACGCGACCCCGAGGAGGCCCTCCTGCTCGACGACCGGCTCGAGAACTTGGAGTCGGCCGCCCGTCTCGGTCTCCGCACCCTTCAGGTGCAGGACCCCGAACGGATCCGGGAAGGCCTGGTCTCTTCCGGGGTCGTAGCAGGGTAGGAGGAACACCGATGGAACTGGGGATGGTCGGCCTGGGAAAGATGGGTGCCAACATGACGGTCCGGCTCGTGCGGGGGGGCCACCGAGTGGTCGGGTTCGCACGAACCCCCTCCGTGGTCGACGCCGTGGTCCAACAGGGCGCGACGGGCTCGACCTCCCTCGCGGACATGGTGCGCCAGCTGGCCCCGCCCCGCGTCGTGTGGCTCATGATCCCCTCGGGGGCTCCGGTCGACCAGACGCTCGACCAGCTCCGTCCGCTCCTCGCTCCGGGGGACCTGATCGTAGACGGCGGGAACTCGTACTATCGGGACACCCTGCGACGGTCGACGCTCGTGACCAGCTGGGGATTCCGGTACGTCGACGTGGGTACGAGCGGCGGGATCTGGGGGCTGGCCGGCGGATACTCGATGATGGTGGGCGGGGACCCGGCCGATGTCGAGCGGGTCCGACCCATCCTCGAGACCCTCGCCCCCGGCCCCCAGCAGGGTTGGGGACGGATGGGTTCGGTCGGGTCCGGACATTTCGTGAAGATGGTCCACAACGGGATCGAGTACGGCCTGATGCAGGCGTACGCGGAGGGGTTCGCCGTCCTCCAGGCCAAGACCGACTTCGCGCTCGACCTCCACCAGGTCGCGGAAGTGTGGCGCTACGGGAGCGTCATCCGGTCCTGGCTGCTCGAGCTCACCGAGGACGCGCTCGCCGAGAACCCGACCCTGAAGGGGATCGAGCCCTGGGTCGTCGACTCGGGAGAGGGGAGGTGGACCGTGACGGAAGCGATGGACTTGAACATCCCCGCGCCCGTCATCACGCTCGCGCTGCAGCAACGACTGCGGTCCCGCGAGACCGACCCGTTCACCGAGCGTCTCCTCGCGATGCTCCGCAACAAGTTCGGCGGTCACGAAGTGAAGACGGAGTCCTAGGGATGCCGGACCCCGCCGCCCAGCCCCACCTGTTCGTGGTCTTCGGGGCGACGGGGGACCTCATGCAGCGAAAGCTCCTCCCGGCACTTTTCCACCTCCATCAGCAGGGGAAGTTTCCCGCGGGGAGCCTCATTCTCGGCGTGGCCCGTCACCCGTTCGACGACGCGTCCTTCCGGGGGAGCGCCGCGAGTTCCCTCGTCGGCGAAAAGGCGGGCCCGGAAGACGCGATCCGCGCGTTCTGCGACCAGACGCTCTTCTACCAAGGGTTGGCGGCCGGGGGTCCCGAAACCTACCCGGGCCTCCGGACCCGGATCGAACAGGTCGAGGCGGCCCATGGATTGTCGGGAAACCGGATCTTCTACCTCGCGCTGCCCCTCGAGGCGTTCGGACCGACGTTGCAAGGATTGGGCACCGCCGGTCTGAATCACGGGCCCGGGTGGACCCGGGTGGTCGTCGAGAAGCCGTTCGGGCGGGATCTCGCGTCGGCAGAAGCACTCAACGCGCTGGCGCACACCTACTTTCAGGAGAAGCAGCTCTACCGCATCGACCACTATCTCGGGAAGGAGACGGTCCAGAACCTGTTGGTGTTCCGATTCGCCAACGCGTTCGTCGAGTCGGATTGGAACCGCGACCGGGTGGAGAAGGTGGAGATCACCGTGGCCGAGAGCCTCGGCGTCGAGGGTCGGGCGAACTACTACGAGACCTCCGGCGCGCTGCGGGACATGATCCAGAACCACGTCACCCAGGTACTCACCCTGGTCGCGATGGAACCGCCGGCGCACCGGACCGAGGACGAGATCCGCGACGAGAAGGTCAAGGTGCTCCGGAGCATCCGGCGGATCGAGCCGGGGGACGTGGTCCGGGGGCAGTACACGCGGGGGACCGTGGATGGGGTCTCCGTCCCGGGATACCGCGAGGAGACGGGGGTCGCTCCGGACTCGGACACCGAAACCTACCTGGCCCTCCGGCTCAAGATCCCGAACTGGCGGTGGAAGGACGTCCCGTTCTTCGTCCGGACGGGGAAGCGGCTTCCGGCCAAGTCCAGCCAAGTGGTCCTCACGTTCCGAGCCCCTCCGGTCTCGTTCTTCCAGTCCGAATCGGAGTACGAGCTGAGCCCGGACCGCGTCACCATCCTGCTCCAACCCGACGAGGGGTTCGAGATCGCGTTCGAGATCAAGGTCCCGGGCCGGGAGATGCGGGTCCAGACGCACCGGATGAAGTTCCACTACTCCGACGTCTTCGGGGTCCTTCCGGACGGGTACGAGGCCCTCATTCAGGACGTGATGCTCGGCGACGCGAACCTCTTCGTCCGGGCGGACGAGGTCGAGGAGTCCTGGCGCCTCTACACTCCGATCCTCGACCATCCCCCACCCGTGGTGTTCTACCCCGCGGGTTCCGACGGCCCGGCCGCGGCGAAGCGCCTCGTGGAGGAGTGGGGGCACCGGTGGAATCCGGAGTAGACCGCCGAGTGCGGGTCTTCTCCAGCCTCGCGACGCTGAGCTCGGGCGCGGCCCGGCACGTGGCCGAGCGCGCGCGGGACGCGGTCGCCGCGCGGGGCCGGTTCACCTGGGTCCTGGCGGGCGGTCACACTCCCGAGGGACTCTATCGGAAGTTGGCCGAGCGATACCAGACCGACTTTCCCTGGAGGGAATCCGAGGTGTTCTTCGGCGACGAGCGCTGCGTACCGGCCGGCAGCCCCTTGAGCAACTATTCCATGGCGCGGGACGCGCTCCTGCGTCATGTGCCGATTCCCGCCGGTCGGGTCCACCGACTTCGCGGGGAGGTTCGGCCGCCGTCCGAGGCGGCGGCGACCTACCGTCGACTCCTGGACCGGCTCGCTCTTCGAGGGGACGGAACCGGCGTTCGGTTCGACCTGGTCGTGCTGGGGATCGGCCCGGACGGCCACACGGCCTCGCTCTTCCCGGGTTCTTCGGCTCTCCGGGAGCGACAACGAACGGTTGTTGCCCTCCGGCGGTCCGGCCAACCTCCCTGGGTTCCCCGACTGACCCTGACGCTCCCCGCGTTCGCGTCCTCGAGGGAAGTCCTCTTCTTGGTGGCGGGCGAGGAGAAGGCCGACGTCGTGGCCCGCGTCCTTCGAGCCCGCCCGCCGGGGAATCCGAACTTGCCAGCGAGTCGCATCCGTTCGGCCGGATCGGTCCGGTGGTTCCTGAACCGGTCGGCGGCGAGCCACCTCTCGAAAGGTCTGCTCTCCTCCTAGTCGCTGGAGGTCCCAGGGGGTCGCGGACCCCGGCGATTCCCCTCCGGGGGGAGGGCTCACGTCGGCGAGAGGCGCGCCGGAACGCATCGGGGGAGGGTCAGCGTCGGCCCGAGCGCTTCGACTTCCGAGCGGCCCGGACCGGAGGCGGGGAGGTGCGCTTCACGGGCACGGACTTCCCGATGAGCTCAGACCATTCGGCGGCGTCCCGCCAGACGCGGATTCCTCCGACGAAGGCGTTTCGATTGTTGCCGGCGCGGGTACCGGGCGGAAGCTGCTTGATCCTTCGGACGTTCCCGCCGCCCAGGACGACGTCGTCCGGCTCGAGAGCGGCCACGAGGATCTCGACCACGTCGTGGACCTCCTTCTCCCAACGCTTCCGGCCGTACCGCTCCAGAGCGGCTTCCCCGACGTAGTCCTCGAACGTCCTCCCTTTCTTGTACGGCAGATGTGCGAGCTCCATCGGCTGGACCCTTCCGTCGAGGACCATGGCCGAGCCGAGGCCCGTCCCGAGGCCCAAGAAAAGCGAATGACCCCGACGATAGCTTCCGAGGGCCTGCATGGCCGCATCGTTGAGGACCCGCGTCGGACGGGCGAAGGCCCGTTCGAAGTCGAACCCCACCCACCCCGTTCCGAGGTTGTGGGGTTCTCGGACGATCTGACCTTGCGAGACGAGGCCCGGATACCCAATCGCCACCACATCGTAGACGTGCCCCTGGAGGTGGGGTTTGAGCAGACGGACCATTCGCCCGGGGGTCATCGTCGGCCCGGAAACGATGCGGAGACGGCTCGGGTGGTCCGAGAAGGAGGCCTTGACGTGGCTCCCGCCGATGTCGAGGATGAGTATCCGTGGGGGACTCCGGCCCGTGGTCGATTTCATGGCCCAGGGCAGGGAGGCCGCGATTCGGTTAAGCCTCCGGGGGTGGGACGACCGTCGCCTCCGGACCGTTTCCCCTCCTCCGCGGGTGGTGCCGGAATCCTCGTGGTCGCCCACAGGGCAGGGTACCCCGGCCGACGGCACCAACGTTCATAGTCAGCCGGTGCGTGAGGCGTCCACTCGTCAGCGTGGGAAGGAACGGAGGGAACGATGAGCCCGGAACCGTCTCCGGTGAAACACACGTCCCGATTGCTTCGGCGGCACGAGGTGGCCGAGCGGACGTGGGCCTTCCAATTCGAGCGACCTTCGGGGTTCGAATTCCGGGCCGGCCAATTCATGGAGGTCACCCTTCGCTCCCCAACGGAGACCGACGCGGAGGGGGACACTCGGCCGTTTACGATCGCCAGCCCCCCTCACGAACCGTTCCTCATGATCGCGACCCGGATGCGGGACACCGCATTCAAGCGAAACCTGGCCGCCATGCCGCTCGGAACCGAGCTCACGATCGTCGGCCCGTTCGGAGACCTGGTACTGCACTCGGATGAGGCGCGACCGGCCGTCTTCTTGGCGGGAGGGATCGGGATCACGCCCTTCCGCAGCATCGCCCTCGATGCGACCCACCGTAAGCTGCGCCACGAACTGACTCTCTTCTACTCGAACCGCCGCCCCGAGGATGCCCCGTACGTGCAAGAACTCGAGGCACTCGGGCGAACCCACCCGAACTTCCACCTGGTGGCCACGATGACGGCCATGGAAAAGTCCCATCGTCCCTGGAAGGGCGAGCGGGGGCGGATCGACCCGTCCATGATGGCCCGACACGCTCCGACGTCCGGGACTCCGGTGCACTACGTCGCCGGGCCGCCGGGCCTCGTTCGTGAACTCCAGACGATGCTCCGCGCAGAGCGCGTCGCAGAAGAGAACATCCGGGCCGAAGAGTTCGACGGATATTGAGACGGGCCCCCGCGGACCTCCTCCTTCCTAACGTAAGACCCTCGATGAATCGGGCTGCCGTTCCGGTCGGGGGCGGCGGGCGTCCGGATAGTGCCTAGGTCACCGGTGGGTCGAGGGGACGCACGTGTCGCAGCAGTTGCTGCCAACCGAGCAACACGCGCAACACTTGCAGCAGGCCGTGCACGCGCAGCACGCGCAGGCGGGGCCAATCGGGGCCATGTCGCGCCGATGGGGACGGGGTAGATAATCTCGCGGAGAGGCCGGAGGCTGGGGAAGGTCCCCCGGGCCTGGAGGAGCCGACCCCGCTCCCCTCGCGCCCCTATTCGCGCGATCGAGGTCGGGCGCTCGCCGGTGAACGCCCGGGGAATTTGAACCGAAGGAAGAGTGCGCTCGCTCCCCGCCGGACCCCGACCAACGACCCCCAAAGGGGATGTTCGGGAGCAAAGAGCCGGCCGGCGACCATACCGGGGCGAGTGGCCGCGTCCCGCCTCCCCGCAATCTGGGGCGAGAGCGTGAGGAACAGCTCGTCCAGGGCACCCTCTCCGAAGAAATCTCCGATCAAGTGCGGTCCGCCCTCGACGAGGACGATCTTGTGCCGACCCGTGAGGGCTACGGCGCGGAGGACCGCCTTCGCGCGCAACGGGCCGGTCCGACCCACCGCGGCTACATCGACGTCGGGTAGGGACTTGGCCCCACGGAGGCGCTGGGCTCCGCGGTGCGTCGTTACGATCAGGACTCGCACTTTCCCCGAAGAAAACACCGGCAGCGCGAGGTCGACTCGGCCCGACGCCGTGACGACCACGTTGAGCGGGGTGGGTGCCTTCCCCAACCGGCGGCGGAACTCCGCGAACTGGGGGGCCATGGTCGGGTAGACGTGTTCGGCCGTCCACAGGTGCCGCGGGACCGCCCTCAGCGTTCCGGCCCCGACGACCACGGCGTCCGAGGCGGCCCGGAGCAGACCCATCAACAATCGGTCGTGCGGGTCGAAGCCGGTGATCTCCCCGCCCCCGGACGCCCCCGGGACCCCGAGCGACACGACGCCGTCGAGGGTGGTCGCGAAGTTGCCGAGGACGTAGGGTTTCTTCGACGAGAGGGGAAACCGGAGCGGTCCGTACACGCGAGAGAGCGGCCGGGGCACGGGGAGCCGGCGACCCCGCGGCTCGTCGAAGAGGATCTTGAGTGGGTCGAGCGGGTTCACGGGTGGGCACCGCAGATCGACATGAACTCCGAACGTAGGGACGACGATTCGGCGTACTGTCCTCGCCACATGGTCGTCCGCGTCGAAGGGATGACCTCCCGGACGCCCCGCATCTGCGTGCACAGGTGGTGCGCGTCGAGGTAGACGGCCACCCCGTGGGGGTGGAGGAGCGACTCGAGCGTGTCGACGATCTGTTGTCCCATCCGTTCTTGCACCGTGAACCGGCGAGCGAACAGCCGGACGAGCCGGGTCAGCTTGGACAGGCCGATGATCTCCTCGTGCGCGATGTAGCCGACGTAGACCTTCCCGTGAAAGGGCAGGGCGTGGTGCTCACACAGCGAGAAGAATTGGATCGGTCCTTCCACCACCTGGTTCAGTTCGCATTCCCGGCCCCCGCGGCATTCGGTTCGGAAGGCGGTGAGCAACTTTGGGTCCCCTTCGTACCCCTCGGTGGAGTCGATGAGGGCCCGAATGAACCGGCGGGGAGTGGCCTCCGTGCCGGGGGTCTTCAAGTCGAGACCGAACGCGGTGAAGATCTCGGCCATGTACCCCTCGAACTTGCGCAACTCTCCTTCCGTGAAGGTCGAGCGACGCGACGCGATGGCGGCTTGCAGGCCGGGATTCTTGGTTTCCGGATTGGACGTCATGATCGGGTAGACCTCTCGCCTCGGGTGAGGCGGGGGGAGTATTGGAGCCCTACCCGTCCCGAACCCTCGTGGGCGAAGCGGTCTCGCAGGACGGCCCCTCAGCCCTCGCGGGCGGGTCCCTTTCGAAGGCGGCGGGTGAGAGGGCGAGCGAGTTCGAGCTCGACAGAAACGAGCGGCCGACTCGCGGGCCCGTCCAGGACCCCGCCATGGGTGTCAAACCGGGACCCGTGACAGGGACAGTCCCAGCTTCGTTCCACCGGGTTCCATTCCACCGAGCATCCGAGGTGCGTGCACTGGGCGTCGGTCGCGCGAAACGTCTGCCCACTCTCCCGGTAGACCCCCAGGCGACGGCCGCCTTGGGAGTACCAGGCACCCTCTCCGACGGCGATCTCGCGCGGAGACCGGACCGCCCGCGTCTCCCGATGTGCCGGAGCGCGTGGAACGTGGGCGAGGCCGGTGCCGGCGGTCGAGACCGTTCGCCGTGCGGGGTCGTAGACCTGGTCCCACGGCGTGGTCCGACCCAACAGGCGCTCGCAGAACATCCAACCGGCCGGGGTCCCCAACGTGAGTCCGTTCCCGCCGAACCCCATCGCGATCATCTCCCGAGTCGGACTTCCCGGGTTGGTCCCGATGAAGGGAAGGCCGTCCTCACTGTTCAGAATCTCACCCGACCAGCGGACCGGGCCGGTCGGACGGGAGCCGACGACCCGATCCCAGTACGCCGTCACCTTCGACTGAGCTTTCTCCGGTGCCCCGACCTGGCCGACCGCGTGGTCGGCGCCGCCCAGGATGAGCGAATCGCTGCGAGATCCCGCGTCGACGCGCGCATAGTCGTACGGGTCGAGGGTGTTCCAGAAAAGACCCTCGGGAAACGAACCGCGCGAAACGGGAGCTCTCATGGCGTACGATCGGCAGGCGCGCAGTCGCGCGTACATTCGCCGCTTGTCCACAAAGGGGGCGTTGTTGGACAAGAGGATGGTCCCGGCCGTTACGGTTCGGCCGTGACCATCCGTCAGAACCGCGCCCGGATGCTGGCCGTTGCGACGCGGGTTCAGCCGCGAGATATTGGTGTTTTCGTAGACCTCGCCACCCCGCCGGACGATCGCCCGAGCCAACCCTTGCATGTACTTCGAGGGATGGATCCGCCCCTGGGCCGGGACGCGTAGGACGGCCTGACTCGGGAAGGGAATCTCTCCGGGGTCGATCGAATCGACCGGGTACCCGAACGTGATGGCCCAACGAGACTCTCGTGCCAGAAGCCGCCGGTCCTTGGCTCTTGGCCCGTAGAGGTAGGCATCGACCCGGCGAAATTCACACTCGATGCCTTCTTCTCGTGCCTGGGTCTCGATCAACTCGATCCCCTTCGCACTGCTGTCCCAGGCGGCGCGCGCGCCTTGTTGACCGTGAACGGCGATGAGGTCGATGAGGCGGGCGTCGAGGACGGCGGTCAGGAATCCGGTGGTTCGGCCCGTCTCCCCTCCGGCGATCGAGCCCCGTTCGAGGACCGCGACGGACTTCCCGGCACGAACCGCGAGGTACGCGCCGGTAAGCCCCGTGATCCCTGCGCCCACGACGGCGACATCCACCTCCAGATTGGCCGCAAGGGCGGGATAGTCCGGTGACGGGACCTCCGTGTTCCAAGGAGGCGAACTGCCCTCGGGCATCGGAACGACCGAACGACCTCCGCCTTATTCGGCTTCGGCCAACTTACGCAGGGCGTTTCGCGGGTCTTCCTCATCGGACCAGGTGAGCGGCCGATTAGGCAGAGCGAAAGAACTGACGGACGCCCGGCTCGAAATTCCTGCCGCCTGGGTCGTTCGGTGGGCGAGCTGTCGGACGTAGGCAAGCGATCGCTTGAGAAACCGTGACGGCATGCCCGATCGGGGTCGCACGCTTCGGACAGACCACCGGCGCGGTTCCCGGGATTGGGCCCCGACGGGGTGGGCGCCGCGCCGATTACCTCCTTCGCTCCGTCGCACGGCACTTCCGGGCGGATTCCCGTCGCCTGAGACGGTTGGGAGCCTGCGTGGAGGGTGAAGTGAGACCCTTTGGACGACCACCGCGCCCCCGCGGTTATACATCTGGATTGATAACCCCCTAAGGGATGCCCCCCGTTGCCAGGAACGACGATGGCCAATCTGAGCGTGAAGGGATCGGACCGGGTGCCGCGACGGCGGACGGCCGTCGGCGCGGGTGTATTGGTCACGGTCGTCGTGCTACTCGAGCTCCTGAGCTTCGTGCCCTCCGGATCCGCGACACCCCTCTCCAGGGGGCCGGGCGATGCCGTCCTCCCCTTGGCTCCGGCGGGCGGCTCGAGCGGGGTCTCCACGTCGCAATTGCTCGCCGCCCAACGCGCACTCGGGGACGGACAGGGCCCCGCGAACGGGGTCCCATGGAGTTGCTCCGGTGCCTCCCTCCGGGGAGGTGCGGTCCAGTGCGGTGCCGTGACCGATGCGGGCGTTACAGGAGGATCGGCGACCCTGCCTTCGTGGAGCCACGCGGTTCAGCCCGGTGGTCGTCAGGCGTTTGCCATGACGTACGATGCGCGCGACAAGTACGTCCTTCTCTTTGGGGGAATCAACCACGTGAACAAGGTGTTTGCGGACTCGTGGAGGTACCAGGGTGGGCTTTGGAGCCAACTCCAACCGTCGACGAATCCTTCGAAGCGGTACGGCGCGGCGATGACGTTCGATGCCGCGGACAACTACGTCCTGCTGTACGGCGGGTATAGTGGGACGAAGGGCCTCAACGACACCTGGAAGTTCGCCGGCGGGACGTGGACCCAACTCACACCGACCAAGAACCCGGGCGCTCTGCTCTATGCCGGGATGACCTACGACGCGAAGGACAGCTATGTCGTCTTCTTCGGGGGGGCGACGGCGGGATTGGCGGCCAAGGGTGCGACCTGGGAATTCAAGGCCGGTAAGTGGAGCCAGCTCACGCCGACCTTCAACCCGGCCGCCCGATTCCTCCTTTCCTTTGACTTCGACGCCCACGACGGGTATGCGGTACTGTTCGGGGGGATCAATGCGACCTTCGGCCTCCAGGGAGACACTTGGAATTTCTCAGCGGGTCAATGGACGCAGATGCGCCCGTCACCCGCCCCGAGCGCCCGCGACAACGCGGCGATGGCGTACAACGTGAAGGACGGCGAGATCGTGCTGTTCGGGGGGGGAACCGGAAGCAGCTGGGTGTCGGATACGTGGACCTTTGCCGCCGGGGCGTGGACCAAGATCTCGAGTGCTCTCCATCCCTCCAGTCGGGGGACTGAAATGGCCGACGGAACGACCACTCTGAGCGTCCTCCTCTTCGGAGGGGTGAACAATCCGGGCCAGACTCTCAACGACACGTGGAGCTTCCACAGTGGCGTATGGACCCATGTGCTCCCGCGCCAACCGGCGGTGCGTATCGAGACGGCGATGACGTACGACGAACTCGACGGATATGTGCTGCTCTTTGGCGGAGGCACTGGAGCCGGAGTGCTCGGCGACTCTTGGGAGTATGGGCACGGGTCCTGGACCCCCCTCCATCCATCGAAGTCTCCCCCTGGGCGAGAAGGCTTCTCGATGACCTGGGATGCGGCCGATGGGTACGTCGTGCTCTTCGGTGGGATTGCCACGTCCAATATTGACCTCAACGACACGTGGACCTTCGCGGCCGGGAACTGGACCCAGATGGCGGCCACCTCCATCGTCCCTGACGCCCGGACCTACCCCGCCATGACGTATGATGGCGCCGACGGATACGTCGTACTGTTCGGAGGATACAACTTCTCCACCTCGAGCTTCTACTCCGACACGTGGACCTATTCAGCGGGGGTTTGGACGAATGCGACTACAGCAGGGCCCTCCGCGCGCATGCAATCGCAGATGGCCTATGACTCGGAGGACGGATACGTCGTGCTGTTCTCCGGCCTGACGGTCGCGTTTGCGTCCTTCCCGGACACGTGGACCTACTCCGCCGGTGTCTGGACGAACCTGACCGGCTCGTTGGCCCTGTCCCCTCCCGGAAGAGACAGCGGAAAAATGGTCGACGACACGTACGACGGCTACCTTGTCCTCTTCGGCGGGTTCAACTCGTCGACCGGTGGGCTCGCCGATACCTGGAGTTTTGTGAATGGAGCATGGTCCCAGTTACTCCCCGCGGTCTCCCCGCCGGCAGAGAGCGCCGGGTTCGGAATGGCGTTCGACCCGACGGACAACTCGGTCGTTCTGCTCGGCAACACCTATCCCTCTCCCACGACGTGGTCATACTGACCGAGGACTCGGGAACGGCCTCCGTCGTCCCGGCCGCCCCTCGACTCGTCGCCGGGCGACCGACCCCCTGATAGACCGGCTGCGAGGATTCTGCTCGGCCAGTGAACGACGATCGTGATGTGCCGAAAGGTTCGTCGGAGGTGTCCGGAACACTACCCTGCTGCGATTCCAAGTCTCGGCGAGGGCGGGTGGACGGTTCGCTCGGGCGGCCCTCAGTGACGCCATCGGTTCACCCTCATAGAGGGTGCACTTCGACGGTCCCACAAATGGTCCCTCGTCCGAGGGCCCGGAGTTCGCCACCCGTTGGGCGAGAGACGAATGCGGCTTCGATGCGGGTTCTGGTGCCGGGGCCAGGATTTGAACCTGGGTACTCCTGCGAGAGCAGATCTTGAGTCTGCCGCCTTTGGCCGCTCGGCTACCCCGGCGCACCGTTCCGAGGAGCGCCCGGGGCTTATGCTTCTTCCGAGCCGTCGTCGTCGGGCTCGTCCTCTTCTTCCCCACCTACGACACCGGCGAGAATCTCTTGCCTTCGGCGGGTCGCGGACGGGGGGCCCTCGGGTAGCGTCCGGTGGAGAGGAGTGAGGAATAGGGGGACTCGCCGGGACCGCCCGCAGGCCAGGCAGGTGCGGACCCGTCGTCCGGATCGCAATCGGGTCCGGACCGTCCGTCCCTCGACCCAATACGCGGAGCACCCCCGGCAGTAGAGTTCGCGATACTCCTTCGGAAGGCGGATGTTGTACCTGGTTCCGACACGGCGAGCGAGATGGACGTACCGGTCGGCATAGTTTCCCGTGGGCCGGAGCGACTCTCGCTCGGCCAACGCGAATAGGTCTGCGATCCGTTCGCGCGCGATCCGGACCATGGCCGAGGTCCGGCGTCCTCGCCGACCTCCTCGCTTCAGGGCACCTGCGGTTGCTGGCATACGGGGCAATAGACGGCAGGGCGAGCGATGAGGGTCCCGCACCGGACACAGAATTTCCCGTTGGATGGGGGAGGGACCCGGGGGCTGTAGTTCTGGGCCGGAGGGG
>JAKIWQ010000059.1 GCA_022749935.1 Thermoplasmata archaeon | reverse complement strand
GTGGACGTCACGGTGACTCCCTCCGTGTTCGGGTGGCCGGGAGTCGCTTAGCCTTCCCGGGGGGCGAACGCGACCGGGGCGGGGTCGGGCGGGGCGGGAGTGGGTTCTCCGTAGGTCTCCCCGACCGGGGTGGGTCGCTCGTCCAGGGCCCGGCGAGCCCACGCGACCCATCGGGTCGGTAGCTCCCGGAAGTTGGCGAGCAGTGCGAGGACGAGGAGCAGGCCGAAGAGCGCCGTGGCGATCGCGAGGTGGACGAGCACGAGCGTGACCGCGAGCGACTGCTCGACTACCAGGCCCCCGAGGAGCGCTTCGGTCACGACGAGGCCGAGGCCGCCGAGGGACATCTTGAGGAGCGCGGGGCGGCCCCGCTCGAAGGCGATTGCGAGGACCCCGAGGACGAGCACGCTCGAGGCGAGGAAGAACGCCATCACCCGGTGGCTCCACTCGACCGCGACCCCGCCCTGGACGTTGGGGAGGAGGTTGCCGTTCCCATAGCACGTCGGCCAGCTCGGGCAGGCGAGGCCGTTCCCGCTCGCCATCACGTTCCCCCCGAGGAGGATGGTCGCATAGCACAGGACGACCGCGAACAGCGTAGCGCAGCGGAACAGGTCGTGTCCCCGCATGGCCCCTAGCGCACCTCGGCCGGGGCGGCGGTGGGAAGCGGGCGCGGGACCCGGGACGGGAGCGGCGCGACGACCGGGCCGGTCATCTTGACGGCGAGCTCCTCCCCCCAGGGGTCGGAGGTCGTGACGCGGGCGCCCGCGAAGTAGCTGTAGACCATGTTGAACAGGAAGATCAACTGGCCTATCCCGAGGATGTACGCACCGATGGTGGAGAGGAGGTTGAGCATCTGGAAGTTGCCCGACCAGAGGTACGTGTAGACCCTCCGGGGCATCCCCTCCGCACCGAGCAGGAACATCGGGAACAGGAGGAGGTTCACGCCCACGTAGGTCATCAGGAAGTGGACCCGACCGAGGGTCTGGTCGTACCAACGGCGCGTGATCACCGGATAATAGAAGTAGATCCCGGCGAAGACCGCCATCAGCGTCCCGCCGAGGATGATGTAGTGGAAGTGGGCGACCACGAAGTACGTCCCGTGGTAGAGGAAGTCGATCGGGACCGACGCGAGGAATACACCGGAGAGTCCGCCGATGACGAACCCCGTGATGAACGCGATACAGAACCACATCGGGACAGCCATCCATATCCGTCCCCCCCAGAGGGTCGCGATCCAGTTGAACGTCTTCACCGCCGAGGGAACGGCGATCGCCATGGTCGCGAGCATGAACACGAACCGGATGTTCGTGTCGACCCCCGTCACGAACATGTGGTGCTCCCAGACGGCGAACGAGAGGACCGCGAAGACGCCGAGCGCGATCGCCATCGCACCGTACCCGAAGATGTCCTTCCGGGCGAGCTTCGGGAGGACGGTCGAGATGAGCCCGAACGCGGGCAGGACCATGATGTAGACTTCGGGGTGGGCGAAGAACCAGAAGATGTTCTGGTAGAGCAGCGCGCCACCGAGCGGGGTTCCGTTGGCCGCCGCGAGGATGTGGGTCCCGAAGTTCCGGTCGGAGAGGACGAACGTCAGCGCGATCGAGAGGGAGGGGAGGGCGAAGATGAGCAGGACCGAGTTGATGAGGGTCGCCCAGACGAAGAGCGGCATGTTCCAGTAGTGGACGCCGGGGGCCCGGTGCTTGAGGATGGTGACGAGGAAATTGACCGCACCGAGCATGGAGGAGATCGTCAGGATGTGGAGCCCGAGGACCCAGAGGTCGGGGCCGTTCGGGTTCGAGGGGAGGCTCTCGATCGAGAGCGGGACGTACCCCGTCCACCCGGCGTACGCGTTCGAGAGGATGAGGATCAATCCGGCCGGCGGGATCATCCAGAAGGCGATCGCGTTGATCTTCGGGAGGGCCATCTCTTTCGCCCCGATCATCGAGGGGACCAGGAGGTTCCCGAATCCGGCCAGGGTCGGGATGATGAACATGAAGATCATCAACACCCCGTGCATCGTGAACAGGGTCGAGTAGACGTCCGGGGTGATCCCGAGCGTCGTCTGCGGGTCGGACCCGAGCCCCTGGACGAGCCCGAGGTCGGTCCGGATGAGGACCGCGTAGATTCCCCCGATGAAGAAGAATAGCATCCCTACGGCGATGTACATGAGACCGATGCGTCGGTGGTCGGTCGTGAATGCCCAGGTCTTGATCGCCCGGACGAGCCACGGGCCGTGGTAGTGGAACGCCCACAGGAGGAACCCGGCGAATACGCCGATCAGGGCGACTGCGACGATCGAGGTGGTCGGATCCATCGTGAAGTTCCCCCGAGATCAGCCCGCGATGAGCGCTCCGAGCAGGTAGGCGATGCCAGCGGCCGCGGCGACGAGTACGACCGCCTGGAAGAAGCGGGCCAGGGACCGGTCGGTCACCGGTCCCGGCGGCGTCGGGTGGATGGTCCGACCGAGCGGCCAGACCCGGTACATCCGGTCGACGAGATGGACCGCGACCGTCGCCATCAGGAACGAGAGGGCGAGCGCGAGGCCGAACGACTCCTGAGCGCCCGGGCTCGTGAGGGGGCCGACCCAGAGTACAGTGTAGAGGACGAGCCCTCCGATGCCGACGATCATCAACGCGATGACGGTCGTGTACAGGTCGAGGACCCGCTCACGGAGCCGGTGGAAGTCGGCGGGCGCGAGTTCGCCGCTACTCAAAGAGCTCGACCCTCCGGTCGTTGACCCCGCGGTACCGGTCGACCCGGTACAGGATGCCGGCGATGAACAGGAACGAGAGCGCCGCGACCCCGGCCCCGACCGGAACCGCCACCAGGTACCAGAGCTGGCCGGAGAGCGCTCCCGCCACCCCGTAGACGACCGTGGCCGTTCCACTCGACCCAAAGACGAGCAGGACCGCGAGGATCCCCCAGAGGACCCCGGTCGGCCAATTCGGACGCTCGACCTTAGTCAACGACCTTCACCTCCGCGGCGCCGGCGGGAGCCGAGGATCGGGCCGGGGCTCCCCGGGGGTACGAGCCCGCGAAGAGCGAGCGTCGCGCGGCGAGACGACGCTGATAGCTCCGATAGTACCGGTAGTGGAAGAGCGCCACGACCACCGCGTTCACGAGGAAGATAGGCCCGATCGTGTAGGCGATGGTGGGGTCGGTGATCTGGACCCCCGGGGTCTCTCCGCCCCAGACGGTCATGACGATGAAGAAACCGAGCAGGCTCGTCGCGAGGAAGATCCAGAGGGGCCGGTCTCGGGGATGGGTCCGCTTCGAGCGGTCGAGGAACGGCAGGAACAGGATGTAGACGAGGACAACGTTGGAGATCGCGATCGCGATGACCGGAGTGACTCCGGCGAAATCGACCAGCTTGAACAACCAGAGGAAGTACCAGTCCGGTTCGGTGACGACCGCGGCGGCCGCGGTGTTCCCGACGTAGGTCGGAAGGGACCAGGGCCAGAGCGCCGCGATCCCGAAGAGAACCCCGGTGTAGAGCAGCCCCCACTTCATCGTGTAGAGCAGGACGTGGGGAATGAACGGTACGTGCTGCTTCTCTTCCTTCTCGTTGAACCGCCGACGCTGAAGCGGGTCGGAGGTCGCTGGGGGAGCGATCCCGTGCGACTCGAAGAGCGCGAAGTGGGCGTAGAACAGGCCGGCGAGCGCGAGCGGGAGAAGGATGACGTGCGCGTCGAACATCCTCGAGAGGAGGCCCTGCGCGGTACCGTCGGCGAGGATGAACGGCCCGAGCAGCGGCCCGACGGTCGGGAGCCGGAGGGCTAGGACGATGCCGACATTGGTCGCGTTGTAGGAGATCTGGGTGTACGGGAGCAGGTAGCCCGTGAACCCCATCCCGAGGGTGACGACCATCAGGAGGGTTCCGACCATCCAGGAGAACTCGCGCGGCGACTTGTAGACGCCGACGTAGTACCCCCGGAAAAAGTGGACGAACATGAGGAAGATCATGGCGTAGGCGCCGTAGAGGTGGCTCGAGAGGAGGAGTTGACCCATCGGCACCGAATGGATGATGAAATACGTCGAGCACCACGCGGCCGGCCCGGAGGAGAGGCTGCCGGTGGCCTGGCCGCAGGCCGTGAGCGTGGAGTTGGTGCTCGGCTCGTAGTAGAGCAGGAGCAGGGCGCCGGAGACCACCTGGTAGGCGAGCGCGACGGCGACGAACGAACCGGTCCAGTACGACGGCTTGAACGTGAAGTCGGGCTGGGGGCGAAGCGCCCACTTCTTCATCGCGGTGCGGTCTTCGACGAACCCCCAGATCTGGTTGAGAGTCCGATTGTACCAGTTCGAGAACGACACCTCGCCTCCCTAGCTGGGGAACGAACATAGGATCAGGGATCCGGATCGCGCCAGCTGGCTGGTCGTGCCGACCCCGTAGTCGCCCTGCAACGAGTTCAGATGACCGTTGACGGGAGGCCCGGTGAGGCCGGTCGCGAACAGATTGTGATGCTCGTCCTCGACGAGCGTTACCTGTGGCAGAGGGAGGACGGCGGGACCGGTCAGGTTGGACGCGGAGTTCGCCGGGTCGTAGGTCGACCCGTGGCACGAGCAGTGGAGGTAGAACGGCTGGCCGTTGAACGACCGCGGGCACGCCCCGGGTGGGTAGTAGGAGATCGCCGGCGCCGGACAACCGAGGTGCTGGCAAATGGCGCTGTACGCGACGATCGAACGGTTCGCACCGACCCCGCCCGGTACCTGCCAGGCGCCAGGGTTCGACGACGAGGGTGGCTTCGCATTCACCGGACTCAGGTTGAGGAGGAAGTTGGGCTCGTTCCGGAGCGGATAGTTGAACAGGAACAGGTCGGGGGTCCCGACGTTGTACTCGGCCTCGACCCCGGTCGTCGTGAGCGGCTTTCCACTCACGTCCATCAACTGGACCTTGGGGTAGCTCGCGAGCCCGACCGTGGGAGGCTGAACGTACTGGATGGAGGCGGCCCCGAGTCCTCCGCCCGCAAGGACAAGCGCGCCGACGCCCGCGAGTTTGAGCACGTTCCGGCGGGTCTCGTCGACGTCGTCGCTCTCGGTCTCCTTGACCGCAGCCACGCGGCGGACCTGGCCGACGGGGAACTCGAGACCGCTCGAACGCTCCGGAAGGTACGGGCACGAACCGGCGCATCCGGGAAGTTCGAAGGTCAAAGGGTCCTCCCCTTCGTCGTCGGGTGCGCGTCGTCCGCTTCGCCCGGGTCTGGAATCAGCGAGTCCCCCGGAAGTTCGGCGTTGACGCTGCCGTAGTAAACCGCCCAAGTGATCCCGATCCCCATCAGGATGACGAGGACCTCGGTGAGCGTCACGATCTGGTCCGGGGTGAGGCTCATCGGGTCACCTCGCCCGTCTCGGGGAGAACGCCGACGCTCATCGACCAGGTCGGGGTGGGGTACCCTCCCGTCCACGGAACCGGCGCCGCGTACGAGACCAACGTTACGGGGAGGGCGGGTGGGGAGGTGACCGCGGCCGGAATCCCGCTCACGTGGGTCACCGGCGGGTCCAGTCCGAGGAGGGCCCCGCGCAGCGAGAGCTGCCCCAGCCCGCCCGAGATCGGAAGGTCCGCCGCCTTCGTGAATTCCGAGAGCAGGTCTTGCTTGATCCGGCCCGCACGTCCGTACCAACGTCCGAGGGTCCGGAGGACCTCGCCGTTCCCCCGTCCGAACAGCAGGAACGCGGCGACCCCGACCAGGATCACCCAATCGATGTCGGAGAAGAGCGCCATCTACGTCACCCCGCTCCCGCGACCGAAGGTCCGTCCAGTCGCCGGCGCGCCGTCCGCTCCCACCGGCCCGCAAAGTACGCGCCGCCGAGGTAGAGGGCGATCATGGGCGTCGCCACGAGCAGCATCGTGATGCCCGAGTTGTCCGGAGTGATCACCATCCCGAACAGCAGCGCTCCGATCACCGCGCCTCGCCAGTGCTTCCTCCAGGCGGACGCGCGGACGAGCCCGAGCCGGGTCAGGGTGTAGACGAAGACGGGCAGCTCGAAGACGACCCCGAAGGCGAGGGAGTAGAGCAACGCGAACGTGACGAAGTCCTGCACTCCGAGCACCGGGGCCAACCCCATCGCGGACACGTACCGGAACAGCAGCAGGAAGGTGAACGGGGTGAGGATGAACAAGCCGAGCGAGGTCCCGAAGGCGAACAGGATCGACGCGGGGAGTCCCACCTGACGGATCAACTGACGTTCGTTGCGTCGGAGCGCCGGCATGAGGAAGGCTCCGACCTCGTGGACGATCCACGGCATCCCGAGGATGAGGGTCAGCAGGAGACCGATCTCCATCTGGACCAAGATCGAGTCCCCGACCCCGACGTTGAGGAGCTCCACGCCGTGCGGGAGCATCCACGCCACCATCCAGCGGAACACTTGGGCCGTGACGTTGTAGAACGGGCTCGGCCAAGGGTATCCGAAGGGGATGGTCACCGCCCCCACGTGGAGTTGGATGGGGACGATCTCGACGAGCAGC
This sequence comes from Thermoplasmata archaeon, assembly GCA_022749935.1. Taxonomy (GTDB): domain Archaea; phylum Thermoplasmatota; class Thermoplasmata; order Lutacidiplasmatales; family UBA184; genus Lutacidiplasma. The sequence goes on along the minus strand of JAKIWQ010000059.1, from coordinate 1,823 downwards.
ATGCCTCCAAAGAGCGGCAGCAGTACGAGCCCGATCCGGACCAGGCGACGGCGGGCCTCCGTGAGGACCCCTAGGATGCGGTCGAGGTCGCGCATCAGTCACCCGGGCGCGCCTCCCAGCTCCGGGTCGACCGACCGCTTCCGGTCGGCCCGAGCCCCGAGTGATTGGCTCGCCCGCGCATGCCTCGCCGACGGACCTACGGCGTCCGGGCCACGGGGGTGGTCGTGGCGGTCGAGAGGGCGGGGTTCGCGGCGTCGGCCTTCAGTTCCCGCTCCACCTCGAGACGGCCCTTCTTGAACTCCCCCACGGAGCGACCCAGGCTGTGGGCCAGCTGGGGAATCTTGGAGGACCCGTAGAACAGGATCCCGGCGACTACGGCAATGATCAACCAATCGTCGATAGAATCGAACACTGTCTCACCGGGCGAAGCACCCGAGGTCGGACGATATGGCGTTCGTACGGTGTGGACGAACCCGTACCTAAAGTTCGGACCGGGAGCAGATAAGCGCCCTCACGCGGCCTCGACCAGGATGGTCTCGTTCCCGGCCGCGACGGCGCGGTCGATCGCGACCGCCGCAAGCAGTCCGAGGCACGCCGCCCCACGCTGGAGGAGCTGCGCCGCGGGTCTGGCGCCCCGGTGCCCCACCGCAGGAGCCCGGCGCTCCGCCGCCGAAGGGGTCTCGTCGCCGAGGATCCCCCCGGCATGGTACACCTCGCACGCGTGATCCAGCGAAGGGTGCATGAGCGCCTCGACGACGTTCTTCAACTGCTCCTTCAGGTCGGGGAGGAAGGCAGCGAGCGCTTCCGCCGCGGGGTCGTCCCGGCCGGGCACGCCCTCGTTGAGCGCGGCGAGCGCCTCACCGAAGAGCTCGGCGAGCTCCTCGAGCGCGTGGACGACGACCCGCCACTCGAGCAGCTGGCGCGGGTCGGGGCTGCCGATGCGACGCGCGAGCGACCAGTCGCGGCTGGCGAGGAAGAGTTGACGGACGAGTAGGGCGAGTACCTTGTTCCCCTCCTCGTTCAGGGTCGGCAGACGACGGCTCCGTCCGCGACGGCGGAGGACCTCCTCGATCTCCTCGAGGAAGGCGATGAGGATCATCTTCATCCGGGCGACCAGTTGCGGAAGACCGTACTTGGAGGGGTCGATGAAGTTCTGCAGGACGATCCGGGTCGGTTCCTGCGACACTACCGAGACTCCGAGGAGCCCGCGGGCCGCGTCCAGCAGCTCCTCGACCCGCTCGGAGGCGAACGGCAGGTCGCTGCGGATCTCGATCGAGTCGTGCCCTACCCGGTACGCCCCGACGATCAATCGCTGGAGCACGCCGGGGGTGTCGAACGACCGCGCTTGGACGAGGAACGGAGTCCCCTCCGTTACCGACCCTGGCACCGGCGCCGGTTTCAGGAACAGAGTCCCGTCGTCGCTCTGGTCGAACACGATGAGATCCCCGGGGCGCAGGTTCATCGCCTCCGCCCACGGTTTGGGCAGGGTCACCGCGATCGAAGAGTGTCCGGCTTTGAGTACACGGCGTTCCCGGTTGGGTGCTCCCCACGCCATTCGATTCCCCAAACCTACTACGAGGTTCGTAGGAAGTACCGGCCGGAGTTTTTGAACCTTTTGTTCGTCCTTTCGGGAGCTCCCCTAGCCCTTCGGAGGCCGCGGCGGGGGCGCCGGCTCGGTCGGCAGGCGAGGTTCGGGATACCCGAGCCGCTCCGGAGGCATTTCGTGGACCGCCCCCCGTCGCCGGCCGACCACGAACCCCAGGACGATGGCGATCACCGTCAGGACGACGATCGTCCCGACGATGATGAAGACGGCGGAGCCC
>JAKIWQ010000058.1 GCA_022749935.1 Thermoplasmata archaeon | reverse complement strand
TCCGTGCCCTGGTACGAACCGGCCGCGTGTCTCTGCTGGCGGAGACGTACTACCACTCCCTGGCTTTCCTCGTGCCGCCACCCGAGCTGCATGACGAGGTCGAGATGCATCGGACGATGTTGCGGACCGAATTCGGGACCACGCCTAAGGTCCTCCGGATGACGGAGCTCGCCTATTCCGACGACCTCGCACGGTTCGCAGAGCGGGAACGGTTCCACGGGATGCTGGCCGAGGGGTGGGAAGGGATCCTTCACGGGGAGCCCTCGACCGCGCGGTACTGCGCGGCCCCCGCTCCTACGGTCATGCTGCTGCTTCGCCACTACCAGCTCAGCGACGACGTGGGGTTTCGGTTCTCGTCGACGGGTTGGAACGAGTATCCCCTCACCGCGGAGAAGTACGCGGGTTGGCTGGCCGCGACTCCGGGCGAGCTCGTCGGGCTCTTCATGGACTTCGAGACGTTCGGCGAGCACCATGCCGCCCGCACCGGGATCCTCGAATTCTTGAGCGCGCTCCCCGCGGCCGTCCGACGCCATCCCGGGGTCGACTGGGCGACCGTCGAGGAGGCGATCCAAGGACCTCCTCGGGAACCGCTCTCGGCCCCCTACACGATGAGCTGGGCCGACCAGAACCGGGACCTCGGAGCGTGGCTCGGGAACGACTTGCAACGATCGGCGTTCGAGGCGGCCAAAAAGGTCGGGATCGCCGTTCGCCAGGCCAACGACCCGGAGATCCTCACCGACTGGAGAAAGTTGCTCACGTCCGACCATTTCTACTACATGTACGTGAGCGGCCACGGGGCCGACCAGGGAGTCCACGAGTACTTCTCGAGCTACGACAGCCCGTACGACGCCTACGCGAACTACATGAACGCCCTCACCGACCTCCGACGCCGCGCCCACGAGCGCCTCGGCGTCCCCGTCCTGAAATGATCTGCGCCGCCGAGCCCGCGATCGGGCCGAACGGAACGCACACCGGCTCCGGCTGTGGGCGGCGTGGCACCTCTGGAGGAAGGATTATACGACCGCGACCCCCGCTCTCGACCCGATGGAGAGTCCCGGTGCCCGTCCGCCGGCCGGCGGGTCGAGCGGGGTCTCATGATCACGGGGCTCGCCGGCAACGGCCGGGTGTTGGTCACGGTCAACGAGCACGGCGACTGGAACGAACTCTTCTACCCGTATCCCGGGCAGTTTCAGCACCTCCGGGAACAGCGGCTCGGCATCTACGATGTCGGAGCGGCCCGCTTCGATTGGTTGCGCAAGGGCAACGGGTATGAACTGACCCAATCGCCGTACGGGAACGGCCACCTGCCGGACTCGGTGTGGACCGGGCACGGGATCACCCTCGGCATTCGGGACCACGTCCACCCCAACCACGACCTGGTCGCCCGCGTCTACCGGGTCCGGGCCGACCCCGCGCGATCGATCCGGCTGTTCGACTACCATGCGTTCCAGATCGCCGAGTCCATGTACCAGGACACGGCGTACGTCGACCCCTCCGTCCCCTCGCTCGTCCACTACAAGCGGGGCTACTTTTTCGAGTTCTTCTCCGACCCACCGTACGCCCGGGCCGTCTGCGGCGAACACACCCTCAAGGGATTGCGTGGGACCTATGTGGACGCCGAGGACGGTCGGTTAGAAGGCCGGTCCGTGGCCCACGGCGCCGCCGACAGCGTGTTGCAGTGGGACGTCGAGGCCCGCCCCGACCTTGACACGGAGGTGCGTCTCTTCATGGCGATCGGCCGTTCGCTCCCGGCGGTCCATCAGGTCCGGGAGTATGTCCGTAACGGAGGATACACGCGGTTCGTCCGAGAGTCCGAGCGGTTCTGGGAGACGTGGGTCCAGCGTCGGCTGCCCCACCCACCGGAGGGCCTGGGGCCCCGGGCCCAAAATGTCTACCGAACGAGCGTCCTTCTCCTCCGGAACTGCATCGGGACCAACGGTTCGGTCATCGCGTCCCCGGACACCCGTTCGTTGGTCGCGGCGGGGGACACGTACAACTACTGCTGGTGGCGCGACGGGGGGTACGTCTCGAAGGCGATGGACGAAGCCGGGCTGTACGAGAACGCGGCGCGATTCCTCGAGTTCGCCCGGGCCTGCCAGAATCCGGACGGTTCGTTCTTCCACCGGCATTTTCCGGACGGGGCGATCGGGAGTACGTGGCATCCGCCGCCGTTCCTCCAGATCGACCAGACCGCGACCGTGGTCGCGGCGGTCTGGCACCATTTCAAGCGCGGCGCCGACCCGGACGTCCTCCTCGACCTTTGGCCGCTGGTCAAGGGGGCCGCGGCGTTCCTCGAATCTTTCCGCGACCCCGTGACCCGTCTGCCAGCCCCCAGCTTCGACCTCTGGGAGGAACGGCTCGGGATCCACACGTACTCCACCGCCGCGGTCGCCCACGCGCTGGAACGGGCGGCCCGCATCGCGGGAGAGATCGGGAAGGACCCGGGGGCCTGGCGTCGTGCGGCCGACGAGATCCGGGAGGCGGCCGTACACCACCTCTGGGACTCCGAGCGGGGCCGTTTCTTCCGGTCGATCACCCCCGTGGACGACCGACTCGACGCCTCCCTACTCCTCGCCCTCAAGCTCGGTCTGCTCCCCTGGGACGACCCCCGGGCGAAGGTCACCGTGGACCAGATCGAGACCCGCCTTTGGAGCCCGGTCGTCGGGGGGCTCGCCCGGTACGAAGGGGACCTGTACTACGGGAGCGAGAACCCGTGGATCGTGACGACCCTCTGGCTGGCCGAAGCGCGCCTTCGCCTCGGGGACCGAAGTCGTTGCCGCGAGCTCATCGAATGGGCCGCCGCCCGGGCGACCCCGACGCAGCTCCTGCCCGAACAGATCGACCGGACCACCGGCGAGCCCAAGAGCGCGACCCCGCTCACCTGGTCGCACTCGACGTTCGTCGACGTCGTCCACAAGTATGCCGAGTCCGAGCACGCGGGTCGCCTCCCCGAGGAGTAGCGGTCGCGCCGCCGGCGACTCGCGCGACCTGACCCTCGGGATCGACATCGGCGCCTCGAAGGTCATCGCCCTGGTCGTGGACCGCTCGGGCCGCGTCGTCCGGCACAGCGGTCGGCTTCCCCATGCGAACGACGGACCGGCGGGCGTGATCGACGTGGTCACGAAGGCGGCCCGGACGTGCCTGCCGGAGGGCGTGCCCCGACAATTCCAGGTGGGCGTGTCGGTCGCGGCCCAGGTCGACCCCGCTACCGGGATGGTCCTGCACGCCCCGAACCTGCGATGGAGGAACCTCCCTCTCGGGAAACGGATCGCCGAAGCAGTGGGGGGCCGCGTATCCGTGTTCAACGACGCCCGCTCGGCGACCTACGCCGAATGGAGCTGGGGTGCGGGCGTCGGCGCCCGGGACCTCTTCTGTCTGATCCTCGGAACCGGGGTGGGGGGGTCGGCGGTACTCGGCGGCCAACTCCTCGAGGGGGGGACCCACGCGGCGGGGGAGGTCGGGCATATCCCCATCGTTTCCGGGGGGCGAGCGTGCCACTGCCCGAGCGCGGGTTGCTTCGAGGCGTACGTCGGGGGCTGGGCCATCGCAGAGCGGGGTCAAGAGGCCGTACGCGGGGACTCGGGGGCGGGACGCGCGATCGTCGCACGCGCCGGATCCGTGGAACGGATCACTGCTCACCATGTGTTTCTCGCCGCGAGGGCGGGCGATCCCCTGGCCGAACGTCTCGTGAGCGAGACCGAACGGTTCCTCGGAGACGGCGCCGTAGGCGTCGTGAATTCGTTCAACCCTTCGTTGCTGATCCTCGGGGGGGGCCTCGTCTCCGGACGGCCCGAATGGGTCGGAGTGGTCGAGCGGGCGGTTCGGAAAAGATGCCAACCTCCCTCGGCGGGGGTACGGGTCGTCGCCGCCCGCCTCGGCGACGACGCCCCCGCGATCGGCGCCGCGGGTCTCGCGGTTCGGAACCGCGCCGCTCGAGGTCGGTAGGGACCATCGGACCTGGTGCCCTAGCGAGGTCTCCGTCGGCCCTCGGGCGAGAGAAGGAGGCGGGAGACGTCCCGCCGGGCCCGTCGTGGAAATCGACGAAGAAGTCGTTAGCGCGTCGGCTCCGAGAGCTCGGGAGGCAAGGGGATCTCGGGCACTTGGGTGAGCGGGACGCACACTTCGTAGAGGCGGCGGGCGGTCGAGAGGTCCCGAGACGCGCTGGAACCGGTGACCACACGACCCCGGGAGAAGTACTCCCCCGACACGTGCTCGAGGTCGGAATCTCCGGCGACCCGTAGCGCGGTCTCGGCACCTGCGCGGACGCCCCTGCCAAACAGGAAGATCAACAAGCGGAGGAGCCTGGCGCTGGTCTCCCGATTGTTCGACGCGAACCCCGACCGGATCAATCCGGGGTGGAGGCTGTTCACGGTCACTCCGGTGCCGGCGAACCGCCGGGCGAGCTCCCGAGAGAGAAGGATCAGCTCGAGCTTCGAGCGGGCGTACGCTTCGAACCCGTGGTAGTCCGCGGATTGAAGGTCGTTGAAGTCGACCGCGTACCCTTCATGGGCGGCGGAGGCGATGTTCACGACGCGCGCGGGCGCGGAGGCCCGGAGGCGGTCCCGAAGGAGGGTCGTGAGGCCGAGCGGGGCGAGCGCATTGAGCGCAAAGGACCGTTCAAACCCGTCGGCCGTGACTTCTCGACGGACATAGTACGCCCCCGCGTTGTTGACGAGGACGTGGATCGCAGGGAAACGGCGGAGCAGCTCGTCGGCGAGGGTGGACCACCCGGCCCGGAGGGATAGGTCTCGCACCTCGACCCCCTCCACCTGCGAATTTCCCGTCCGGCCGCGGATGGCTTCGGCCACGCTCGACGCCCGGCCCTTCCCGCGTCCGACCACGACGGTGTGCGCTCCGCGGAGGGCCAGTCCCCGTACGATCTCGAGCCCGATCCCGGACGTGCCACCCGTGACGACGGCCACCCGACCGCGCATCGAGGGGGTCCGCGGTCCGACCATCGATTCCCGTCAGTCGAAGCGGCTAGTTGGCCGCTTCGGGTACCGCGACGCCCCACCGGGACGGACGAGGGGTCTCACCGCTCACGCGAGCCGGTATTCACGCCGGCGTGAGTCGGTGAGCGAGATGGCTTCCTGGATGAGACCTTGCTGCCGAAGGGACTCGAGGGCGCTCTGAACCGTCCGCCGGGGGAGGCGCGACATGTGAACGAGCTGCGCCTGGTCGAGTCCCCGGTAGGTCTCCAAGAGGAAGAACAGGAACTTGGCGGCCGGGGGGCCTTTCACCGGGTGGGACCGGCGAATGGCACCGAAGGTCTCCCCGCGGAGCCCGAGTCGTTCGGACGCGAGAGGTGCGACCGAGGTGAGTGCGATGTTCCCGAGGTTCACGTCGGCGCCGAGCTCCCGGATGAGCTGCACCTGTTGGGTCTCGAGCGGGGCTTCGAAGAGGAGCTCCTCCGCCGGGTGTTCGGAGACGATCGAGCGGACCCAGTCCCACTTGATGCCCCCGTCACTGTCGTAGATCCCCACGCCCCGTCCGGATTCCCGACTCTCGATGATCACCCGGACCGGTTTGAGCGAGCGGGCGTGCGCGATCTGCGCGATCGTCTCCTTGAGGGAGAGTTGATGCTGCGTGTCCTTCTTTCCGACCTCGATCAGGAACTGCAGGCCCCGTTTTGTGACCGCCTCGGCCAATCGGTCGATCTGCTCGAAGGAGAGCTCGATGATGCCGCTCGAGATCTCGACCATGTCGAACCCGAGCCCCTTGGCTTCGTCGAGAAGGTGGGGAACCCGGCCGTGCGTGACCGCGTACTCCAGGAGGGTCCCGCCGGTGGAAACCTGCACGCCGGCGTTATGGTAGGTCTTGATGCGCTCGTGGAGCGTTTCCCGGCGGACCAGGAGGGGCAGTCCCCAGCCGATCTTGGCCACGTCGAGGTAGGGAGCGAGATACGTCAGCTGCTGCGGGTCGAGGGCCTGGAGACGGTCGAGAACATGCGTGACCCCGACCTTCCGGGGCCGGGCCTCGAACGGAATCTCCGCCGGAAAGAACGCCCCCTTTTCCTTAATCGGTGCCATATCTGCTCACACTTGGGGGGTCCTGGCGCAGTACCCGCAATATGATTGGGGAGGTCCTAGTCTATGAACCCGGTGGCTCGGCCCAAAGGTGCCTATCGAAAATGGCTCCGGAATGCGACCCGTCTCGCCCGAATCCACCCCCCTCCCTCGACCGGTACTCCCACGGAGTGGCGCCCGAGGGACCGCATCGAGCCGCGGCGAATGAGAAACGTAGAAGAAACGGTTAAATCCCCCACGGCCGGCTTGCCCCTCGTGAGCGTGAGCGCAGCGCGGGGAACCGTGGGCGAGACCGCTCCCCGGCTCTTCGGTACCGATGGGATTCGCGGGGTCGTCGGCAGCCTCTACGTTCCGAGTTTCCTCGCCGACATCGGAGCGGCGTACGCCACCTGGCTCGGCCCCCCTGGGACGGTCCTGCTCGCGAGGGACTTCCGGACCTCCAGCCCGGGGATGGCCCAGATCCTGGGTGGCACGATGCAAATGCTGGGGTTCGACGTCGTCGTCCTCGGGCCGATGCCCACTCCGTGTCTCCAGTTCAACGTGCGGGAAGGTGGAGCCCGCGGCGGCCTGATGGTGACCGCTTCGCACAACCCCCCCGAGTTCAACGGGATCAAGTTTTGTGGCCCGAACGGGCTCGAGATCCCTCCGGAGGCCGAGCGGAAGATCGAGGAGATCGTTCACCACCGCGAATTCCTCCACCCCACCTGGGAACGGGCGGGGACGATCCGGGAGGATCCGGGCGCGATCCCTCGCTACCTGTCCTCCATTCGGGCGAACTTGGATGGGGAGCTCATCGCTCGCCGCCGGCCCCACGTGGTCCTCGATCCGGGGAACGGCACAAGCGCGGTCACGAGCCCGCTCCTCCTGCGCCAACTGGGATGTCGACTCACGACCCTCAATTCCAACCCTGACGGGACATTTCCGGGCCGCCCGTCGGAGCCGACCGAACAAAACCTGACCGACCTTCGCCGCGTCGTGCCCCTGATTGGGGCGGCGCTCGGCGTCGCCCACGACGGGGACTCCGATCGGATCACGTTCATCGACGAAAAGGGGGGGTTCATCTCCGGGGACATCATGCTCGGACTCTTCGCCCGATACATGCTCGAAAAGCACCCCGGCGGGACCGTCGTCACGAGCATCACGAGTTCGACGCTCGTTCGCGATGTAGTCGAAAAGGCCGGCGGAAAATTCGTCGCGACGCGTTCCGGCTCGCTCCCCGTGGCGGTCGGAGTGGAGGAGCACAACGCCGTGTTTGGCGGCGAAGAGAACGGACACTGCTACTGGCCGAAGCACCAGAACGCGCCCGACGGACCCATGGCCTCCGGGGTCATGCTCGAGCTCCTCGCCGCGTCCGGTCGGCCCCTCTCAGAGCTCGTCGCCGAGATGCCGGCCTATCGGCTCCTCAAGCGCAATGTGCCCGTGGGTCCGGAACAGCTAAAATCCACCCTGGAGCACGTGCGGAAATCCCTTGGCGGAGAAGCCGACCGGATCGAAACGATCGACGGTGTGAAGGCCTACTATCCGGACGGCTGGGTCCTCGTCCGTCCCTCCGGGACCGAGCCTCTGTTCCGTGTCTTCGCCGAGAGCCGGACGGCCGAGGGGGTCCAGCGACTCTCCGATCGGGGGGTCGCCGTCGTACTCGAGTTTACCGGACGTGGCCCCGGGAAAGCGTCGTGAGCCCGACCTTGCTTCTCGCCCGCCGCCGGGGGCAATGCGGCTCGTCCGAATCGACCGACCGGCCGGACGGGGCGGAGAGGGACCCATGACCAGCCTCCCGCCGGCTCCCCCCGATCTCTCGGTCGGTACTCCCCCGTCTCGCGCTGATCCCGGCCGGCCGATCGACCTCGTGTACATCGCCGGTACCCATCGTTCGGGTGGGACGGCCCTCGGCACCATCCTCTCCAGCGCGGCCGGCGTCTTCTACGCCGGCGAACTCTACCGTTTTCCTCGCCCGATCTTCGACCCAGGGGACCCTGGCCGAATGTGCTCCTGCGGGTCACCCGTGGCCACGTGTGTCTTCTGGGCGGGGGTCCGGGCCGACGCCGAGGCCCATCCGGCCCTGCTCGCGGACCTACGAAAGGGGCAGCGGCGCTTCGAGGAATGGCGACGGTTCCCCGCCACGCTGCTGGGCCTGTCCCGGAAGAACGCACCGGTCGACCGACACGCGGAGCGAATGGGCGTGTTCCTTCGGATCGTGGCCGATCGGGCCGGGGCCTCCACGGTCGTCGAGTCCAGCTATAGCCCGCTGCGCGGGATTCTGTATCGCCGTGCGAACCTCGGGGGAGGTCGCGTCCGGTTCATTC
>JAKIWQ010000057.1 GCA_022749935.1 Thermoplasmata archaeon | reverse complement strand
GCGGTACTGACCCTCGCGACAGAATTCGCTCGCGGCGAGGTCGAGACCGGGATGGACGGAGATGTGGAGCTCGTCTCGTGCACGGGTGCAGGCGGTCGTGAGGATCTCGAGCGCCTCCACGTTTCCAATCGCCGCAACCCACCCTCCCTCGTCGCCGCGGCCGAGGGCCGCGATCGGGTACCGCATGTGGAGCTCCTCACCGATCATCGCGTGAACGCGGAGCGCGGCCCGCACCGAGCGCGCCGGGTCCGCGTCGTCGGCGAACGCGATGAACTCCTGAATGTCCGGTCCACCGATGGCGTGACGACCTCCGTTGAGACAATTCCCGACGAGCGCGGGGAAGGTGCGTCCGTCCACCCCCGGGCGAGCCAGGATCTTCCAGAGTGGTTCTCCCCGCTCGTTCCCATAGGCCCACGCCACGGCGACCGAGATGGCCGTGGCACAATTGCCGCCCACGCTCGACAGGTCCGACGTCCCGTCGATGGTGTGGATCGTCCCATCGACCGCCGCGCGGTCGGCCGCGTCGACCCCGACCAAGGCCGGAGCGAGCCGCTCGCGCACCGCCGTCAGCGCGGCGTTCACCCCGCCCTTGGGGAACGCACGGACCTCGTGGACGCCCGTGCTGGCTCCGCTCGGCGCGCCGGCCCTCGCACGGGCCCCGGACTCGAGTACGACCTCGGCCTCGACGGTCGAACGTCCGCGGCTGTCGTAGATCGAGTGGACCTCCACCGACCGGATCTGGCTCACGGCCCCTCCACAAACTCGACCAGCACCCCTCCGAACGAGGTCGGGTGGGCGAACCCGACCCTCCGACCCCGAGCCCCGGGTCGGGCCACACGGTCGACCAACTGGCCGCCCCGTTCGGCGACCTCGGCCAAGGCGCGGTCGACGCTCGGGACACGAAACGCGAGATGATGGACGCCCGGTCCGCGCGACGAGAGGAAGCGGGCCACCGGAGAGCCGGGTTCGGTGGGTTCGAGGAGTTCGATGTGCGTTCCGCCGACGGAAAGGAACACCACCCGGACTCGATTGGAGGGAACTTCCTCGGGCCCCGATGCGGGTGACCCTACCAGCGGGCGCCAGTGCTCGAGCGCTTCGGTGAGGTTGGGCACGGCGATCCCCACGTGGTCCAGTTCCGGCATGGACGCACCTAGAACGTTGTGGAGGGGGGCTGTACGCCGAAGATCGCTCGCCAGGCATCCGAGACCTCGCCGAGTGTCGCTCCGGACCGGACCGCGGCCAGGACCAGCGGGAGGGTGTTCTCGCCGTGTTCCGTTCCCCGGCGGAGGGCGTCCATGGCGGCCTCGGTCTTTCGGGCGTCCCGCTCGCGGCGCCAGGCCCTGACGCCGCCGCTCTGGCGACGCTCCTCCGCGGGGGTGATCCGCTGGACGCCAACCCCGCGTCCCCGGCCGTCGGGAAATAGGGAGAATCCGGGATTGCCTTCGGTGAATTGGTTCACGCCGACCTGGATCTCTTCCTTTCGTTCCCGGGCGCGCGCCACGCGATAGGCTTCGCGCGAGATCTCCGCCGCGAAGAATCCCCTCTCGACCGCGACGACCGCGCCGCCCATCTCCTCGACCCGCCGCAAGTAGTCCCGGGCCTCCTCTTCGATCCGGTCCGTGAGTTCTTCGATCGCGTAGGCCCCCCCAAGGGGATCCACGGTGTTGGCCACCCCCGATTCCTCGGCGAGGATCTGCTGGGTCCGGAGCGCGAGCCGCGCGGACTCCTCGGTCGGGAGACCGAGAGCCTCGTCTAGGCCGTTCGTGTGGAGCGACTGCGTCCCCCCCAGGACGGCGGCGAGCGCCTCGAGGGTCGTCCGCACGACGTTCAACTCGGGTTGCTGGGCGGTCAAGCTGGAGCCCGCCGTCTGGGTATGGAACCGGAGCTGCATCGAGCGGGCCCGCTTCGCCCCGAACGTTTCCTGGACGACCGACGTCCAGAGCCGCCGGGCCGCCCGAAACTTCGCGATCTCCTCGAGAAAGTTGCGGTCCGACGAGAAAAAGAAGGAGAGCCGGGGAAGGAATTCGTCCAGGTCGAGCCCGCGACGCTGCACGGCCCGCACGTACGCGACCGCGTTCGCGAGGGTGAAGGCGACCTCCTGGCTCGCGGTCGCACCGGCTTCCCGCATGTGGTACCCCGAGACCGAGATGTAGTTCCACTGGGGCATCTCGCGGGTGGCGAATTCAATGAGGTCGACCGCGAGTCGGAGCGAAGCCTCCGGCGGATAGACGTAGGTGCCGCGGGCGATGTACTCCTTCAGGATATCGTTCTGGACCGTCCCGCCGAGACGCGCACGGGGGACGCCGTTCTCCTCGGCGACGGCCACGAGGAGCGCGGTCAGGATGGGCGCGGTCGAGTTGATCGTCATCGAGACCGTCGCCCGGTCGAGCGGTAGCCCGGCGAACAGGGTCCGCATATCGCCCAGGGACGAGATCGGGACCCCGCACCGGCCCACCTCCCCCCGGGCGCGCTCGTGGTCGGAATCGTAACCGTTCTGCGTCGGCAGGTCGAACGCGACCGAGAGCCCCGTCTGCCCACCCTCCAGCAGGAATCGAAACCTTCGATTTGTTGCGGCCGCGCTCCCAAACCCGGAGTACTGACGATAGGTCCACAGCCGCCCCCGATACATCGTGGGCTGGATCCCTCGGGTGAAGGGGGACGCGCCCGGGAACCCCAGCTTCTCCAGGAACTCCGAATCGGGGTCGTCGGGCGGTTCGGCCAACAAGGGCACCGACCCTCCTTCGGCCCTCGGCCCGATCGCCGCGTCCGCCGCGGCTTTCCACCGGGCGCGGGGAGATTCCTCCGAGGGGGGAGAGCGAGCGCGCGCCATCGCTCGAGAATCGGGGGATGGAATTTAAGGGCTGTCGTGGCGCCCGAGGAGCGTCCACAATCCGGTGAGGTCCACCTCGGCCCACGCCGCCGGAACGGGCACTCCGAGCTCGACGAGGATCCTCGGTTGGATCTCTCCGAGCTCCGCGATCGACTCCCCCGCGACCCGCGCCCGAGCCGCCCGCCCCGGGATCAGGGCCGTCCGCTCGATCGGCTCGCGGACCGCGACGACGTCGACCGACCGGAGGAGGTAGTCGACGAGGGACGCGACGTCGGCGAACCCGGCCGTTTCGGAGGCGATCACGAGACCGGCGTGGTACCGGGTCTCCCCGCCGCTCTCCGCCTGGTCGGAGCGTACGATGACGGGTCCCACCTCGGCAAAGCGTTGAGGGTAGCCGTGCCGAGTGTTCCGTCGGAGCACGTCCAGATGGGAGAGCAACATTCGGTCCCGAAGTACGGAGAACTCGGCGGAGACCGGATTGCGGAGTCGGAGGGCCCCCGAGTCGCCGGCCCTCTCGAGTGTCTCCGCCGAGACGAGGAGCGGGGTGTGGGGCTCGGCAAACCCGAGTCCGGTGAGGGTCGAGCGCATCCGGCGACGGAAGCGGGTCTCGGCAAGCCGTCGCCCTCGGGTGCGGCTGGGGAGGAGGATCCCGTCCTGGGGGCGGACCCCCGCGATCAGCACTACGTCTTCCGCGAGGTCGACCGGCGTGAGAAGGTCGGGGCGCCACGGCGGGACCTCGACCATCCAGCCTCCGCTGTGGGGACGCGGCGCCAAACGGGCCCGGCCTAGTCGACGCTCGATCTCCGCCGGCGCGAGCGGCTCTCCCGTGATCCCTCGAAGTACGGCGGACGGAAGCAGGACGGAGCGCGGTTGGTAGACTCCGTTCCCCGCGGATCGACTTCCGCCGGGGCTCACGACGGCGACCGGTGCGACCGACCAACCCCGGGCGGCGAAGACGGCGAGGAGGAGTCCCACGAGTTCCTGGACGGCCCGCTCGCGGGTGCCCGTGGCCCCGACGAGGAGCGACCGGTCTCCGAGGCGAGCCTCACCGGCGGTGCGACCGTTGAGGATCGGCGGGAGGCTGAGGACGATCCCGTTGCCGTCGCGGAGGGTGAGACAGTGTCCGTCGCTCCGGCCGAGGGCACTGTACCGCGCCGCCATGGGGTGGTCGGCGAAGAATTGCTCCGCCCCTACTTCCTCGGACCCGTCGAGAGGGACGAATCGAACCTCGGAGAGCGGTTCGGAGGCGTACCGGAGCGGAAACTCCAGGCGTTCGACCGGGTAGATGCCGAGGCTCGCCGCCCGCCGGTCGCGCCCGATCGTTGCGTGCAGGAGCTCCTGGAATCGGATCGACTCGGCAAGCGTCCCATCGTCCAACCCGGTCCCACCGGCAGGGGCGTTCACGACGACGGCCGAGATGTAGGGCCGGAGCGGGACGACCGATGCGTCGACGGAGAGAGTCCTCGACGGAGGATTCGGGACCTCGTGGAGTCGCGGGAGTCCGGTCGCCGCGTCGGTCGCACCCGCGAGGTAGAACGAAAGGCCCCCCTCGCTGAGGAGGTCGAGCCGATCGGGCGTGACGGAGAGCGTCAGCGCATCGCCCTCCCGCGTCTCGATCTCGGCCTTCGAGGCGAACAAGAGGTCGTCCAGCGCGAGGTCGGAGAGGGGAAGGGTCAGGAGCGAACGGAGCCGCTCCGCGGACAGGGTAGAGACCGGCACTTATGCTCCCCCCCGCGTCAACTCGTCGAGGTCGTCGGAAAAGAGCTCCCGAATGTCGCCCTTCCCGAGGGCGACCATGGCGAGCCGTGTGACCCCGATCCCCCAGGCGGCGACCGGAACTTCGACCCCGAGAGGTTGGAGCACTTCCGGGCGGAACAACCCCCCGGGCAAGGCCTCGATCCAGCCGAGGCGCGGATGTCGGACGTACCCCTCGATGGAGGGTTCGGTGAACGGAAAGTAGCTCGGACGGATCTTGAGCTCGGGGATGCCGATGGCTTCGGTCAGCTCCCGGAAGATGCCGACCAAGTGCCGGAGGGTCACCCCTTCTTCTCCGACGATCCCCTCGCACTGTTGGAACTCGAGGTGGTGTCGGGCGTCGACCGATTCGACCCGGAAATTCCGGTCGATCGAGAAGGTCCGGAACGGCGGGGTCGGGTGGCGCGCCAGGTACCGGGCGCTGACCGCCGTCGTCTGGGAGCGAAGGACCGGCCGGATCGCGACGGTCTCGTCATACCGACCTCCCCATCCCGGACCGAGAGGGGCGGTCTCCCCGGGCAGCGCTCGGCCCTCGTGCGCCGCCGCAACGCGGGCCAGAAGGTCCGCGGCCGGGGGTCGACCCGTCACCCCCTCGGGCCAGAACGCATCGTGGATCGAGCGGGCCGGGTGGTCCTGGGGCATGAAGAGGACGTCGTTGTTCCAGAATTCGGTCTCGAGGAGCGGGCCGGTGGCCTCCTCGAACCCGAGACCGACGAGGATGTCCGCGAACTCGTCGAGCCAGGCCACGTAGGGGTTCTCGCGCACTCCGCGCGCGTAGGGAACCGGAGCGCGAACATCGTAGGGTCGATAGGTGCGCCCCTTCCAGGCGCCACTGACGAGGTCGGCCGGGCTCACCGCTCCGGAGAGCTCTTGCCCCTCGGCGGAGAGCGGGAGTCGACGGCCTTCTTCGGACGGGGCCCAACGTCGGACGGTACGGTGCTCCGACCGGACCAAGCCCCGTCGTTCCAGAGCAGCCAGGATGGCCTCATCCAGGTCCTCCTCCCCGTTGGCGAGCTGCTTGAGGACGACCTCCTCCGGGAGAAGTCGGTCCTCGTCGTCCTTCGGGCTCCGCAGCCGGAAGGGGAACCCGTCGGCGAGAAGCTGCCGGCGACGTAAGATCCCGACGGCCGCCGAGCGCTCCTCGTCCGAGAGGCCCTCGGCGGTGGCCTCCTCGCTCGAGAGCGAGCCACCCCTTCGTCGGAGCGCCTCGAGGAAGCGCCGCTCGGGGAGGCCGACCTCCAGGGCCGAGCGCCCTCGAGGCGACGGCGAGCGGACGGTCAGGTGCTCCTCGTCGACCACGGCGAAGTGCTTCGACCGTAGGCGTTGAAGGCTCCCCCGGACCGTGTCCGCGGCGAGTCCGGACTCCCGAACGACATCCTCTTCTTCGAGCGGGAGGCTGGGGGCGTTCCGGAGCGCGACCAACACGGCCCGCTCGGGCGGCGAGAGGGAGATCGGGGCCCCGCCCTCGGAGTTCTCCTCGAGGGGGTCCGACACGCCTCCACGAGAGAGGGTGCGGATTAAGTCGTTTTGCTGAGGGGGACGTTGCGTTTCATCCGCTCTCGTCGGGGGCCGTGGGCTCAGTGGATCCGGTCCCGGAGGACGGCGAGGGGGCGTACGTCTCGGGGGCCGTCGGCGGGGGACTCACCACCCACGTGGACGGGGCGGCCGACGGGGGAGTGGTGGGTGCCGCCGGCCGGACTGGGAGGAACGTAGGGGCGGGGGCGCGGGGCGTCACGGTACGACGTCGCCGGGGGCCGCCCTTTCGGGCGGGAGGCCCGCGTCCCAGGAAGTACCCTGCGGCGATAGCGATCGCCATGATCAGGACGTAGAGCGCGGTGTCTTCCGGATAGGTGGTCGCCGGGCCCAGGAACCCGAGGTAACCGAGCAGATTCACCCCGACCGAGGTGTGATTCCGGCCGAAGAGGCCCTGCGAGCTGACCGCAACACTCACGAGGGCGTGAGTGCCCAGGTAGCAGGAGGGGATGGAGATCGATACGGCGACGTCGCCGGTACCGTTCGTGGTCGGGGTGGCGGTCCCGAACTCACCCACGCACGGGCCGAGCATCGTGTCGGCCGTGAGAGTCACCAGCACCAGGATGCCCGCCACCGGCGCCGATGTGGTGGTGTTCGATAGGTGCGCCGTCACGGTGACAGAGCCGCCGGGAGCGACGGGGGAGGGGGTGGCGGCGATCGACAGGTCGACCAAGGTGGCGGTGAGCCCGGCGTACAGGTCGAGCGCGCGGGGCGAGCCCCACCCGGTGGCGGTATCCCAACCGTTGGTCGCGGGTCCGATACAATTCGAACCGGTGGTGATGTCCACGAGACCGATGGGGACCGTGTGCTGCGGCTCCGAAGCCCCGACAAAGTAGAGCCGGTCGCTCAGGAAGCCGAGCGAACTCCCGTGAAGGGAATCCATTTCGGCGACGAGCCCGGCCCACAGGGGCGTGGCAAAGCTCGTCCCGGCGCCGGACTGCTGCTGACCGTTGAAGTACACGAAGTTGTCGGCCGCCGTCGCGGAGACGTCCGGAGTCCCCCGGAACCCGCTCGCCTCGATAGGTCTGGCGGCGCTCCCCACCTCCTGCCAGGTCGGGGCGGGATACTGCCCCGAGAACCCTCCCCCGCTGCCCGACCAGGCGGACTCGGCCGCGATCCCGGTGACCCTACCGACCACGTTTCTTGCGAGGGTCGGGTCGGTGCCCCCGACCGCAAGCACGTCGGGGTTGGTGGCCGGGTACTCCGGCTGGGGGACGCCCGAACACCCCGGGCTGATGCTCGAATCGCCTCCGGTGTCGCCGGTCGCGCCGAGGAGGGTGATCTGCTCCTGGGTCGCTTCGGCGAGGTCGGTCTGCCAGGCCGCCTCGAGCCCGGCCGCCGTGCTCTCAGCCGTTCCGAACGACATCGAGATCGCGTTCACGCCGGGGATCCCCGTGACGGCCATGTGGAGCGCGTCCGCCATGGTCGTGTCGGTCGGCGAGTACCCGTCACTCGCCGGCCCATCCGGAGCGTAGACGGCGTCGAGGGTGGCCCCGGGGGCGAACGACCCGGACCACTCGAGGTCGAGCGTCAACTCTTCCGGGGCGGCGCTGGGGTCGTTCACGGCCGATGGGGCCGGTGCGGGCGCTCCGTCGATCGGAAACCCCTTGATCGTCACGGAAGGGAAAGAGCCAGTGGGATAGTCGTTCCCGAAGAAGGTCTGGAGGTCGTTCGGATTGTACCCATCCCCCCAAAGCAGCAGGACGATCTTCTCGCCCGATGAGTAGTGGGCGGAACCGGAGATGTTGTACAGGTCGGACGCGCCGTAGATCTGGCGTCCGATCGCGGGAGTGATGAGGTCGGACGGACCCTGCGCCGGATGCGTTCCCGCAGTTCGTGGACTCATGAGGAGAGGGAGGGTGAACGGGTCGAACCCGCTCGAGAGGCCCGTGACCCCCGCGACCTCCTGTTCTAAGGCGAACGGGAGGGAGGGAGCTTGGGACGGCAGGCTCACCGCCCGACCGCCATACGTCCCGGAGACGAGGGAAGTCGAAAACGCCCGACCGACCGATTCGGAAGGACCTCCGACCGTCAGCGAGAGGCGGTCGAGCCCGACGTGCTCGACCGTCAGCCCCTGCCCGATGAAGTACTCCTGGGCCGACTGATAGGCCGCCGGGGAGAGCCCGAACCGGGCCCCGATCTCGGCGACCGTGAGGGCGGACGCTCCGGGAGCGGGCACGTCGAAGAGCGAGGTGTTGCTGGCCCGAAACGTCACGACGACGCTGGTCGTCCCGTACAGGGGCCGCAGTTCCGAGACGCTGGCGAGCAGGGACGCGGAGTAGCCGGCCCGCTGCGCGAAGGGGCCCCAGTACACCGCAGAGGTAGTGCCCATAGCGGAAGGGTCGGGTACCGTCGGCCTCCGGGGCTGGGCCTGCCCCACCGCCCCGAACAGGGCCAGTGCCACGAAGAGCACCACTACGAGACTCGCACCGCACCGAGTGGCCGCACGACTCGGAGGACGACGGGGGGTCATCGCGTTGGAAAGCCCCGTCGGGGGGAAAAACGTTCCCTACGTGCTGGATCCCAGGTTAGACCCGAATCGGTGCGGTGTAGCCCGCGGGTTTCGCGAAGGTGCTGGGGCCGCCGAACGGGTCGGGGCGCGGGCCGGTGGTCTCCCCCCGCTTGG
>JAKIWQ010000056.1 GCA_022749935.1 Thermoplasmata archaeon | reverse complement strand
CGCAGGCGACCTGGGCCGTGTGGCAGTGGAAGACCGGCGCGTAGCCGGCCGTGATGACCGACGGATGGTTCAGCACCTGGATGTTCGCGGTGAAGCTCTCGACCACGGTCGGAGGGTTCGAGACCGGGCCCGCGACGTCCCCCCGTCGGATGTCGTTCTTGTCGATGCCGCGGACGTTGAACCCCACGTTGTCACCGGGGATGGCCTCCGTGACCGACTCGTGGTGCATCTCGATCGACTTGACCTCGCCCGACTTTCCGCTGGGCAAGAAGATGATCTTGTCCGCGACCTTGAGCTTCCCCGTCTCGACGCGACCGACGGGCACGGTGCCGATCCCGGTGATCGTGTAGACGTCCTGGACCGGCAGCCGGAGCGGCTTGTCGGTCGGCTTCTCGGGGACCTTCAGGTTGTCCAGCGCCTGGAGCAGGGTCGGGCCCTTGAACCAGGGCATGTTGGGGCTCGCCTTGTTGATGTTGTCGTCCTTGAACGCGGAGATCGGTACGAAGACGACCTGGGTGTCGAGCTTGAACCCGACGTTCTTGAGGAGCTTGGTCAGGTCTTCCTTGACCGTCTCGTACTTCGCCTCGGCGTAGGCGACCTCCTGTCGGTCCATCTTGTTGATGGCCACGATCAGTTGGCTGACCCCGAGGGTTCGTGCGAGGAAGATGTGTTCGCGGGTCTGCTCCTGGACCCCCTCCGCGGCGGAGCAGACGAGCACGGCCGCATCGGCCTGGCTCGTCCCCGTGATCATGTTCTTGACGAAGTCCCGGTGGCCGGGGGCGTCGATGATCGTGAAGTAGTACTTCTGGGAGTCGAAACGCCGGTGGGCGATGTCGATCGTGACCCCCCGCTCGCGCTCCTCCTTGAGGTCGTCCATGACCCAGGCGAACTCGAACGTCGCCTTGCCCTTCGCCTCGGCCTCCGCCCGGAACTTGTCGATTTCCTCTTGCCGAATGTACCCGGTGTCGAGAAGGATCCGCCCGACGGTCGTGGACTTGCCGTGGTCGACGTGGCCGATGAAGACGATGTTGAGGTGGGGCTTGTTTGCCATCGAGAGGCTCCGGGCGCGGCCAAAAGGTGCCCCTATTTAGGCATTGTCTCGCCGTCTCTCGAAGAGCGACGGCCCCGAGAGGTGAGGAGGCCCGTACGGCGCGCCGGGACCGGCCGACGGCCAGGAAGGGGGCTCAGCGAGGGTTCATTCTTCCGGGACGACGCAGATCTCGTTTCCGTCCGGGTCCTTGACCATCGCCCACCAGCCCCAGTCGGATTTCGTGGCTGGCACGGCAAAATCGACGCCCCTCGCTTTCAGCTGTTCGCACGCGGCGACGAAATTCCCGCGCAGCCGGAAGGCGATCCCACTGTTACCGGGCTCCATCGGCGCCTTGTCGTCGTACTCCGATACCTGGCAGATGTGGAGCTCCCCGGGCCGCCCTTTTTCCCCGACCGTCTGCCAATGGTCCATGTCCGTGAGATGATCGAGGCCGAAGCTCTCGGTGTACCACTTCACCGAGCGCTTCCGGTCGGAGACTACGACCGCCACGCTGGAGAAATGAGGTTTCGCCACCACTTTGGCGGACGTCTTCTTCGCAGATTTCGACGCGGAACGCTTCGCCGGCTTCTTTGCGGTCTTCGGCATGGAAGTCCCGGTCGGGCCAGCGGACCGCCTCGGATAAGCGACCCCGGGAGGTCTTGGAACGCTCCTCCCTTCGGTCGTCGCGGGGATCGGGTGCGCGGACTCGAAATCGCTTTAGGACGGGGGCCAGTCGGGCGTTCCCCCTTCGAGGTAGACCGAGTGACGGACCCTCCGCGCGCGACCGTCCGGGCCAGCCGGGCTTCCGTCGTCCGTCTCATGGTCCCGACCGACGCGAATTTCACGGGAAGCGTGTTCGGAGGGCAGTTGCTGGCGGAGGTCGACCGGGTCGCCTACATCGCGGCGACCCGCCACTCGAAGACGACGTGCGTCACGGCCTCGTTCGACCGGCTCGATTTTATCGCTCCGGTCCACGTGGGGGAGGTCGTCGAGTTCGACGCCGTGCTCACCTACGTGGGCCGCTCGTCGATGGAGATCTGGGTGCGGGTAGCAGCGGAGGCGCTCCAAGGCGGTCCTCCACAACCGGTCGCGGTCGCGTTCGTCACGATGGTCGCCGTGGACGGGGACGGGCGCCCCGTCGCCGTGCCCCCGCTCCAGCCGGAGACGGACGAGGAGCGACGACGGTTCGAGGAAGGTCACCGGCGGATGGAGGAGCGACGCCGGCTCCGGACCCAGAGCGCTCCTCCCTGAGGTACTACGATGTTGTGCGAGATGTGCGGGAGCGAGGTCGACGCGACGAGCCGGGTCCGAGTGGAGGGGACGGTCCTCGGCCTCTGCGTGAACTGTGCCAAGTTCGGGACGCCCGTCGACCCTCCGCCTCCGGTGGGGTCGAACACCGGCCGGGCCAGCGTACCTCCGGGCACTCCGGCGACCCGCGTGGTGAGCACCGGCCGTCGCCTCGAGGAGCGGGACCTCTACGTCGAGATCGGGGAGCTCGAGCTCGCCCCGGATTGGGCCCGTCGCGTCCGGATCGCCCGGGAGGCGGTCGCGTGGACTCCCGAGGACCTCGCCAAGAAGCTCAACGAGAAGAAGTCGGTGGTCCTCAAGCTCGAGTCCGGCGGGTTTCACCCACCGGACCAGCTCGTCCGCAAGCTGGAACGGCTTCTCCGGATCCGGCTACGGGCCGACCCCGAAAAGCTCGCCTAGTACGCGGAGTCGTTGGGCGCGATCGAAACTCCCCGGCCGCCCGGGAACCGCGTGTGGGGTGACCGCTGGCTCGGAAGCCCTACGGCCCGCTCGAGCGCGACCTCGCTCTCGACCTCGACCCGGACCCAACCGCGGGGCGGCTCGTCGCCGCGAACACTCCGAAGGTCGTGGGCGTAGGTACGGAGGAGGCGATCGGAGTTCCTCAGGTAGAGTCCACCCACGAGAGCTAGCGCGACGAGAGCTACGAACCCGGCGAGTGGGAATGGGGAAAGAACGGCGAGCCCGCCGACGAGGGCGACGGTCCCGACGATCAGGAGGAACGCCCGACGGACCGTCCGCATTGCGCGGTGGTCGCGGTGGGAAATCGCCCGGAGGGTTCCCTTCGAGAGGGCGAGCGGCCGCGCGAGTCGCTCGCGCCGGCCGGTAGGTACCGGGGGAGTGAGGGACGACATCCGAGGCTTCGTAGATTACATCGGGCAGCTGAGTATAGCTTCGGGGCATGTGTCGAGGGCGCATGCATCACGGCGGGGGGAAGGACCTGTTCGCCACGGTCTGACCCGAACCCAGGTCGATCGGGGGAACGGGGAGGATCGAGGTCGCTACGCCGCCGGGGACAGACCGACCAACTCGAGGATGTCGCCGTGGCCCCGGGCGAACGTCCCGCGCGAGAGGGTCCCCACC
The DNA here is from genome assembly GCA_022749935.1 of Thermoplasmata archaeon. Classification (GTDB taxonomy): domain Archaea; phylum Thermoplasmatota; class Thermoplasmata; order Lutacidiplasmatales; family UBA184; genus Lutacidiplasma. The sequence continues at coordinate 5,348 of JAKIWQ010000056.1, read as the reverse complement.
GAGACGTACGTCAGCTCCCGCCAGAGCGGCGACCTCGGGGGCGAGGCGGGGCCGGTCAACACGAAGATGAAGTGCAGATCCCAGTGAGGGTCCGATTCCGCGGACGCGGGTCGGGGATAGGTTTCGGAGAAGATGCGAGGGGTCGGCACGGGGTCGACCTGGATGCCCAGCTGTTCCTCGCCGATCCCCCGTGCGGCCTCTTCGGGAGACTCGAAGAACTGCAGCTGCCGAGAGGGCAACATCCAGCGGTCCGCGATGCGGCGGGTCCGGGCCGGGTCGAGACCGCCGACCTCCTCCCAACGGGGATTCGGGGCCATCCGCCCCAGGAGGACCCGGGAGGGGTCCGTCGGAGCGGTGACGACGAGGAAGGCGCTCAGGCACATCCCGTCGGAGGGTACCCCGTAGTCCCCCGGCGCAAAGGGCGGCGCCCCCGGTCTGAGGCGGGCAAAGCGACGGGACATCGCACCCAGGACGAGGCGCGCGGGCTCTTGGGGCTTCCGCTCCCTCCCCGCCACGGCCCCGCCCGGAGACAGGCATAAAACCACGGTCCTTCTGCCGCCCGCGAGGGATACTCAGTGCCGGCTCGTGCAAAGGGTGCGAAGCGGTCGAAGCGTGCGTCGCCGACGGTCCGACGCGTGCGGACCGGGGCCTCCGGGCGACGAGTGTACATGGTGACGGGTGGGGTCACGAAATTCGCGAAGGCCCACCCGGCGATGGACTTCCGACTGATGGTGAAGCGCGCGTACGACTACGCCCTGAAGGGGATCCCGAACCTGACCCCCGACCGGATCGACGGGACCCGGATCTCGTACTTCTCGGACCATTTCACGCGCCAGTTGAAGGCGGCGAGCATGGTCCAGGACTATCTTGGAATGAACCCGAAGGGTTCGGTGCGCCTCGAGTGGGGCGGCGCGACGGGGGGAGAGTGTTTCCAAGCGGGGTACGAGGCGGTGGCCAGTGGACGGATGGATGTCTGCCTCACGGCCGGGTTCGAGACGATGAGCCGGGTGGCGACCTGGAAGGGGAACGAGTTCATCGCGCTCGCCTCGGACACGAACTACGACTTTCCGCTCGGCGGCTTCTACACGGGGTACTACGCCCTCATGGTGGTCCGGCACATCTACGAGTACCTCCGGCTCACCCGCTTTGCCCATGTGAAGGACGAACGCGAGGCCCAGCGGCTCGCCATCTCCGAGGGGGGCCGGATCATGAGCCTCGTCTCGGTGAAGAACCACCGGAACGCGCTGCACAACCCGTACGCGCAGTACCCGAAGAAGCTCACGGTCCAGGACGTCCTTCGGTCGGAGATGATCAGCTACCCCATCACCCGCGAGCAGATCTGCACGATGAGCGACGGGGCGGCGGTCACCGTCCTCTGCACCGAGTCGGTCGCTCGAGAGTTCACCGACCGGCCGATCCGGGTCACGGGCGTCGGATGCGGGACGGACACGATGCGGCTCGCCGACCGACCGTTCGGGAAGGTCCCGCTCATGCCCCACGAGAGTGCGAAGGACTACTCCCATCTCCCGTACCCCGGCGTTCACTCCTTCCGGGCGGGTCGGGCGGCGGGCCTCGAGGCCTACCGGATGGCCGGGATCACGGACCCGAACCGGGAGCTGAGTTTCATCGAACTCCACGACGCGTATGCGTCGAGCGAGATCCAGACCTACGAGGACCTCGGTCTCTGCAAGTACGGGGAGGGGTACGGCTTCGTCGAGCGAGGCGACCCATTCCTCCGAGGGGTGGACTACGGTTTCCCGGTACCGAACGCGGGAACGATGCCGGTGAACCCCTCCGGGGGACTCATCGCGTGCGGTCACCCGGTCGGCGCGACCGGCCTCATGCAGGCGGTGTTCGCGTTCTGGCAGCTCCAGGGGACGATCCCGAAGCACTTCGGCGACCGGACCCTTCAGCTCGCCGCCCCGAAGCGCGGGGCGATCCACAGCCACGCGGGTACTGGCTCGAGCGTGACCGTATCGATCCTCGAACGGGGGTTCCGATGAAAGCCCGCCCGCCGACCTTCGAGAAATTCCGGGACGTCCAGGCCGAGCTCGACAAGTCGGGCGCCGCCATCTTTCGCGACGGGGAGGGGGTCGAGAGCCTCGTGATCCGGTTCCCGTATTCGATCCAGTACATCCACAGCTACGCCGAGGACACTCCTTTCTTCTTGGGGCTCGCCGAGGGACAGCTGCGAGGGTCCCGCTGCACGAAGAAGGGATGTGGGTTCGTCTACGCTACACCCCGGGGTCACTGCATGGAGTGCGGGTCGCCCACGGCTTGGATCGACCTCCCCCATTCGGGGAAGATCCACTCGTGGACCACGTGTCACTTCGGAAGCGAGGCGTTCCTCAAGGAGACCCCGTACAACCTCGCACTGGTCGAGTTCACGGGCGTTGGAAGTCTCTTGCTGGTCCGGTTGAAGGACGCGAAGGAGTCCGACCTGTACGTCGGGATGCCGGTCGAGGCGCGCTTCGACCCGAACCCGAAGTACTCGATCACCGACATCTGGTTCGTGCCGGCGGGGTAGGTCGACCCCGGCCAAGGACGGTCGGAGCTTCCGGTAGTGAGCCCGGGTCGCGGGGATTGGGACGAGAGCCGGGGGGTACCCGGCCCTCGGTCGGCGAGCCTACGCGATTACATCGACCCCGGCGGTGGGGGAGGTGGGGCCGGGTCGCTGGACGGCGGCGGTGCCGATCCCCATCCCGGCTGGACGGGTTGCATCGGAGGCTGCCCGGGCTGACCCATCATTCCCGGCTGGGCGGGCTTCTTGCGCATCATGAGGACGACGAGGACCACCACGATGAGCACGACCACGATCACGGGGATGACGATGATCCAATAGTTGAACGGCGCAGAACTCCCGCTCGTGCTGGTGCACGAAGTCGCGGAGGTGCACGTACCCCCTCCGTTGTAGTCCGTGCCGAGCCAGGTGTACGTTCCCGTGGTCGCCGCGACGCCGAAAAAGGCGAAGGCATCGATGGAGTAGGTGGACTCCGGCCCAACGACGGCCGTGGCGATGCTGAAGGAGAGCGTGCCCCCGCTAATCATCGGGACGATCACGCCGAATCCGCTCCCGCCGCTCGCGATGTAGCCGCCCGTCCCGTTGCTGAAACTCGCGAAGGCCGACGCGGTGCTGGCCGTGTGGCCTCCGAACCAGACGAGGTAGCCGTAGTTCGAGTCTGCGAAGTTAATGGAGCCGCTCACGGAGAACGTGACGGAGATGTTGGAGCCGCTGGAGTAGCTCGAGGACACCGAGGTGAGGTCGACCGCCGAGTTGGTCGAGTGCCCCGCCGACTGAGTGAAGTTCTGGTTGTACCCGCTGCCCGCCGCCGACGCGAACCCGCTCAGCGGGAGCAGGAGCGCGATGCCGAAGACGACCATGAGCCCCAATCCTTTCCACTTTGCTTGCATTCGTTTCCTCATTCCGGATGTTCGTCCCAGCTCCGGAATCGGGGGCCCCGAAGGTTCCCCGCGGAGTAGGGTGACGCGGCAGCACGAGGTTCGAGGGACTTAATCCTTCCGACGGGGGGAGAAGATGGCGGTTCGACCGGCGCGCACCGCGTCAGGCGTGACGGGTTCCGAGGAGGCGACGCAGGCGGAGAGGAGGTGCCGCGGGCCGGGCTTGAACCGGCGGCTTCAAGATCTTCAGTCTTGCACTCTCCCAAACTGAGTTACCGCGGCACGAACGATGCTGGGTAACTTCGGAGTCATAAAGCGTGTGGGAGGCCCGGAGGACCCTTGCTCCGGAGCACCCGCGCAGACCCCGGCCGAACGCGCGCGTGCACGTTCGAAGACGCGGTTTCACGGCGGAGAGGGTCGGGACTTATCTAGGCGACCCGGCCTCGTGCAGTCGTGGCCACCCACCGGACCCTGGTTGTCGCGGAGAAATTCAACACGGCGCTTCGGATCGCCGTCGTTCTCTCCGACGGTCGGATGAAAAGGACCCGCATCGCGGGAACGAATATCTTCGAGTTCGACCGACCGGACGGTCAGTTCACGGTCGCGGGGCTCCGCGGTCACATCGTCGAGCTCGACTACCCCGAGGATCAGAAGGAGTGGACCTTGGCCGGCTTGCCGAAGCTCTTGGAGACCCCGCCGCTCAAACGCGTCACCGAGAGCGGGATCGTGGGCGCTCTCCAGTCGATCGTGAGGGGATTCGACCGGGTGATCATCGCGACGGACTTCGACCGGGAAGGGGAGCTGATCGGCCTCGAGTGTCTCGAGCTCCTTCAGAAGGTCCATCCCAAGATCGAGGTCAAACGGGCTCGGTACAGCGCACTCACCCGGGAGGTCATCGAACAGAGCTTCGAGCACCTGTCCGAACTCGACCACGCGCTTGCCGAAGCCGCCGAGGCCCGCCAGGAGATCGACCTCGTCTGGGGGGCCCTGCTGACTCGCTACCTCTCCCTCACCGCCGGCCAGCGCGGACGGAGCTTCCTCTCCGTCGGTCGGGTGCAGACCCCGACGCTCGCGTTGTTGGTCGAACGGGACCAGGCGATCAAGGAGTTCGTCCCGTCACCGTTCTGGGAAGTGCGCGCGACCGCGACTCAAGGACCGGAGGAATTCACCCTTCGCCACACGCACGGCACCTGGACCGATAAGTCGGAAGCCGAGGCGGTCTTCCGGAAGGTCGACGGAGCCCACGAGGGGGTCGTCCGGGAGTTTTCCGAGGAAGAGACCCGGCGTCGGCCGCCGATCCCGTTCTCCACCACCCTCTTCGTCGCGGAAGCCACCCGGCTCGGTCTCGGAGCCGCCAACGCGATGAGGATCGCGGAGGACCTCTACACCCAGGGTCTGATCAGCTACCCTCGTACGGACAACACCGTCTATCCTCGAGGGCTCGGGCTCCGGACGCTGGTCGAGAAGTTCAAGGAAGGCCCGTTCGCGGAAGCGGCCGAATTCGTTCTCACCCAGCCCTCGTTCCGGCCGACCCGGGGCCGCTCGGAGACGACCGACCACCCACCGATCTACCCGACCGGCGTGGTCGACCCGAAGAAACTTCGGCCGGATCCGGCCAAGGTGTACGAACTGGTGGTCCGACGCTTCCTGGCCACGCTCGCGCCAGACGCGATCGGCCGGGCGCGCGTCACCAAGGTCGAGATCCGCGGAGAACCGTTCGAAGGGAAAGGTCAGACCCTGACCGACCCCGGTTGGTACCGCATCTACCCGTACTCCCACCCGGAGGAGATCCTCCTGCCCGCGTTGAAGGTCGGCGGGACGGTGACCATCACGAAGGTCGATCTGCTGGAAGACCAGACGCGGCCTCCGCGGCGCTACACCCAGGGCTCGCTCATCCAGGAGATGGAGCGACTCGGGTTGGGTACGAAGAGCACCCGGCACGACGTGGT
>JAKIWQ010000055.1 GCA_022749935.1 Thermoplasmata archaeon | reverse complement strand
GGGGATTCGAGGGACTCCGCCAGCTGCCCCACGCGGTCCGGCGGCCCATGGTCTGCTTGTACCAGATGATCTCGGTCCGCATGATGTAGCCGAGGTCGCGGAGGTCACGGGAGAGGTCGTGATGGATGGGGCGAAAGTCCTTGATGGAGGTCGGCGCGATGTTAAGGACGAATCGCCCGCCCGGGACGAGGACCCGCTCGAGCGCTCGCCAGACCTCTTTGAGCCAGGTCAGGTAGTCTTCGGGGGTCCGGGCATCCCCGTACCCCCGATACGAGATCCCGAGGTTGTACGGGGGACTAGTCACGGCGAGGTGGATGGATTCGGGAGGCAGCGCGAGAAGTGTCTCCCGGGCGTCGCCCTCGATCACGCGGTCCCGCCACGGAAGCAGGCTCGGAGGCGGACTGCGGGGGGCCATTCGGGGTGCGACGGGGCAGAGCCTGATGAGCGTATCCCCGGCGGTACGGAGCGGAGCCGGGCGCAGGCCACCGTGGGGGACGGACGCCGAGCACCAAGCGTATAATCTCGTCCGGTTCGAGCACCGCCGAACCCTATGGGAGTCCGGGTCGCCGTTCCGAAGGAGGTCGCCTCTGGCGAGCTTCGGGTGGCGCTCACTCCCGAGGTCGTGCCCCGCCTGGTCAAGGCCGGTCTCGAGGTCGTGGTCGAGGCTGGGGCGGGCGACGGGTCGCGGTATCCCGATGCGGCCTACCTCCAGGCGGGGGCCCGTATCGAGACGGACCGGTCCGCCCTGTTCGGCACCGCCGACGTGGTGCTGAAGGTCCAGATCCCCGCGGTCGCGGAAACGGCCGCGATGCGGGCGGGGACGGTCGTGGTCGCGCTCATGAACGCGAGCCGCAGCCTCGAGCAGGTCGCGAAGATGCGCGACCAGAAGGTGACCTCGTTCGCCCTCGAGCTCCTGCCCCGAATCACGCGGGCCCAGAGCATGGACGTCCTCTCCTCGCAGGCGACGGTGGCCGGCTATCGCGCGGCGCTCATCGGGGCCGACCTGTGCCCCAAGTTCCTCCCGATGCTCACGACCGCCGCGGGGACGGTCCGCCCGGGTCGGGTCCTCATCCTGGGGGCGGGCGTGGCCGGCCTGATGGCTATCGCCACCTCGAAGCGTCTCGGAGCGATCGTCGAGGCGTATGACGTCCGACGTGCGGCGGGCGAGCAGGTCCGAAGCCTGGGCGCCAAGTTCCTCGAACTTCAGATCAACGCCGAGGGGTCGGGCGGGTACGCTCGGGAACTGACGGAGGACGAGAAGAAACAGGAATCCGAGATGGTCGCCAAGGCCGTCGCGGAGGCGGACATTGTCATCACGACCGCGAATGTCCCCGGGCGTCGCGCCCCGCTCCTCGTCCGAAAGGAGATGGTCGAGCGGATGCGACCGGGCGCGGTCATCATCGACCTCGCGGCCGAATCCGGCGGGAACTGCGAGCTTACGAAACCGGGCGTCGAGGTCGACGTGCACGGGGTCCGGGTGGTCGGCCCCCTCAACCTGCCGAGCCAACTCCCCTTCCACGCGAGCCAGATGTTCGCGAAGAACGTCGAATCGTTCTTGAAGCTCCTCCTCGGTCCGCAGGGCGCGCTGCTGACGGACTACCAGGACGAGATCCTGGCGGCGAGCCTGCTGACCCGCGGGGGCGAGGTCGTCCACGTCCCGACCCGGGACGCACTCGCGGCCGCGAGCAAGGGGCCTCCGGCATGACCGCGGACCTCTGGACCGCCCTGTTCATCGGCCTCCTCGCGGCGTTCGTGGGATACGAGGTCATCAGTCGGGTTCCCGTCCTCCTGCACACCCCGCTCATGTCGGGGTCGAACTTCATCCACGGGATCGTCTTGGTGGGGGCGATCGTCGCGCTCGGGATCGCGACCACGCCGCTGGAGCAGGCGGTGGGCCTTGTCGCGGTCATCATGGGCGCGATGAACGTGACTGGCGGCTACGTCGTGACGGAGCGGATCCTCGCGATGTTCGACCGCTCCAAGAAGCGGGGAGGCGGACCGTGATCGCCTGGCAGGAGCCGCTCGTCGACGCGGTCTACGTCGTCGCGATCCTCGTCTTCATCCTCGGCCTCCGGTCGATGAGCTCTCCCGCCACGGCCCGCCGGGGGATCGTCCTCGCGGGCGTCGCGATGCTCGCGGCCGTGGCCGTCACGTTCGTCTCCCCGGGGCTCTCCAATTTCGCCCTCATCGCGCTCGGGGTCCTGGTCGGGGGACTCGCCGGATGGTACTGGGCGCGGGTCGTGCAGATGACCGCGATGCCCCAGATGGTGGCGATCTTCAATGGGATGGGGGGCGGTGCCGCGGGAGCGATCGCGGGCGTCGAGCTCCTCTCCTCGCTCGGGGACCCGACCACGGCCGGGCTCAGCCTGGCCGGGGCGGTCATCGGGTCGGTCTCGATCGCCGGTAGTCTGGTCGCGTTCCTGAAGCTCCAGGGGTGGATGCGCTCGAAACCGCTCGTTTTCCCCGGGCAGCAACCGGTCAACCTCGGGGTGCTCGCGCTCGGCGTCGCGTTCGGGGGGTATGCGGTCTACACCGTCCACACGATCTGGCTCCTCCCCTTCTTCGCCCTGCTGATCGTCTTCGGGGTCCTTCTCGCCCTCCCGATCGGCGGCGCCGACATGCCGGTCGTCATCAGTCTCTTCAACGCCCTGACCGGGATCGCGGTCGCTCTCGATGGGTTCGCGCTCGTGAACGGTCCGCTCGGGGACGCCGGCTACGCGATGGTGATCGCGGGGACGCTCGTCGGCGCGGCGGGCTCGCTCCTCACGCTCCTCATGGCGAAGGCGATGAACCGTTCGGTCGGGAACGTGCTGTTCGGGGCGTTCGGCGCGACCGAGGAGACCGGCGCGACGATCGCCGGGTCGATGAAATCGATCGACCCGGACGATGCCGCCGTGATGATGGCCTACGCCAACACGGTCGTGATCGCTCCGGGCTACGGGATGGCGGTCGCCCAAGCCCAGCAGAAGGTCAAGGAGCTGGCCGACCTCCTCGAGGCGAAGGGCGTGGCGGTCAAGTTTGCGATCCACCCGGTCGCCGGCCGCATGCCCGGCCACATGAATGTCCTCCTCGCCGAGGCCGGCATCTCGTACGACAAGCTGTTCGACCGGGACGAGATCAACTCCGAGTTCCCGAACACCGACGTCGTGCTCGTCATCGGAGCGAACGACGTGGTGAACCCGGCGGCACGACGCCAGGGAAGCCCGCTGCAGGGAATGCCGATCCTGGACGTCGATGGGGCTCACAATGTGATCGTCATCAAGCGGGGCCAGGGCAGGGGGTTCGCCGGCATCGAGAACGACCTGTTCTACAAGGAGAACACCCGGATGCTCTACGGGGACGCCCAGCAAGTGGTCGGAAAGCTCGTGACCGCGCTCAAGAAGTCGTAAGGCGCGACAGCCCGCCAGCCCCGCGCGCTATCCGATCGCCGGTGCGGTCGGGGCCTTCGGGAAGTTCCAGCGCAGATTCGCCGCGTAGCCGAGGACGCTGCCGAGGAGGACCCCGAAAAGTTGACTCTCGATCGGGGGCTCTCCGAGGGAGACCCCGACGGCGAGAACGACCAGGTTGACGACGAGGGCGCCGACTTGGATGGCTCCGTAGACCCCGAGGTGGTAGGCGGTCGAGCGCTCGCCGCGACCCTCGAACGCCCACGCCCGGTTCCATGTGAAGTTCCACATCATTGCGACCCCGAACGCGGCGGCGCTCGCGAGGAGCGTGATGAGGGTCGCCTCACCGAAGCGGAGACCGAGGAGGGTGAACACGCACAGGTTCACGAACACTCCCGAGATCCCGACGACCACGAACGCGGGCAACCGGAGGAGGTCGTCCAGGCCGAGGCGGCCCCACGCCAGGGCCCGGGACACCAGTCCGCTCGAAGCCCTCCGCCGTACCGCCTCGATGAGTTGGGGATAGAACACCGCGACCACCCAGACGACCCAGACCGAGTAGTTCAGCAGATAGCTCGGTCCTCCGCCGGTCGTGCAACCCGGGAGACGGTCGGCGAAGACCGCAGGACAGATGATCGCCGGGCCGCTCCACAGGAGGAACGGGACGAGGAAGGCCGTGGTCACGCCCGCCGTGACAGCCACGTTGCGCCAATCGCGTCGGATGAGGTAGTAGACGAGCGTGATGGCGTTCGCGAACTGTTTCATCCCGAGCGCCAGCCACTCGGCCCACTTCTGCCGACGGCCGGCGATACCGACGAACGCCAGCGTCATGAACAGGAGGACCACCAGGTCGTTGTACCCGCTCGCCGCGATGATGGCCACGTACGGCTGGGCGAGCATGACGGCGATATCGAACTGTTTCCGGACGACCAGGACCATCAGGACCCAGCAGCCGACGGCGAACCACTTGTAGTCGGTGCCCGGGACCTGGAAGAACATCAGCAGGGGCAGGTAGAGGTAGGTCGATTGCGAGTGGATCGTCTGGCCGTACTGTACGTAGTCGAACACCAGCGGGACGACGAACGGGTCCCGATGGGCGAGGAGGAGGCTCACGTACCGCGGGGTGGTGTAGGGCTCGTCGGTGAGCCCGTTGCCCGCCCCCGTGAGGATCGAACCGACGGCGAAGACGATCCCTGCGCCGAGGAGGAAATGGACGAAGCTGACCCGCCGGGCCACCCCCAGTTGCCGCACCGCGACCGGGAACATCAGGGCGAACGCGCCGAGGGCCACCTCGCCCACGCCGTGAAAGTCGTTCGGGTAGAGCCACAGGGCCGTGATGACCGCGAACGCAGGCAGGGCTCCGGCCGTCCAAGCGAGCAGGTATCGACCGATCCGCTCGCGGCGTCCGGTGGACGATGGAGGGACCGCTCCCGCGGCCGGGATGGTCTCGGCCAACCGGAATCGTCCCCCGCGCTGGGCCATCGGGCCGTGCCATATTAGCGAACGGTCGGCGAGAAGCCATCGTTGAGATGTAGGCCAACCCCCTCGACCGCTCCTGAGGTCGATGGACTCCCCGATCGCGAGCTCCGAGCCGGCGAACCCTTCTCCGGTCCCGTTCCCGGGCGTTCTCGCACCTCCGACGGTCGCCACCGGAGGTCCCCCGCCGGAACAGGGCGGGAGCGGGTACCGCTCGGTACTCCGCAATCGGCGGTATCTCCTCTACCAGGCGTCGGCGATCGCCTCCACGACCGGGTACGCCGTGTACAGCATCGCCATCCCGTGGTTGGCGTACGTCACCACCGGGTCCTTCGTCGCCGTCGGCCTCGTCCTGTTCCTCGAGATCGGAGTGTACTCGCTGACCTTCCTAGCGGCTCCGCTCGTAGACCGTGCAGCGGACAAGCGACTCATCTTTCTGATCGGGTATCCGATCCAGGCCGTCGCCGCCGCGGGCCTCGCCTTCGCGGCGGCCCACGGCGAACTCACACTCCCGCTCCTCCTGGTGGTGGTCGTTGTCCTGGCGATAGGTTGGGATTTCGAATGGGCCGTCTTCCAGGTCGCGCCCCGCCTCCTGCTCCGCAAGAACGAACTGTTCGCGGGCGGGGGACTCTCCAGCGCCCTCGGCGGTGGAGTGCAGGTCGGGGGCTATGCCGCGGGGGCGGGATTGATCCTCCTCTCGGGGGCGGCCGGGACCGGGTACCTCTACGCCGGGCTACTGGTCCTCTCGACCTTCCTCGCCCTCCTCGTACCGCTCCGTGGAGGAGAATCGGCTGAACGAGACTACCTCGCCGGTTTCCGAGCCGGCTGGCGGTACCTCGTCACCCGGGCCGGACGCCCGCTCCTGCAACTGGGCGTCCTCGACGCGTTCGCGGGGTTCTTTGTCGCGGCTCTTCCGGTCCTCATTACCCTCGTGGCTGGTCGTTCGTTTCCCAACCCAAGCCTCGCGTACGGGGTGTTGTTCACTTCGTTCGTCCTCGGGGGGGTCTCGATGGACCTGGTACTCGGTCACTACAACCCTCGGGGTCACGTGGGAGTGGTCCTCGTGGGAGGCCTCTCGGTCAGCGCGGTCGCGCTCTACCTGACCGGCGTCTTCCCGCCCTCGCTCCTCCTCACGTCCCTGGCGTGGTTCGTCGCCGGAGGAGCGCTCGGGTCGTACTCGTCGGGCAAAACGACGTTCCTTTGGGGGTACGTCCCGCCCCAACAACTGGCGCGGGTGACGAGCAACCTCTACGTCTTCCCGGGGACCGCCGGCGCAATCGGCGCGGTGGTCCTCGGAGGGCTCGCCTCCCGGCTCGGGCCGGGGGCCCTGACCACGATCGTCGCGCTCGTCTTGGTGGCAGCGGCGGCCAGTTCGGTCCTCTTGCCGGCGATACGGAAGCTCGCGTTCTAGTCGACGTCCGGTCCCCCGTCCCGCAACCCGACCCCTCCCCGGAGGGGGAACTCCCATAACCTGCGGGGCGTGACCTCTCGAGGCAACATCCATGCCGAAGACCGATTCACCGCCACATCGATTGACGCCGCCGGCCACCCGGGACCACTGTCTCGGGTCCCCCTCCGCTACGGTCAGCCTCGTCGAGTACGCGGAGTACGAGTCCCTCCCGTGCGCGGAGGCCAACTGGGTGGTGAAGGAGCTCGTGCGAGAGCTCGGAGACGAGCTCTGCTTCGTCTTCCGGAATTTCCCGGTGGCTTCGGCCCACCCACATGCCCCGGCGGCCGCCGAAGCAGCCGAGGCCGCGGACGCCCAGGGGAAATTCTGGTTGATGCACGACCGACTCTTCGAGCACCGAGCGGAGCTCGATCCCGCCCATCTCACGGCCTACGCCCGCGAGATCTCCCTCGATATCGCCACCTTCGAGCGGGACCTCCGATCCGGGACCCCGGCCCGCCGTGTCGCCGAGGACGTGGAGAGTGGCCGGGCGGCTGGTGTCGAGCGCACTCCCACCTTTTTCGCGAACGGTCGACTCTACTCGGGTCCGATCGAGTTCTTGCCGTTGCTCAAGACGCTGAAGGGTCCGGACATGGATCACGACCGTTTCGACCGATAGGGGTCCATCCGCCCCCCTTCTGAATTCTCTCTCCGGACCGGAGTCGGACGGGGCGACGGAGACCATCGGAATCTTATGTAGGGGGCGGAGGTCCGGGGGTCGAGAGGATCATATGCCGACACAGCGACGAAAGGGAGCCCCCCGTCGAGGAATGTCCCGCGCGGGACCGCCGATACCGCGCGGATTCCACACGGTGACCCCATCGTTGGCCGTGGTGGGAGGGGTCGCAGCCTTGGAGTTCTACAAGAAGGCGTTCGGCGCGAAGGAACTCGGCCGAGAGGTTACCCCGTCGGGCAAGCTCGTCAGCGGCCAGCTTCGGATTGGGGATTCGATCATCCTCGTGTCCGATGTGTTCCGTGGTTCGAACAAGGCGGCCCCGTCGACCGTTGAGACCACGACCGTGACCCTGCACGTATACTCGGACGACGTCGAAACGTTGTGGAACCGGGCCGTGGACGCCGGGGCGCAGGTGGCGACGCCCTTGCAGGACATGTACTGGGGGGAACGGTACGGCCATCTGGTCGACCCGTTCGGGCACCACTGGTCGTTGTCCATGCCGATCCGCCTGCCGAAGGCGGTCCGGGAGGCCAAGCGGGCCGAAGCGATGCGGGCCTTTGCGAAGGGGGAGCACCCCGACAAGGTGCCGGCGTTCACGGACATCTAGGCGGGCCTTCGATAGCTCCTCGAACCCTCGCGGAGGTCGGGAACCGGGGGACGCGCCCCGGGGCGGTCCGCGGGGCCGGGAGCGAGGGGGATTCTCCTCGCACCGGTCACGCCACTCGGTGAAACCGGATGGTACGGTAATATGCTCCGGACCCGCTGGAGAGCCCGTCCCGCCCATCCAAGGGCGCGAGGAGACGAACGGTGGAGATCGGCGTAGACAGCTTCGCGGCGAGTATTTCCGACCCTGCCGCGGGGCTCGACCTCAGCCCCGTCCAGCGAATGCAGCACCTGCTCGAGGAGATGGAACTCGCCGACCGAGTGGGGCTCGACGTGTTCGGCATCGGCGAACACCACCGGGCTGAGTTCCTGGACTCGGCCCCCGCCGTCATTCTCTCGGCCGCGGCCGCGCGCACCGAACGAATCCGGCTCACGAGCGCCGTTACCGTGCTCAGTGCCGCGGATCCCGTCCGGGTCTTCCAGGAATTCGCCACGCTCGACCTGATCTCGAAGGGTCGAGCGGAGATCGTCGCCGGCCGCGGATCCTTCGTCGATGCCTATCCCCTCTTCGGTCTCAATCTCGACGACTACGATTCGCTGTTCGCGGAAAAACTCGACCTCCTCCTCGCCATCCGGGCGAATACCCATGTCCATTGGTCGGGGAAGCACCGGGCCCAGCTGACCGGGCAGGCCGTCTTTCCTCGTCCCGTCCAGGATCCGCTGCCCATCTGGGTCGGTGTGGGCGGGACGCCCGCCTCGTTCGTCCGCGCCGGCAAGCTCGGCCTTCCGCTCATGGTCGCCATCATCGGCGGCGAGCCCGCACGATTCCGCCCCTTGGTCGATCTCTATCGGGAGGCTGGCCGCCGGGCGGGCCACGCTCCGGAAAAACTCCAGGTGGGGCTTCATTCCGTGGGCTTTCTGGGAGAGACGACCGAGCAGGCCGCCGACGACTTCTTTCCCGGGTACGCCTACACGTTCACGGAGATCGGCAAGGAACGCGGATGGTCCCCGACCACGCGAGCCCACTTCGACGCCCAGCGGGGGCCCAAGGGCGCCCTCTTGATCGGCGACGCCGAGACGGTGGCGAAAAAGATTCTCTACGTCAGCGAAGCGCTCGGGGGCCTCTCCCGAGTCACTTTCCAGATGGGTGTCTCCAGCGTTCCGCATCCGAAGATGGT
>JAKIWQ010000054.1 GCA_022749935.1 Thermoplasmata archaeon | reverse complement strand
CCCGAATCTGACAGCCCTTTCCTACGACCCCTCCGACGGTCAGGTCTACGCGATGGGACAGAATCTCACGATGATCAATGCGACCGACTTCACGGTCTCTGCCCCCCCGATAACGCTCCCCGAACATGTTCTGAGTGGGGGAAGTCTCGCTTACGATCCGTCACGACAGTTCCTGTATGCGACCACACCTGGGAGCGTCGGACAGGTAGGTCAGGTCACCGTGATCAACGGAGCGACCCGTGCCTCGAGTTACGGCCCGTCCGGGACGATCTATGCTGGGTTCTCCCCGACCAGCCTACTTCCCGTCCTCCTCCCAGGCGCGAGCACGACTGCGTCGGGAATCGTCATCGTCGCTAATGCGCTTTCGGGGAGCCTCGGAGTTATCGCGACCTCGCCCGCTCGGATTGATTATTTCGGCAATTCGCCTTCGGCTATCGACTTGGGTCAGTCCACCCAGATGGTGGTACAGTTTACCGGGGGGGCTGGAGTGTCCACCGTTAGTTACACGGGTCTCCCGAGTGGTTGCGCGTCACAAAACACCCTCCGGTTGGACTGTACACCGACTGGGACGGGTACCTACACCATCACCGTGAGAGTTACCGACGAACTGGGTGGATCCACAACGGCATCGGTGACGCTCTCGGTCGCACGTGGTCTCGCGGTCTCCGCTGCCTTTTCCTCACCGTTGTTCCCCCAGGTTGACCCGAACTCATCGTTTGTTGCGACGGCCAACGTCTCCGGCGGGACTCCCCCCTACAACTACTCCTGGAACTTCGGCGATGGTTACTCTGCGTTCGGACCGAGTCAAGGGATTTCGTATTCACAACACGGTCTCTACTTGATCACCCTGACCGCAACTGATAATCTGGGAGCTGTGGGTGTCACCGCCTGGAGCGTTCTCGTAAACCCCTCCCCTTCGCTCACTCTCACCCCCTCGGCCAACGAGGCCGATGTGAACCACTCTATCACGCTCTCCGCCGCCGTGGCCGGCGGGACCGGCTCGGGCGCTACGACGTGGGACTTCGGAGACGGAACGGCCGGTACGGGATCCCAAACCACTCATTCCTGGACTCACACGGGGACCTTCACCGTCCAGGCGACGTACCACGATGGAATCGGGATGGCGGCGGATTCTTCAGCGGTCATAACGGTGAATCCCGCGCTCACGGGTACCTTCTCTAGCTCCTCTCCTCCGGGGGTCGTACCAGTGGCTTCCACGCTTTTGGATTTCAATGCGACCCCGGCGGGCGGCAGCCCCCCCTACGCTGTGCTTTGGAACTTCGGAGACGACTCTCAGTCCCTCGGCTCGCATCTCGAACACGCCTATGCGTCCGCGGGCAACTACACCGTGAACGTCACGGTCACCGATGGCGTCGGGGCTTCACTCAACGCGACACTCCACGTCCAGATCTCCAAGCCAACCGTCACGGGAACTTCCTCCTCGGGTTCGTCGCTCAACTTCCCGCTGGGAATCTTCCTCGGTGTACTCGCGGGGGCCGCACTGGCTACCGTCGCCTTCTATGCCTTCGGACCGCGTCGCCGCCAAGAGCACCCACCTCGCACCCCACCGTCTTCGCCCTATGTTTCGCCGGAACCGGCGGAATGGAAAGAGGACTAACCGGTCAGCGCGTCGCCGCCCGTCGGTCAACGCCCGCTCGTGCGAAAGTGTAGCGAGTCGGGACCCGCCGAGGGTGGTGGGTCCAGTATCGACACTTAGTGCACTGCTGTCCGAGGACCACGGATTCTCCGGTCAGCGTACGGTTGCGGATGGGTCGGAGCGCGCCCCCGCACACCGGGCACTCGGTGAGCGGCCGGCGATCGGACTTCTCCGTGTAGCTGACGATCAGTCGGACCCCGGGGGTCTCGAGAGCGAGGTGTCGGAGACGTGTGCCACTCACCACGGCCAGCGGGTCGTCGCGACGAAGAAAGTCGAGCACCGCGGCTCGGAACGCGGCCTGGGACGGGTACAGGGCGCGCCCTCCCCGAAGGATGCGACGGGCCGCGCGCCGCACCTCGTCGGCCTCGGGTCGGTGGTACCTGGCCCCGGCTGTCTCAGCGTGCGATGGCGCCGCGTCGGCCTTCCCGGGCACGGACCTCCTCTTCGTAAAAGCGACGGGAGAACTCGGTCTCCATCGAGCCGATCGCGACGGTCGGTTCGTCGGGGTCGCGGAAGTAGGCGACCAGAGCTGCCGCCGCAGCGAGTCGAACCGCCCTTGACTTGAGTCGGGGAGAGAACTTCGGGAATCGGGTAGCCTTGAGCGCCTTCTCGGAGACTTCCCTAAGGGCGTCGTACAGCGGACGCTCCAGGCGAACCGAGCGACGTCGGAACCTGGAAGCGAGGAGCGGATGTCCGGTTTCGATCGCGTGGACCAAGGTGAGGTGGTCCCGAATCCGGCCCGCGAGCTCGAACTCGAGTTCTCCCAGCTCCAGACGCTCGGCGCTTGCCTCGACGGCCCGGAACCTCTCGCGGGTCATCGGGTGAAACCGCAGGAGCATTCGGTCTTCCAGCGCGGCAAAGTTGGGGTCGCCGATCGTGGTCCAGTAATCGTCAGCGCCTGCGGTCCGCACATTGTAGTTCACGGAGAAGAAGGAGCGGAAGGTGTAGGGCCCGACGGTTCCGAGCGTCGTTTCCCACTTCACCTCCCGTTGCTCCATGACGAGCTTCAGGGGCTCGACCATCCCTCGATACTTGAACCAGTCATTGAACTCGGGCACGATGAAATTGAACGTGCGACCGGTGTAGGCCGCACCGACCCGAAGGAACTGCACGGGCGTGATCCCGCCGCAATAGCGATTCCGCCCCGGCAGTCCGTGGGGAGGGACTCCGCTCCGTGGATTACCCCGCACGAGGTCGTCGATCGAAAACGTCTTTCCGGTTCCCGGCGGGCCGAAGAGCGCAAGGTGAAACCCCGTGGCCCCGGTGGTCCGTCCCGTCGGGGCGAGGAGGGGGACGTCGGCGAGCGCGTACTGCTGGAGGAGGGAGATCAACGAGTCGAAATACAGGGCCTCCCCGAACAACCCCTTCAGGTACTTGGCCAGTTCCTCCACGTCGAAGGTCCGGCCGAATTCGATCGTCTCCTCGAGTCGATAGTGGAGGACCTCCCGGAGGTGGTCGAGGAACTCGCCGTCCATCGCCCGGATCTCGGCCGGCTCATCTGGCACCGGGGTGACCGGGCCGGGCTCCACCGTCTCGGCGCGGGCGACCTCATCGAGCAGGAGCTGTCGGAGCTCGTCCGGGAACGGGACTTCGTAGGCCTTTTCACCACCTCCCGCGACGATCTCAGCCAGCAGCCCCCGACGTTTGAGACGCCCGATCAGGCGGCCGGGGTCCCCGAAGACCCGGTCTCGCAGGAGCCGAGTCCGGAGGTCGGAGAGGCGGACCCGCGCGGGTTGCGTCGAGTACCCCCGCACGGTTCTTCGCCGGTCCGCGTCCGCGACCAGGATCGCCAGCACCCGAGCGACGGGGACGTCCGCCGCGACGATCTCGAGGCCGGCCGAGGCTGCCACCGCTCGCGGCGAGTCCGTCGACCGACTTATGTTAAACCCCCGCCGGAAGTGAGGGAGCGTGGTCGGACACAGCTTCTCGGCGTACGAACGAGAGCTGAGGTGTCTTCTCGAGGGGGATCGCTCCGCGGTCCTCCGGTATTCGAAGAGCATCCCACCGATCGAGCGCGCAGACCTCGAGCGGGTCGTGGACGAACCGTTCCTCGTGGTCCGGGGTGCCGGTTCACTCGGGTTCGACTTGGTCGCGATGCGGGGCGGGCTCGCGCTGCCGGTGGAAGTCAAGGCCTCGAGCGAGCCGACCATCCACTTCACCGCGGCCAGCGGCCGGGCGGCCGAGCAGCTGGAAGCCCATCGGGTGTCGGTTGAGCGGGTCGGACTGGTCGCGGTCTACGCCTACCGAAAAATCGGGCACCGGAACGGGGACTCGTGGCGCCTGTTCTCCGCCGCACGCCAGCCCCAGCGGGGACTCCTCGGTCTGTTGGCCCGTCGACTTCCTCCTGTGGAACGGACCCGGGAGGGGAACGCCGTCCTCCGCTGGGACCACGGGATGCCGCTCATCCGTTTCCTCTCCACGGTACACACACTTTTCGAGCCCGTCGCGCTGGTGTCGCCGTGAACTGTCACATTACCGCGACGGGATTTGCCCGGTTCGGGCGGCGCCCGGAACCCCTCGTGGAGTTAGCCGCGGAAGCGGCGGGGGAGGCGCTCGCGGGCCTCGGCCGCAAGCCCGTCGACTTCCTCGTGGTTGGAAACATGCTCTCGGGGGCCATCAACGGTACCGAGAACCTCGTCTCCCGCGTG
This sequence comes from Thermoplasmata archaeon, assembly GCA_022749935.1. GTDB lineage: Archaea > Thermoplasmatota > Thermoplasmata > Lutacidiplasmatales > UBA184 > Lutacidiplasma. The sequence goes on along the minus strand of JAKIWQ010000054.1, from coordinate 4,541 downwards.
GCGAACCAGGTCGGGCTCGAGACCGCCGCCGGTCTCCGGGTCGAGGCGGCGAGCGCCTCGGGCGCCGCCGCCTTTCACGCGGCGGTCCAGGCGGTGGAGGGCGGCGGCTTCGAGCGAGTGCTTGTGGTCGCGGTGGAAAAGATGACCGACCGACCGACCGCAGAAGTCTCGAGCGCCCTCGCCCATTCCCTGCACCCCTCCGAGCAGGTCGTCGGGGCGACGATGCCCGCCCTCGCCGCTCTGGTGACCCAACGGTACACTCAGCGCTATCCGACGGACCCCGAGGTGTTCGACCAGGTCTCGGTGGCCGCGAGGGCGGCGTCGACCCGGAATCCGGCCGCCCAGTTTCGCGCGGCGGTGACCGGACCGGAAGTACGAGCGAGCCGCGTAGTGGCGGATCCCCTACATCTCCTTCATTGTTCGGCCATCTCCGATGGGGCGGTGGCGGTGGTCGTCGAGCGGGGCGAGGGACCCGCTCGAGTCGCCGGGCTCGGCCAGGCGTTCGAGGCCCTCGCTCTGGTCGACCGGTCCGACCTGACGACCTTCGGAGCCACCCGCTCAGCTGCGGAGCGGGCGTTCTCGTCTTCGGGAGGCTCACGAAAGGACGTAGGAGTGGTGGAGGTCCACGACGCGTTCTCCCCGTTCCTCCTGATCGACCTCGAAGACCTCGGTTTCGACGCACCGGGGACAGCGTCCCGCCGTTACTCCGGCGACTCCGTGCCGGATTCCCTCAGCGTCAACCCTTCGGGCGGCATACTCGGGAGGGGGCATCCCGTCGGCGCGTCCGGGCTCGCGGGGATCGCAGAAGTGGCGCGACAGCTGCGAGGAGAAGCCGGAACGACCCAGCTCGACCCCCGTCCCCAGTTCGGGCTGGCTCATTCCATCGGAGGCCTCGCTTCTCACAACTTTGTCACCCTTTTGGGGAGGGCAGTAGGATGACCGAAGTACCGTTGCTCGTGACCCGATGCGGTTCGTGCACTCTTCGCTATCTGCCTCGGGCCGGCCCGTGCCCCCGGTGCGGTGCGTCCAACCCGTTGCCGTTCTCCGTACCCCCGCTCGGCTCGGTCCTGGCCGCGACCGAGCTCACGAGCCCGGCGGCCGGATGGCCCGCTCCTCACCGCCTCGCCCTGGTCGAGCTCGCCGAATCCGTGCGGGTGCTCGCTATCGTCGAAGGCGAACTCCCATCGATCGGGAGCACGGTCGAGGTGGTGCACGATGTGGAGACGTACCACACCCGCCCCCCCCATTGAGCCACACACGTGAGCCTGGGGGCACGCGGGGAGGGGGATGTTCCGGAGGCCGGAAAGTCCCGGCCCCCTTTTGAACCCCCGAGGTGAAACCACCACTGGATTAGCAATCCAGCGCCTTACCGGGCTGGGCCATCCCCGCGCAGGCGAACCGAGCGGTGACATCCCCTTAAATCTTGGGTCGATGCGGGGAGGGAACCGGCCTCGACTCGACGCGCTCCCTCCTACACGCTGTAGTAGGCGTCCGAACGTACCTGACTTAAACGTCGAGACCGGTCGTCTCGCGTCCGATGGCGCCGGTTCCGCAGTTTGACCCGGCGGGTCTGCTCACCCTCCGCGAGATCCGTTCGTTCATCCGCCGGTCGAGCGCCCGTGGCGGAGTCGTGTTCTTCGGCCTCCTGTACGTCCTCGGATCACTCTTCATCGGCGGGATGGTGGTATTCGGGAACATCCAGGGAGGGTACCAAGTCACCGCGCTCTGGGGGAGCGCGAACGGGGGGTCCTGGAACTACCCCGGCCTGCTGATCGTGGCTCCCTGGGGGGTCGTCTCGCTCCCTTTCTTCGCGACTTTCGCAATGATCGTGGTCGGGGTGGGAGTGGGGCTGGGGATGACGGTCGCCTTCCTCCTGGGGCTCCAACTCCTCCGGCCTCGCACGGAAGGGCGAGGTCGAACGGGCGCCTCCGGGGCACTCGCGGGGTTGACCCCCGCCATGATCAGCCTCGTCACCCTGGGGGCCTGTTGCTCCACGACGGCTGCGGCGACGGCCGGCGTGGGTCTCGTGGCGCAAGCCTCGGGGACGAGCGTCTCGAATCTCCTCGTGAACAACTGGTACCTCGGAGTGTTCCAGATAGTCGTCGTCTGGGTGGCTCTTGTTGCCCAGGAAATGCTCCTCGTGGTCTATGCGGGCCTTTTCGGCCGGACTCCGATACCCGGCCTAGCGGCAGGACCTCCGTTGCAGCAACCGATCGATCGCCGGTTCGTCGCGGCTGGCTTCGTTCGGGTCGGGCTGCTCGCGGGGGGGCTCGCGTGGGGACTCTCGGTGCTGGCCGAGTGGACTACGGTGAACCCTGCGACGGCCGGGCCGGGGTTTTGGTTCCAGTGGATGGTTCAACACGAGCTGCTCGCCGGCCTGGCGATCGCAGGCGCTCTGTTTCCGCGAGGGACCCTGAGCGCCCTCTCCTCGCCCGCTCGCGGTGGGGGACGGTGGTTCAGGTCCATCGTCCGTCGTGGCGCCCTCAGCCTGATTTGGGTACCGCCGCCGTTCCCTGCCTGGGGGCTCGACGGGTTCCTCAATCAAGTCCTTGGGGCGCTGGGTGGGCCGGCGTCGCTAGGCGCCATCTCTCCTGGGCCAATCAGCGGGGCGGCGCTCCTGACCCGATGGGCCCTCGAGTATCTCCTGGTCACCGGATTCTGCTTGGCGGTGGTATCGTCTCCTCGAGTCGTACTCGGCTGGTTGGCCGGCGTCCCGACGGGACACCCACGGGAAACTGCTGACGCTCCCTCCCTCGCGCACTTGGGCGACGCTCGCGCGGGGGAGCGGAGGTCGACCGCCGCCGCGCGCGCCGAGGCACCGGAATCCATCGGCATGTAGGGAGAGGAGGATCGAGCTATGGCGGTGATGGCGGACCTCGGGTGGGTCGGTCTGGGTCTCCTCGCCTCCGGCATGGTCGTCGTCACGGCCGTTCTGGTGAAATGGGCGGCTACGACACGCAGCACCCTGCGGGCGGGCGCGGTCGTGTTTCTCCTTCTGATGATGGTCGGCATGCTGGGCGGGGCGTTGGTCGCCCTCCTCGTTCCGGGGCAGGCTGGGCTGATCGCGGGCCTCTGGGTAGCGAGCGCTCTCATGTCCGCCAGCGTCGTAGCAATCTTTGCTGCGTTCCTCCGTGAAGTACGTCGTCCACCGACGGACCCCTCCCAGCCGAACCTGCCCGCCGTGGGTCCCTCCTCTCCCTTCGTCCTCAGTGTGGTCGTCCTGGTACTCCTCAACGAACTCCTCATGGGGTGGGTGTTTGGACTCGCTTCCGGCTCCTTGTCCCGTACCTTCGGCTCGGGATCGGCCGGGCTCGTCCCCCTGTTGAACTCCGTCGTGGCCTCGCCCTGGTTCCTCTTTTCGATGTCGGGCGAGATGGCCCTGACCACTCTCCTTCTCCGCGATCGGATCCCGAGGCCCCTCCTCGTCGTATTGCTCACGCAATCGGGTCTGATGTTCCTCTCGCCGCCCGCCCTCCAGTACGGGGGGTGGGGGAGCTGGTCGATCTACCTGTCGAGCGCTGCGATGATCGGTCTGTTCGTCTACCTGATGGAGTTCATCTATCGGCATCGGCAACTTACCTCCGCGTTCTCCGCCTACCTCCTTCGACTGTTGGCCGTCTACGCGGGGATGATGGCGGGTCTGTTCCTATGGCTCGCCTACGGGACCGACCTCCTCTTCGTGGTCAGTGTTCTCGCCGAGATGGTCGTCTTCTTCGACGCCGTGGTCGCCCACGACCGCTTCCAGACCGCACCGTCCGTGCCCTGGCAGTTGCACCCGCGGTGGGCGTTCGGCGTCCTCTTCGGGATCTTCGTCGCCGAGGTTTTCATGGGGGCGTTGCTGGACGTACAGATCTCGCCGGCGGGGTACCTCGCGGCTCTCCCGTCGCTCCCCGTTAGCGGGTCCGTCGGGACTGTGCTCGCCAACGCGGCATCGAACGGGTTCTGGTTCCTCGCACTCGTGACCGGCTCGACGTGGTTCCTGGTGATGATGGGGGTGGAAATGGGAGCCCTCGTCGTCTTCAAGTTCCGGGAGACGAAACAGGGCGAGCTGAAGCTTCGACTCGGCCTCATGATGGCGACGTACGCGTTCGCGGCCGTCTACTTCCCGAGCGTGTACTACGCGTCGATGTTTCCGGGTCTGCCTTCCAGTACTCAGGTGCCCGTTCTCGGGTGGAGCATGGGAATCGGCTCTGCCCCGCTCGCGACCTCGGTGTTCCTCGTCCTGCTGCTGACCTACGTTCTCCTCGGGTCGTTGACGTTCCTCTTCGGCCGCCGCGTCGTGTGTTCCGTACTCTGCACGGCGTCCCTGATGTACCAGGGGACGGCCATCGACTCGATGAAATCATTCAACCGGACCTCCCCTCTCGCCCGCAAATACCTCGGTAGCCGGTTCTCCTCGGCCTACACGGCGACGACGGGACTCGTGATGGTCTCCCTGGCCGGCGCGTCCCTGGTGTCGTACTTCGACACCCAAGGCTGGTTGCATTGGACGATCGCGGGCGCGGACCCCACCGTGTTCCTCTTCGCTCTGTACTTCGGGG
>JAKIWQ010000053.1 GCA_022749935.1 Thermoplasmata archaeon | reverse complement strand
GCCCCCGCCCATGCAGAGCGTCGCGAGGCCGAGCGACTTCCGGGACCGGACCAATTCGTGCACGAGCGTTACGACGATCCGGGCGCCGCTCGAACCGATCGGGTGACCGAGCGCGATCGCTCCGCCGTGAACGTTGAATTGCTCGTCGGTGAACCCGAACGTCCGCTGGACCGCGAGGGAAGCCGAAGCGTAGGCCTCATTGTGCTCGACTCGGTCGAAGTCGGCCGCCCGGAGGCCCGTTCGCTCGAGATGCCGTTTGATGGTAGGGATCGGGGCTTCCATCACGTCCCGCGGGTGTACCCCGCTTTCTGCGAGGGAGTGGATCCAGGCGAGGGGTCGTGCACCCCGTCGCAGAACTTCGGCCGCACTCGCGAGCAGGAGGGCCGACCCTCCGTCGGAGAGTCGCGACGAGTTGCCCGCGGTGAGCACTCCGTCCGGCGCGAAAACCGGGCGGAGCCGAGCCAACCCCTCGAGGGTCGTGTCCGCCCGAGGCCCTTCGTCCTGCGAGAGTCCTTCAGAGGCGGTGGTCCCATCCCCCGGGACGGGGACGATCTCTCCGGCAAACGTGCCGTCGCGCACGGCCGTAGACGCTCGGAGGTGACTGCGGAGTCCGAACGCATCGACGTCGGTCCGACTTAGCCGGAACTTCTTGGCGACGCGTTCCCCCGTCAGGCCCATGAGCTCGTGCCCCTCGTACGCGTCGATCAGCGTGTCGCGCTGCATGGCGTCGTCCAGCGTGTAGGGACCCGGTGGATGGGCCCATCGCATCGCCCCCGGAAGAAGGTAGGGGGCGCCGGACATGGATTCCATCCCCCCCACAAGGACCCGGTCGTAGAGCCCCGCGCGGATCGCGGCGTACCCGAGATGAAGCGCCTTCATTCCGGACCCGCAGACCATGTTGACGGTCGCGGCACCGACCTGGTCGGGGACCCCCGCCCCGCGGAGGACCTGGCGTGCGGGGTTTTGGCCCGCGCCCCCCTGGATCGCCATGCCAAAGAGGACCTCCTCAACTTCGGTGGGGGCGAGGCCCGCCTGGGCGATGGCGGCGCCGGCGGCCACGGTCCCGAGTCGGGTGGCCGGAACGGCCCGGAGAGCGCCCCCGTACTTTCCGATGGGGGTCCGAACCGCGGAGAGGATGGCCACCGCGTGTTCGGGGGGAGTCCGCATGACGCTAACACCCGGCCGGCGATAATGAAGGCTACGGGGCGGCGCGGGACGGCGGACCGAGGGTTCGGTCGCTAGTCTTCCTCGACCCGCGGCGCGAGCAGATACCGCCCCTCGCCGCGACCGGTGCCCATCGAGAATTCGATCTTGAGGGGATACTCGTTCCCCACGTGGAGCGTGGCCTCCTCCGCGGTGATCGCCTTCACCATGGCGGAGAAGAAGTCGAGCGGGTACATGCTCTTCACCGCTTCTTTCACGTCGAGCTTCGTCAGCACGTCCTTCGGGAGCCGGAGGTCCAACCGATCGGTATCTCCCTCGGAGTGCATGGTGAACGCCTCGGGGTCCACGCTCAAGGTCACGTGGTCCGTGAAACTCTCGCTGCCCCGAATCCCCTGGCGGAGGTCCTCCATCTTCACGGTCACACTGGCCGGAGGGCTAACGTTGGGCACTTTCGGGTCGGTAATGCCCGCAGGGTCGACCACCGCCATCTGCCGGGTGATCCGACCGACCGCGGCGATGAGCCGCTTTCCGTCGAACTGGAGGTCGATGACGTCGCCCGGCTTAGAGAGCCGGAGGACTTCTTTCAGTTTGTCGATGTCCACACCCACCTCCGTGGATTCCCCAGTGAACTCCTCGAAGATGCCTTTGTGGAGCTTGAGGACGAGCATGGCGACGTGGGAGGGGTCGACGGCCTTCGCTTCGAGCCCTTCCTTGGAGACCGACAGCTTCACTTCGGTGACGAGGGTGGAGACGACCTCGACGACCTCGCGGAGGTTCTCCATCTTGATACGGACCTTGAACACAGGAAGCCTCGCCGCCTGACATCGGTCCTGTCTAAAAAGGTTCCCTGAGCGACCGCCGATTCTCTCGATGATTCGAGGGTCCGCCACGGGTCGGAACCCGGGGGAAGACGACCTCTTGTACGCGCCAGAAGGGGAGACAATCCGGCCGCCCCGGGGGTGGGCGCCCATCGAGTTCGGGGGTCTGACCTAGTTACCTACGAACCGCCGCCACGACGAACCCATGCCCCGACTCCTGCATTCCCCGCCTCCGGCCGACCTGCTCTTCCAACGTCAGCAAGGTTTCCCACGTCTTCCTCTCCCGGCGGGCGATGGTCGCAATCCGGTCTTGGTGCGCCGCGAGCGGAGCGACGCTCATGGCGTCGACGGCGCGGAACCCGGCCCGCGAAAGTTCCCGCGTCGCATCGGCCACCGTGTAGAACTGGAATTCCCATCGGGCGAGGCGTGCCGGAGCGTACGGCTGGTAGCCACTGTCGAGGACGCGACCGAAGTAGTAGTAGTCCGGACGCCGGAGCACCTTGGACAGAAATCGACCGCGGGCCGCCAGGTGGAGAAACTCTTGGATCGACGCCGCGGGGGACGGAAAGTCGAGGACCAGGATTCCTTTCCGCCTGAGCACTCGATGGAGTTCGGTCAGGAGTGCCGGACCGTCCCGCGCAGCGAAACTGACGATGTTCCCGAGGGCGACGACGGCGTCCACGGATCGGGAGGGCAGCGGGAGGTGCTCCCCTGCGCCCTGGAGGAAATCGAGCTGGGCGGGACCGGCCCCCCGGCGCGCCCGCCGCCGACCGGCCACTAGACTTTCCCGGGAGAGGTCGAGGGCCAGGACCCGCCCTCGGACGAGTTGGCGAAGGAGGGGGGTGAATCGTCCGGGGCCTGGACCCAGCTCCAGCAGAGTCTCCCGGGTAGCGTCGACATGCCGCCGTAGGAACCGCTCCCGGAGAGTGCGTTGGAGGAGCCGACGCGCCTCCCCTGCGTACCGGTTCCACTCCTGATCGACGCGGGCGTCGAACGTCCGGCGAAGATGGCCCCGCCGGGTGCGGGCCGGTTGGACGGGTTGCCGAGCCATTGCCGTCCCCGAAGGGAGAGAGGGTGCCTAATTCGATTGTCGGTGAAGGAAACCCGCCGCCCGCCCAGGTCCCGTTCGTTAATCGCCGGGACCGTCGCCGTCGCATTTGCCCGGGATCTTCCGGGTCCTGGTGCCCTGCGGTCCTAGCGCATCAGGCGCAAGTGGTTTGGTCGGGCAGTAGCTGGACGAATCGTGACCGAGTTAGGCTACCTCGCGGACATGCCCTCGGCTTACATTCGGTCGTTCCGAGCCCGGATCGTCGCCTTGCCACCGGGCGGCGTGGTGTTGGACCGGACCTACTTCTATCCCGCCGGCGGGGGTCAGCCGGCCGACCTAGGGACTCTCCAGCTCGGGGACACCTCGATGGAGGTGACCGATGTGACCCGCAGCGGCGCCTCGGTGTTCCACCGAGTCCGCTCCTCGCCCGTGGCATCACGAGCGTTCAGCGTGGGCGCCGAGGTCGAAGGACGGATCGATTGGGCTCGGCGTCACCAGCACATGCGCCTCCACACGGGCCAGCACCTCCTCAGCGCGCGCACGTTCCAACGGACCGGATTGCGCACCCAAAAGGCGGTCCTTCGCGGTGTCGAGGCCACGATTGACCTCGCGGGGGAGCTCCCCGAGGCGGCGTGGGAGGAGCTCGCTCAGGACATGGAGCGGGTCACACAGCAAGTCCACCCCGTTTCTATCCATCACGTGGCGCGGGCGATCTGGAACGCGTCCGCCGCGGCCGGCCGCTCGGGGCTGGTCCCTATCCCAGCCCACGTCGATCCCGTTCGGGTCGTCGATATCGAGGGAGAGGATACCTGTCCGTGCGGCGGCACGCACGTTCGAACGATGCTCGAGATCGGGGAGGTTCGAATGACCCCGTTCACCGAGCCGCGCAGCGGAAGCTCCCGGCTGGGGTTCACCCTGGTGAAGCCGGGGGCGACCGTTCCGCCCGAGTAATCCCGTACAGGTGCACATCGTGCCACCGCCCGTGGTGGTAGAACGCCTGCCTCAACGTTCCCTCCCGTCGAAATCCAAGCCCCTCCGCCAATCGGCAGGAGGCCAGGTTCTCCACGTCGCAGGTAGCGCCGACCCGTTCGACGGACGTGGTCGCGAAGAGATGGTCGGCGAGGAGGCCCACCGCCTCGCGTCCGAGACCCTGCCCTCGGGCGGCCCGGTCCCCGATGATGTACCAGACCTCGATCGTCTCCAGCACGGGGTGCGGGGTGAAGTGTCCGACCACGCCAACGGGCCCCGGCTCCTTCGCCCGCTCGACCACGAAGCGAGGGGCAAGGGAGCTCGGATCGCTCGCCGAACCCGACATCGATCGGACGAACTCATCGTACGGCTCCGAGACGAATCGGTCGTACGGGGCGACGACTTCCGGGTCGGAGAACCATTCAAACAGGGTGCGGAAGTCACTAGGTTGCGGCGGGCGAAGGCGCGCCCGGGCGCCGTGTAGGGCCAGCATGCTCCCGTTACCGGTCGGCCGGGCTCCCGCGACCGCCGGGCGGAGGGGCTCCGGCGGTATCGGCGGGCTCGAGAGGCACGAACTCTTCCCCCTCGGTCGCGCCCACCGCCCGCTGGACCTCGAGCGCCATTCGGTGGCCGGTCGCCGTGAGGGAAAGCACGTGCTTCGGCTCGGAGTATCCGACCACGTACTGGGTCCGTCGGTAGATCATTCGGGACATCTCCAGCGCCCGCATCGCGTTCTTCAGGTCGGCCGGGTCCTCGGTCGCGAACTTCCGCGCGATCCCGAATTCGGTCGTCCACTGGTCGGCCTCGAACCGGACCTGATTTCCCCGGTGGTCCAGGAGGTGGACCAGGAGAAGCCGCTCGATACGACTGAGCTCCTCTCGCGGCATCGGTGGAAGAACCCGCTCACGTGATGGTGGTGATTTCGTAGTTGACGTCGAGACCTTTCAACCGCTCGTGCATCTCCGTCACCAGACGGATCACCTCGTCCAGGGTGGCCTTGTCCTTCCATCGGTACACGAAATCGTGCATCCCCATCGACTCTTCGAACCCTACGGATCGCATCGCCGCCAAGACCTTCGTGGGGTCGGAGCCTTCGGAGTGAAAGGTCATACGGACGTACGTGCGCATGGGTCCCGCAGAAGGAAGCGGTAGGACCGGTTTAGGCGGCCCTCCATTTATATATGCTTCCCCGACCCGTAGTTCCCCTGATGACGGCCGAGGCGAGCGGGCCCGTGATCGTCACCGGCGGTGCCGGCGCGATCGGTAGCCATCTGGCCACGGTCCTCGCGGCGCGGGGCCAGGAGGTCCGGGTCGTCGATAACCTGGCTTCGGGCCAGCGGGACCAGTTGCCCCTCTCGGAGAAGGTCACGTTGACCGTCGCAGACCTTCGGCGCCCCGCGGAGTACGAAGGTCTGTTCCGGGGCGTCCAGGACGTATGGCACCTCGCCGCCAATCCGGACATCCGCAAAGGAACCGCCGACCCGACCGTCGACCTCGAGAACGGCACACTGGCCACCTTCCATCTCCTCGAGACGTGTCGTCGCCACGACATCCGACGGGTCCTGTTCTCATCGTCCAGCGTCGTCTACGGCCAGGCTCGCGTCCTGCCGACCCCGGAGGAGTACGGCCCGCTGCAGCCCGAATCGTTGTATGCGGCGGCCAAGCTCGCGTGCGAGGGGCTCCTGTCGGCGTACGCCCACTCGTACGGGTTGCGTGTCCATATCTTCCGGTTCGCGAACATCATCGGCGGGAGAATGAATCACGGGATCCTCCCCGATTTTCTGGCCAAACTCCGGAAGGACTCTCAACGCCTGGAAGTGCTGGGGGACGGCCGCCAGGCGAAGAGTTACCTCCGGACCGAGGACTGTGTCGAGGGGATGCTGATGGCGTCGGAGCGTGCTACCGATCCGGTGAACATCTTCAATCTCGGAGCCGCCGATCGGATCTCCGTACGCGAGATCGCCGAGAAGGTCGTCGCTGCCACCGGGGGCACGGCGCGGATCGAGTACACGGGTGGGGACAAGGGCTGGACCGGCGACGTACCTCAGCAGCTCCTGTCCATTGAGCGGATGGGGCGGCTGGGTTGGAAACCACGCTACTCCAGCGCCGGAGCGATCGACCGCACCCTGCAGGACCTTCTTGCGGCGGCGAAGAGTTCAGCCGCCTAGACCGACATCGCGCTTCGATAGACGGCGAGATGCGCCTCGACCACCCGGGGCCAGCCGTATCGTTCGAGCGCGACCGCTCGGGCGGCCTCCCCCATCCGCTTCCGCACCAGGTCGTCACCGGCCAACTCCAGCGCCCGGGCGCGCAGTCCGGAAAGGAAGGCTCCTGGGTTCCGGTCGGGGATCGCCCAGCCGGTTCGGCCGTCGTCGACGACCCCTTCGACCGGACTTCCCCCCAGGACGGGGAGAGCGGACGCGAGGGCTTGCAGTACCGTGGCCGAGAGGACTTCCACGGCGCTCGGGTGCACGAGGAAGTCACTCTCGGCGTAGAGTCTCCGGAGCGTGGCGTCGTCCACCTCGCCGAGCAGCTCTACGGAATCGCCGGCCGACCGAACCGTCTCGGCGTAGTTGCTCGACGGCAGCGGCCCCGCGATGCGGAGCTGGAGTCCGGTCCCCCGTAAGGCCCGAGCGGCGACCTCCCACCGCTTGAAGGGGAGCACCACCCCCACCCCCAGGCCCCGCCGGCCGGTCCGGACGCCCCATGCGGGGGAGAACCGAGCCGAATCGACGCCGAAGGGAATGACCGAGATCGGGAGAGGCGGGGTATGGGGCACGGTCGCTCGCATGGTTCGAGCGAGTCGTTCGGTCAAGGCCACCACGGCCCGGGCCCGCCGGACGGCCCGCTTCTCGAGCCAGTAGCCCCATCGATGGGTCCATCGATCCCGGTAGAACCAGTGACGGGAGTGTGAGGTGTAGACGAAGGGGAGCCCCCTCCAGGCCAATCGGTTGGCGACGACCGGCGTGTGGGCGTGGAGGACATCATACTCGAGCCCTCGGAGCAGGCGGGGGACCTCGAGAGCGAAGGGGTACTCGTCACGCATCCGGTGGTGTCGCACTCGGTTCAGTACCCGCACCGTGTGGCCCGCGGCGACGAGCGCCGTCTGGTAGTCCGCGAGGATCCGTTCGATGGCTCCATACCCCGTCGGGGGGATGGGCTCGACCCCCCCCGCGATGAGGACGACCCGCACAACGTCCGCACCTTCCCGTGAGATTAAGGACTTGGGGCATTCCGGGAGGGGGCACCAACACCTCGGAGATGCCGTCGATGAGTTCGGTCTGCGTCGAGATCGCTGTCCGCGACGATCCCCACCTAGTGGTCGCGCTCGGTTCTTTGGTGGGCCAGACGAGAACGCCGGACCGAGTGCTCATCGCCGCGTCCCAGGATTCGTCGGTCGATTTCCTCCAGTCCGCTGTCCGCGCTCACCCGAGCCTGAAGATCCAGTTCGCGCGATTCTCGGGGGGAGTCGTGGGCGCCCGCGCGGGGGCCCAGGCGCTCGTCCTCGAGGAGATCACGGCCTTCCTGGATTCGGACGAGAGGGCACCCCCCGGGTGGCTCGCTCAGATCGTGGGCCCCATCGAACGGGGCGAGGCCGACTTCACGGGAGGCCCCACCCGGCCCTCGCAACCGGCCCGTTCGTCCGTCGAGGAGTACATGCAGCTGTTGGAGGGGTCGATCTATGGGGAACTGGTGCCCTCTCGGGTGACCTACCTGCCGCTCCAGAACACAGCGTGGCGTAGCCGAGTGCTTCAGGACCTGGGGTTCGACCCGAGAATCCCGTTTGCCGAGGACCACGACCTCGAGACCCGGGCGGTACAGGCCGGACTTCGGGGGACGTTCGTTCCCGGGGCTTGGGTGTACCACGACACCGAGCCCGGCGTCACCCACTTCCAGTGGGCTCGAAAGCGGTACCGCTACCTGGTCGCGATGACGATGTCTCTGGTGAAGAACCACGAACTTGGACGGCGGCTCGGAGAGCACCGGGTTCCGGTGCGACACCGATTGCGGTGGGTGGAAGGCGCGATGAAGCCGGTCGCGCTCGTCCACGGGCGAGTCCGCTGGAGCCGCGTTCGACGCCGGCCGCTCGTGGTCCCACGCCCCGTCCCGGAACCGACCGCATGAGGCGGTTTCTACCCCACCGAGGACGAGCGCGGGTCCTCCCGGGAAAACCTTAAGCGACCGCCCGGTTCGGCGGGGCGATGCCGTCCGAGAGTTCCAAGCACCACGGGGTCAGCAAGTCCGGCGACCTCGTTCGAGTGGACTACGACCTCTGGGCCGAGGGAGGGGGCCGGACGGACCTCATCGACACGACCCACGAGGAAGTGGCCCAACAGGCGAACGTCCCCTCGAACCCGGGAACCACCTGGGGACCCCGTCCTCACATGGTCGGCGGGGATTACTTCCCTACGGGGATCGAACAGGCCCTCGTGGGCCTCAAGGTCGGCGAGGAACTCGAGAAGGAGTTCGCTCCCGCGGACGCGTTCGGCGAACGCGACCCGAACCTCATCGAACTGTTCTCCATGCACGAGGTCTCCCGGCTCCCAGAGATGCGTCGCGAGGACGCTCATCTCGACGTCGGCACGGTCCTCACCATCGAGGGGCGGCGGGGACGGGTCGTCACGATGACTCAGGCCCGGGTCCGGGTCGACTTCAACCCTCCCTTCGCGGGCCGGAAGGTCCGTGGAAAGTTCCACGTCACCGAAGTGATCGAGGACCCGGTCGACCAGGTCCGCGCCATCCTCGAGTTGCAGTACGGGCGAGCGGCCGAATTCCACATCGAGCTTCACGAGAAGGTGCTGACCTTGAAGGTCCCGGACCGGTCCAAGTTCGACATCTCTTGGATGGCGGCCAAGCCG
>JAKIWQ010000052.1 GCA_022749935.1 Thermoplasmata archaeon | reverse complement strand
GGCCGGGGCTTCCCCTCCTCTACTTCCGTTCGGGGTACTCGGAACCGACGGGACCGGACCAGCTACGGGTCCCTCCCTGACCGGCCCGATTCAACCCGGGCCTTCGAAGGGACCGGCGCATCCTCACCGGGGATACGCTCGGGGCTCACCGCAGAATATTTCAGGCGTATATTCCGCCAGCATTGATAACCCCGGAACCGGTCTTGAGCTCGATGCGCACGGAACTCTTCGCGGACCGAGAACTCGCCCGCTTTGGACCGTTTCAAGCCACGCACTCTCGTCTGCCGGACCGGGGCCGACGCGGCTCGATGGGGTGGGTCGTAGGACTGACCCTCTTCCTCGTCCTTGCCTGGGTAGGCTTCGGAGTCGGAGCCACCGCCCACGGTATTCACCCGGCGTCGGGGGCCGTTCCAGTCCCGGCCCCGACCCCACTGAGCGGAATCCCCCCGCACCACCTGACGAGCCTGGCGCTGAATGACCGCCATCCGATGACCGGTCTCCCGTCTGCGGCGTCCTGGCTGGCCTACGACCATTCCGACCACTCGTACTTTGTGGCCGCCCCTCCCTCCAGCGTCGACATCATCGATGCCTTGTCCACGGTCCTCGGGATCAATGCCACGGTTTCCGTGGGAACGGACCCGTTCGGGGTCGCGGTCGACAATCAGACGGGCACCGTGTTCGTGACCAACGGCGGCTCGGGCAACGTCAGTGTCCTCCAGGGGTACAACATCACTCCGTTCGCGAGCGTGACCGTAGGAACGAGCCCCTCGGGAGTGGCGTTCGACTCGGCCAACGGCGACGTGTATGTGGCGAACGAAGGGTCGGACTCGGTCACCGTGTTGAATGCGACGACGTTGACGATCGTGGCCACGATCGGCGTGGGGTCGGCCCCGCTCGGAATTTCGGTGGCCGCTCCGAGCAACGAAATCTTCGTAGCGAATTACGGTTCTTCCAGCGTCAGCATCCTCAACGGTTCGAACCAGCAGCTCGTCGCGACGGTCGGCGTCGGAGACGAACCCTACGGGGTGGCCTACGACAACCTCACCAACAACATCTACGTCACGAACGAGGGCTCGAACAACGTCAGTGTCCTCTCGGCCGCCTCCCTCGTCGTGGTCGCGGACATCGCCGTGCCCGGGTTCGGGGGACCGCTGCAGGGGATCGCCTACGATAGTGGCGACCAGATGCTCTGGGCCGGTGCGGGGTCGCTGTACGCGGTCGTCCTCAATCCGTCCAACGAATCGGTCGCCGCCTACGTCGGGATCGACCCCTCGGGAGTGACCTACAACCCCGACAACGGGGACGTCTGTGTCACCAATACGGCCAATAGGACCTTCGAGTGCATCGCATTTCCGAACTTCATCACCAGCCCGAGCGTCCTCCTCACGATCACGGAGACCGGCCTGCCCCTCGGGACCCTCTGGAGCGTCGGGTTCGGGTGGGACCAGCCGACGGTGAGCTCTACCACGACCGTGAACGCGCTCCGGTCGGCTCCGAACCTTCAGTTGACCTTCCAGGTCAGTGCGGACGGCGCTGCCTACGCTGCTACGCCGAGCTCGGGCGTCGTCGTCACGGGGTCCACGTCGAACCTGAACGTCACGTTTGTGAGGGTTTCGTCCGTCTTCCCCGTCGACTTCTCGGAGGCAGGCCTGACCCCGGGGACCTCGTGGTGGGTCGATTTCGGAGGGCAGGCGGTCGGGTCGACCTCCTCGTGGATCAACTTCACAGAACCGGTCGGCAACTACACCTACGAGATCGAGCCCGTCCCGGGCTCCAGCCCCACGTTCGGGACCGGGTCCGTCTTTGTGAACGGGTCGGCCACGACCATCCCGGTCGTCTTCACGGTCGGCAGCAGTTACTTCGTCCAGTTCTACGAATCGACGTTGCCCCAGGGTACGGCGTGGTCGGTCACCCTCTCGTCCAACCTGGGCTCGCAACAGCAACTCGCGACGGGCGGGTCGATCGTGTTCATGTTGGCCAACGGGACGTACAACTACTCCATCTCCGTTCTCGGGAACGCGAGCTACTCGGCGACGACGCCCTCCGGCTCGTTCACGATCGCCGGAACCGCCACGAACTTCCAGGTACAGTTCGTTTCTACCACCCCTACGTCGGGCGTCACGTTCACCGAGTCGGGGCTTCCGACCGGGTCCTGGTGGGTGGTCACCTTGAATGGAACCATTCAGAATTCTACCAGCACGAACCTTTCGTTCTTCGAACCGAACGGAACGTACTCCTATCGCATCGCGAATGTCACCGTCGGTGGAACCACCTTCGTCCCCGGTCCGGCCACGGGGATGGTGGTCGTCGCCGGCGCGAGCGTGAACGTCGTCGTCGGCTTCGGCCCGACCGGATCGACGTACACCGTGACGTTCTCGGAGGCCGGACTACCGGTCGGCACTGCGTGGGCGGCCAACTTCGCCGGAAACCGGGTCGGCTCCACGGGAAACTCCCTGAACTTCACCGCCGCCAACGGCAGTTACAACTGGTCGGTGCCTGGAAGCGCGGGGTACGCCCCGAGTCCCTCCAGCGGCCAAGTCGTCGTGAACGGGGCGAACGCGAGCGTCTCGGTGACGTTCTCACAGTCGAACACTTCCTACCCCGTCACCCTCACCGAAACGGGATTGCCGAACGGCACCGGGTGGAGCGCGACCCTGGGCGGCTCGGTCGGGAGCTCGAACAATGCCATGATCGGTTTCAGCGAACCCAACGGTTCCTACTCCTTGGCGGTCGCCCCAGTGGCCAACTACTCGGCCAACTACTCGACGAGCGTCGGGGTGAACGGAGGACCGGTGGCGGTCGGGGTCGCGTTCACCAACTCGACGTTCCCCGTTCCGATCGGGGAGACCGGTCTACCCACCGGGAGCTCGTGGGCCGTGGCGGCGCGAAACGTGGCCAACGGCATCTCCACCGTAGGGCAGTCTACCGGTACTGGGATCGTCCTCCACCTCGGGGACGGAACCTACGCCCTCTCGGCCACCGGCCCCTCGGGCTACCGGGCGTCCCTCTCCGGCACGACGGTGGTCGTCCAGGGGGCGGGTCCCGTGGGACTGTCGGTCACCTTCACACCAACCGGTCCGGGCGGGACGACTCCGGAGAGTCTGGCCATCCCTCTCGTGGTCGAAGTCTCGATCATCACCGCGCTCCTCGTCTCCGTCGTGGCGGCTTGGGGGTTCTCCAGCTACCGGTTCGGTCAGCGGAGGGCCGAGGGCGAACAGTGGGTTAAGGAGCTCCGGAGCGAGGGCCGCGACCCCGACGACAAGCGAACCCGCTAGTCTCGGCCATCACCGTGTCCGCACGAGGCCCGCCCGCGGTCGCGACCGGCGTGGGCGGACGCCTCTTCCGCTTCGATGCCCTTCGGGCTCGGGGGTCGGGGCCATCGTGAACCTGATCGGACTCCTCACGGTGTCCCTGGGCGGTGTCGCGGGAGGGTGGTTCGCGCACTACCTCTGGGCCCGACGGCGGTCCCGTTCCGCGGGGCCCGTGCCCATCCCGCCGAGGACCGCCGTGAACCGCACCCCTTCCCCCGAGAGGGCGAACCGGGAGGTTGCCTCCGTGCCGGCCCCTTCTCTGGTCCCGGCGCGGACGACGACTTCGCACCCCGCGGACCCACCGATCCCCTCCGGATCGACGGCGACGGAGGGGCTGGGGCTGGCCCGTCGCGTCATCCTCCACCTGTCCCTCCTCGGGCGACTCGGACACGACGACGTCGCGCGCATTGGGTTCACCCAGGAGGGAATGTCCGCCGCGCTGGTAGTCCGTCAGGGGAGCTTGGTCCGAGTCCTCCAGCGCCTGGAGGCCGCCGGAGTGCTGGTGGTGGACCGACGCCACGTCTCGGGCGTCGACCGACGTCGCAAGGTCTACCGTCTCACCGCGCTCGGTGAGTCCGTTGCGCGGGACCTCCGTCACCCCGTACCCGCGTCCTCGCGTCCGCCCGAGCCGCCTTCGACCCCCGAGCCGCCCTGGTCCGCGGCCACCCCCAATTGGGTCGTGGCCCAGAGCTCGGAAGGATCTCCGCGCCCGTAGGAACGTACGACGGGCGGCCCGGGGTGGCTCGCCTGGAAGTCGCGGGGCCGGCCGCTCTCGAGGATCGGAGACGGGAGCGGACCGTAGGTCGGTGGTGGCCACCACACTCGGTGGCGCGCGGTTTTAACCCCCCGGCGGAGTACTTCCGACCATGAGCGACGGCGAACGCCGGGTGCAGGTCGCGATCGTCGGGAGCGGTCCCGCCGGCCTCACAGCGGCGTTGTACGCGGCCCGAGGCCAGCTCCGGCCGCTCGTCATCTCCGGAGTGCCGGCCGGCGGCCAGCTCCTCATCACGACGGACGTGGAGAATTACCCCGGGTTCCCCGACGGCATTCAGGGTCCGGAGCTGGTCGACCTCATGCGGCGCCAGGCCGCCAAGTTCGGAGCGGAGTATATCGACGACAACGTCACGCGGGTCGACTTCGGTCAGCGCCCGTTCACCCTCTGGACCGGATCCAACGGGATCGTCCACGCCGACACGGTCATCCTCGCGACGGGCGCGAGCGCGCGGTGGCTGGGGCTCCCTTCGGAAGACCGACTCAAGAACCACGGGGTCTCCGCGTGTGCGACCTGTGATGGCTTCTTCTTCAAGGGGAAGGAGCTGGTCGTGGTGGGCGGGGGCGACTCCGCGATGGAGGAGGCCCTCTTCCTCACGAACTTCGCGACGCACGTCACGATCATTCACCGCAAGGGCGATCTACGGGCCAGCCAGGTGATGCAGCATCGGGCGCGGAATCATCCGAAGATCTCGTTCTCCTTCGACACGGTGGTCGAAGAGATCCTGGGGACCGAGAAGGTCGAGGGAGTCCGCCTCAAGCATCTCCCTACGGGAGCGTCGAGCGTGCTTCCCGTCGGCGGCGTGTTCGTCGCGATTGGTCACGACCCGGCCACCGCGGTGTTCCGGGGGGCGGTGGACCTGAACGCGGAGGGGTACGTGAAAGTACGCGAACACACCCGCACGAGCGTGGAGGGAGTGTTCGCCGCCGGCGACGCCCACGACCACCGGTACCGTCAGGCGGTGACGGCGGCGGGGATGGGGTGCATGGCCGCGATGGACGCGGAGCGCTGGCTCTCCGAGCAGTGACCGGGACGCTCGTCGCGTCGGCTCGGGCCGTGCCGCCGGCTCCCAGCGCGGGCCCCGAAGATAGACTTTAATAAGGAAGGTACCGGTCCGAGCCGAGGAAGGCGCTTTGCCGAGCAAGAAGAGCCTCCACATCGAGTCGTCGGGCCAATTGTGCATCTACTGCGGGGCCTGCGTCGGCATCTGTCCGCTCAATTGCATCTACCTCGACGAGACGCGGATCACGTTCGACGAGAAGATCTGCACGCGGTGCGAGATCTGTGTGCGGGCCTGCCCGGTCGGGGCGATCGAGATCGGGTAATGATCTCCGGTCGAAGGACGTAGGACCATGGCACCGGACCTCACCACCGACGTACTGGTCATCGGCGCGGGCCCCTCCGGCAGCATGGCCGCGAAGTGGGCCGCGAAGGCCGGGGCCCGGGTCCTGATGATCGAGAAGCGGCAGGAGATCGGCAGCCCGGTCCGCTGCGGCGAAGGGATGAGCAAGGACTGGCTCGCCGACGTGGGGATCAAGCCCGGCCGCTGGATCAACGTCGAAGTCGAGGGGGCCCGGATCTACTCTCCGAGCGAGAAGGTCTTCGAGATCAACGAAAAGCACGCCGGCAACGAGGTCGGCTACGTGGTCGAACGGGACGAGTTCGACAAACAGCTCGCGATCGATGCCGCGAACGAGGGGGTCGAGATCCGGTTGAAGACCGCCGCCACCGGGATCCTGAAGGAGAACGGGTCCGTGGTGGGCGCCAAGGTCAAGCAGTTCGGCACCACCTTCGACGTCCGAGCGAAGGTGACCATCGCGGCCGACGGGTTCGAGAGCCAGGTCGGACGGTGGGCCGGACTCCCGACCAACATCGCGCTGCGCGACATGGACACGTGCCTTCAGTACCGGATGACGAACGTCGACTGCGACGTCCGCTACTGTGATTTCTACCTCGGGAAGGTCGCCCCGGGCGGCTACGTCTGGATCTTCCCGAAGGCGGAGGGGCTCGCCAACGTCGGGATCGGCGTCCAGGTGAGCCAGATCAAGGGGATGGCGGAGGCCCGTTCCTATCTCGACCGGTGGATCGACCACCATCCGGCGTACGCGAAAGGCAAGAAGATCGACATGGTGGGAGGGGGCGTCTCGATCGCACCCCCGATGAAGCAGACCGTCCTGGACGGCTTCATGGTCCTCGGCGATGCGGCCCGGATGATCGACCCGCTCACGGGAGGCGGCATCGCCAACGGCTGCATCGCCGGCAAGATCTGCGGCACCGTGGCCGCGGAAGCGGTGCATTCGGGGGACGCCTCGAAGAAAGTCCTCGACAAGTACGAGAAGGGGTGGCGGGTCCGGCTCGAGGAGAAGCTCTACCGGAATTGGCTCGCCAAGGAAAAGCTCACAACCCTGTCCGACGAGACGTTCGACAAGATCGTGGACGCGCTCCTCGGGGTGAAGCTCGAGAAGCTGAACGTCCACAACATCCTCAAGGCCGTTCACGAAAAGTACCCCGAAGTGACGAAGGAGTTCGAGGCGTTCCTGTAGACGCCGCGAGAGGGACCGATGCCGGGTGCTCCGAATCGTCCGCCCCCGAAGGACCCGGAGATCCCCTCCACGCCCCCGATCCCCGTCACTCCCGAGCGGCAGGTCCTCCGACGCCTCGCCCCCAGCCGGGTCGCCCTTCGGCTCGACCTGTGGAAAGGGTCCCCCAACCCCGACCTCATCACGCCGTTCGACCGGGCCGAGACGGCGTACGAGGCGGGCGACTACGCGACCACGCTGCAGGCGCTCGACCAGCTCTCGGTGCGGCTCCACGAGCCGCGGTGGCCGACCATCCCCGAGCCGTTCCGACGGCTCCGTGTCCCTATTCCCGCCCCGATGCCCCCCCACTGGGACCCGGAGCACGGACTCGCCGCCGATGAGAAAGAGGCGCGGCGCGCCCGAAGGAACGCGGACGATCAGCTCGCACTCGCCCGTGAGTGCGTGGCATGGGCGACCGCTCATGGGACCGACCTCTCGTCCCTCGCCCCCCGGGTCGAGGAAGCCGCGACCCTGCTCGCCACCGAAGGAGCGGGGGTCGCTTTCTACGAACGGATCGACGCGGTCTGGCTGGCGGTGCGGGAGCAGGTGACGCGCCCGACCAGCCGCCCCGCCCCCCGGGCCGCGCCCGCAGCGGTCTCCGAAGAGATCTCCGAGGCCTGAGCTCCCGGGGCGCACCACGTCGGCGGACGAACCGCGGCGGCGCACCCGGCGCGGAGAGGGCGAAGTTACCCAGTGGCCCCGCGGCCTGGTCGACTACACCTCCAAGAACGTCGCTGACGACGTCCCTTCGGCCGAGGAGGACCGGACCGGCAACCGGATCCGCATCGCGGCCCGGATCCTCGGGGTCCTGAAGGCGCACGGCCGGGACGTGACCCGGGAGCTCCGGGACCTGACCGAGGCCGAGCGGGCGTACGCGGAGGGACACCACGTCGAGGCCACACGGCGGGTGGAGCAGCTTCTCGGAGAATTGGAGCCGGGACCCGCACGCGCCGACTCCGAAGACCCTCCCCAATCTTAAGGCGCCGAACCGGTGTCCGGCGTCTGATGAACCGCCCACGATTTGGTACGTTCTCGATCGTCGCGTGCGACCGGTCCGACGGCACCTGCGGAGTGGCCGTGCAGTCGAAATTCATCGCGGTGGGAGCGGTCGTCCCCTGGGCCGAGACCCAGGTCGGCGCCGTCGCGACCCAGGCCTCCTCCAACCCGGCGTGGGGACCCGAAGGGCTCGCGCTGTTGAAGAAGGGTCTCAGCGCGAAGGAAGTGGTCCGACGATTGGTGGACGCGGACGCCGGACGGGACGAGCGCCAGCTCGGCGTAGTGGACGCGCGCGGCGAGGCGGCCGCGTTCACGGGACCCAAATGCATGGACTGGGCTGGCCAGGTGGTCGGGGACGGGTTCGCCTGCCAGGGGAACATCCTGTTCGGGCCCGCGGTCGTCAAGTCGATGGCGCGGGCGTACGAGACGACGCGCGGCGACATCGCCGATCGCCTCCTGGCCGCCCTGTTCGCCGGTCAGCGAGAAGGGGGCGATCGACGCGGTCAGCAATCGGCGGCGCTCCTCGTGAGCAAAAAGGCCTCGGGGTACGGGGCGAGCGACCGGTGGATCGACGTCCGGGTGGACGACCACCCGTCCCCGATCGAGGAGCTCCGCCGCGTCTTCCGCCTCTACGACCTCACGCTCCTGAATCGGGAGGACCCGAAGACCCTCCTCCCCATCCAGGGGGAGGTCGCACTCGCCGTGCAGCACGACCTGAGCGTCCTCGGATACTACACGGGGCGCCTCAACGGGATGTGGGACGCGGGGAGCCGGGCCTCTTTCGTCCGGTTCGTCGGAGAGCACAACTTCGAGAACAAGCAGCAGACCACGGACGCAATCTGGCCGACGGTCCTCTCTTACCTCCAGGAGCGGGCCGGTGCCGAGGTGGCCCGGCGTACCCAAACGGCTCCGATCGTCCCCGATGCGCTGAGCCGCGGCCCGGGGGCCCAGCCGAAGGGGGGAAAACCATCCCCGACCCACTCGAAGAAATCCACGGCGTCGAAGTAACGGTCGTCGCCCGGCGCCCGTGCCCGGACGCCGCGTCGGCCGAGCGATTGCGCCGAGCGCTGCTCGCCGACAATCCCGCCTTCGTGACGCTCGAAGTCGAAGGGACGGAGCTGGTCGTCCGGACCACGTCGACCTCCGCGCGGTCCGCCCGTGCGACGCTCGAGGACCTGCTCGCGTGCCTCCAGGTCGCCGAGCGGAGCGCCCGACCGACGGCGGAGTCTAAGTAGCGCTCCCCGCTCCGAACCCCGCATGATCTCCCCCACGCCGAGTCCCCCTGCGCCGCTGGGGGAGCGGCCGACGTCCGGCGCCCTCCTCCGGTACGCCGTCGGCGTGATCGTGACGGTCGTTGCGGTCTCGAGCCAGTACTTCGTACCGGAAGCCGTGCCGGCGCTCCGACCGCTCTACGGGTCGTTGTTCGGCGACCTCGCGGTCGTCTACGGACTCCCGGTGCTGGCGTTCGCGCTCCTCGTGGGAGCGGGCCCCCTTCGCAACTGGGCGGACCGGATGCCGCTCGCGACGGTCGAAGGTCTCCGGTGGTACGGTCTCCTCTCGCTCCTAGCCCTCGTCGTGACCTTGGCTCTCGCGATCCTCTACGAAGCGATCGACCCCGCCGCGCTC
>JAKIWQ010000051.1 GCA_022749935.1 Thermoplasmata archaeon | reverse complement strand
TACGGACCCTCGGCCCCGAAGAGACGCTCCTGATCCAGTCTGGCAAACCGGTCGGGGTCTTCCCCACCCACGCCGACGCCCCACGGGTCCTGATCGCCAACGCCCTCATCGTTCCGCGCTGGGCGACGGACGAAGTGTTCTGGGACCTCGAGTCCCGGGGGCTAACGATGTACGGCCAGATGACGGCCGGTAGTTGGATCTACATCGGGACCCAGGGGATCCTGCAGGGGACCTATGAGACCCTCGCTTCCCTCGCGCGCCTCGAGTTCCACGCCGAGGATCTCTCCGGCCGATGGATGCTCACCTCGGGTCTCGGGGAGATGGGAGGAGCCCAGCCCCTAGCGGTGACGCTCCTCGGCGGGGTCGCGCTGGTGGTCGACGTGGATCCCCGCGCCCTAGCCCGGCGCCGGGAACATCGATACCTGGACGAAGAGGCGAAGGACCTTACGGAAGCGCTCGAGCTCGTGCAGGAGTCGGTCGGCGCCCGTCGGGCCCGGTCGATCGGGCTCTGCGCGAACGCCGCGGACGTCTACCCCGCGATCCTCGCACGGGGGCTCGTACCGGACATCGTGAGCGACCAGACCGCGACCCACGACCTACGCGTTGGCTACATTCCCCAGGGGCTGACGGTCGAGACCGCCGCAGAGTCCCGCGCGCGGAACCTCCCGGAGTACCTCTCGCGGGTCCGGGTGTCCATCGCCACCGAGGCCCGCGCCATCCTCGAGTTCGGTCGAAAAGGTGCTCATACGTTCGATTACGGGAACAATTTTAGGACGCAGGCCCTGGAGGCGGGGGTGGCGGACGCCTTCGAGATCCCTGGGTACGTCCCGAAGTACATTCGACCGCTGTTCGCTGTGGGGAGCGGACCGTTTCGATGGGTGGCGCTCAGCGGGGAACCCCGCGATGTCCACCGAATCGACCGGATGATCCTCTCGGAGTACTCGGACAACCTCCCGCTGTGCCGGTGGATCCGTCTCGCGGGGGAACGGGTTCAGTTCCAGGGGTTACCGGCCCGGATCTGCTACATGGGGTACGGGGAACGGGAGCGCTTCGGCCATCTGGTGAATGCGCTGGTGCACGACGGCCAAGTGACGGCGCCGGTCGCGATCGGCCGGGACCACCACGACACCGGCAGCGTGGCGAGCCCCTTCCGCGAAACGGAGGCGATGCGCGACGGCTCGGACGCCATCGCGGACTGGCCGATCCTGAACGCCCTTCTGAACGTGGCGAGCGGCGCTACGTGGGTCTCGGTCCACCACGGCGGTGGGGTGGGGATCGGCAATTCGATCCACGCCGGTTTGGTCGTGGTCGCGGACGGGAGCACGGACGCCGACCGGCGGATCGGCCGGGTCCTGCACAACGACCCCGGCATCGGCGTGGCACGGCATGCGGACGCCGGGTACCCCGAATCCGTCGCCATGCTCGCTTCGGCGCGATTTCAGGTTCCCGGGTTCCCGGGCTCGACGGGCAAAGCGCCATAGACCTCCACCTCGTGGCGGCGCCATGACGCCCGTCATCACGGAAGCCCAAGCCGACCGGCTCGCGCGAAACGTCCTCCTCTCCCGCCTCCAGTTGAAGCCCAAAGAGAACGTGACGATCGAGGCGTACCCGTCCGCCCTTCCATGGGCCACCGGGTTCGTCCGGGAGGCCCGGCGTCGGGGCGCCCACGCGCTCCTGCATTTTGAGGACGAGAACTCCTACTGGTCCGCCGTGGACGAGGGCCGAGCGGGCCTGCTTGGTGCGGCGGCCCCCCACGAGATGGCCGCACTCGCAGAAACGGATGTTTACATCTACTTCTGGGGACCGGAGAACCTCGCCCGACGATGGAAGTTGACCGACTCCCAGCAAGACAAAGCGACCGCGTTCAACGACCACTGGTACGAGGTCGCTCGGAAGGAAGGCGTACGCGGGGCGCGGATGGGTATCGCTCGCGTCACGCCCGAGAACGCCCGCACGTTCGGGGTGCCCTACGGCACGTGGCTCTCCGAGATGTACGCGGCCTCGACCCGCGACCTGAAGCCGCTCGTTCGGGACGCGGACCGGCTGCGCAAGGTGCTCGAGAAGGGCCACTCGGTCCGGATCCGGCACTCGAACGGCACGGACCTGGAGGTCGCGCTCGCCGGCCGTCCCATGCGGGAAGGTCTCGGCCGGGTCACACCGGTGGAACGGAAGACCCGGTTCGGCATGATGACCTCCGTCCCCGAGGCGGTCGTCTACGTCGCGTTGGACGAGGACTCGGCCGAGGGGACCTTCGTGGCCAACCGACCGAGCCGGCTCGGGTCCTCTCAGCGGGAGGGTGGCCGCTGGACGATGAAGGACGCCCGGCTCGCGAAGTACACCTACACCTCCGGCGGGAAGGAGTTCCAGGAGGCGTTCAAAGACGCCGGTCCCGGTCGCGATCGCCCCGCCTTACTGGAGATCGGCCTGGACGCGGACGTACGGGTTAGCCCCCTCATGGAGGAGAGCGAGCGAGGAGCGGTCTCGTTCGGCGTCGGGGGAAACGGCGGATACGGGGGAAAAACAAAGATCCCCTTCCTCGAGTGGCTGACGGTCGCCGGCGCGGAACTCTCGGTCGACGGCCGCACCATCACCCGCTCGGGAAAGGTCGTGTGAGCGGCCTCGAGCTCCCTTGGTGACGGTCTAGCACGCCGTCCAAGAGATTCGTTCGGTCTCGGAACGGAGCCTTATCTCGGAGGTCCGCGACTTCTCACCTGGACGGAGGAGACCGTCGAAGGAAGATGACGCAAGAACGGAAGACGAGACAAAGCGGAACGATGGGCTGGTTGGTCGTGACGGGGGTCGCGGTCCTCCTCGCGCTGGCCGTGGGACCGGGGCTGGCCGGGACAGCGAGTGCCGCCCCAGCGGCCCAATGGGCGTACGGCGGTTCGGGGAATTCGACCGGCACCGTCCACCTCGGCGGAACGACGATCACCTGGAACGCGTCCTTTGGATGGACCGTGATCTTCACATCGACCAACACGAGCAATTCGACCGTCCAACTCGAAGAACAGCGTACGGTCGGGATCGACGTCACGACGACCGTCACGGCCCTGAACGCGAGCGGGAGCTACACCTTCCACGGAACCGAGTCCGACGTCGCGTTCGCCAACCTGACCGATGCCGCGACCGTCTACGTGAACGGCAGCGCCGTCCCGGCGCTCGGAATCACGAACGAGTCGCTCCGCGTCCAGGCCGCGGTCGACCAGGCCCTCCTCGTCAGCGTGCACGGGCACTCGCACAGCGGCTGGCTGAACGTCTCCGGGACCGCCCAGGGAAAGGTCGCGTTCGCGCCCGCCCTCGGGATCCTCCCGCTGAACCTCAGCGGCGTCACGATGTGGAACTCGAGCGCGACGGCCACCCCGTCCGCGAGCTGGGACCTGAGCTACGCCTGGGCCGACCTCGGCTGGAACGGGACGACCCGATCTGGCTCCGGCTCCGTCCTCGGTAACTGGTCGGCCACCGGCCCGGTGAGCCTGATTGGTTTGAAGGCCACCGTCGGCCATCCGTTCACCGACCACCAGACCCGGACCGCGATCATCCTGCTGGTCCAGGGCCCCGTGGACGCGTACGACGGGTACATCCTGGTCCCGCACGACTTCGACCTGTTCGGGGGCGCCTCCCATCCGTTCGACGCGGACTCCCTCGGGTCGGCCAGCGTGGGGTCCGGCCAGGGCGAGACGCTCTATCTCAGCCCCTCGGCTCGAGGTCCGACCGTCACGGCCGCTGACACCAATTTCGGGGCGAGCCCCGGGGCCGCCAGCGCGCTCGCTCAGCCCGGCTCGGGCCTCACCCCGGCCGTGGGTGCGACCCCTGGAGCGACGGTCCCCGGCGAACCGATGTCCGTCTCCGCCGCCCAGGCCGAGTCGGCCTGCCTCACCAAGGGGTGCACTGCTTCGACCTCCGCGACCACGGGCTCCCTGCTCGGCATCGCCTTGATCGCCGTCGCGGCCATCGCGGTCATCGGCTTGGTCGTGGTGGTCGAGTGGCGCTCGTACGACCGGCGTCGCTCCCAGAAGACCCTGGTCGGTGGGTACGGGGAGAGTTGGGTGAATGGCGTTCCCCCCGCCGTCGTCCAACCCCCCACCCCACCGGTGAGCTCGTCCACGGGACCCGAGGCGCCCCCACCC
Source organism: Thermoplasmata archaeon (assembly GCA_022749935.1). Classification (GTDB taxonomy): domain Archaea; phylum Thermoplasmatota; class Thermoplasmata; order Lutacidiplasmatales; family UBA184; genus Lutacidiplasma. The sequence continues at coordinate 5,413 of JAKIWQ010000051.1, read as the reverse complement.
CGACCGTAGGGAGACCCGGTCCCCGTCGGTGGGCCGGTCTCCGGCCCACCAAAACCCCTTCCTCCCTCGATTTCTCCCGACCTAGGAGGTTCGGGCGATCGATCCGGCCCTCAGGCGCTCGCCCACCTGGGCGAGGACGTGGCGGTCCGTGTCGTAGGAAACACGTCGGGTGGCCTCCGCGAGGTCCAGCCATTCCGCGCGGTCGAAGATCGGTTCGATCTGGGTCGCCCGGTCGTCCGTGCTCGCGAGGAAATAGACGCTCGTTTTGTGAACGTTGAGTCCCCGGTCGCCGTCGTAGAATCGATAACTCACCTCGGCCAATTCGGGCCCCAGCTCGACTCGAGTGAGACCGGTCTCCTCCCGGACCTCGCGCACCGCGGCCGTCGCGAGAGATTCCCCCGGTTCCACGTGGCCCTTCGGAAGCGCCCACCGCTCCTGGCCTCGGTGGTAGAGCAGGAGGACCTGTCCGCTCGCCCGGTGGACCACGACGGCCCCGGCGGCGAGCTCGGGCACGATCGGACGATCGTCCCGATAGTCCCGGCCTCCCTTCGGCACAGGGACCCGACCTACACCTCGGCTATGAAGCCTTCCGGGCTTTCGCGCCGGCCCTCCGAATGTTTATGGACCGGCGCGCCTCCGAGCGCCCATGCTCCTCCCGGGCGAGGTCTACCACGACCTGCCCACCTTGGTCCGGCAGAAGGCCGTGAAGAACGGGAACCGAACCGCCCTCCGGTTCGAGGGGCGGGACCTTTCGTACCGCGAACTCGACCGGGAGAGTGACCTCGTGGCCAACGGCCTGGCGGCCTCCGGGATCGGACCGGGAAACCGGGTCGCCGCGATGTTGTTGAACACGCCGGAGTTCCCGCTGCTCTGGTTCGCGCTCGCCAAGCGGGGCGCGGTCATCGTCCCCTTGAACACGGGGTTGAAGGGGGAGATCCTCCGATACGAGCTCGCCGACAGTGCTCCTCAAGGGCTCGTCATCGACCAACGGTTGTGGGAGGCGTACGCCCCGCTCCGGGACGGTCTACGGATTTCTCGGGAGTGGGTGGTTCCCGAGCCCGGCGTCGGGAACCCTTCCTTCCCTGAACGGGCCCGGTCCTTTCGAACGCTCACCACGAGCGCCGCCGCGGAACCGGTCGCGCCACCGATGCCTTGGGAACCGGCGTCCATCATGTACACCAGCGGGACCACGGGACCCCCGAAGGGAGCCATCATCCCTCACGAGAAGACCCTCACCACGCCGCGAGAGATCGGGAGCCGGAGCCGGCTCGAGGCCGACTCGGTCCTCTTCACTGCCCTCCCGCTCTTCCATTGCAACGCCCAAGAAATGACCGCGCTCACGGCCCTCACGTACGACGTGACGGCGGCGTTCGACGATCGCTTCCATGCGTCGACGTTCTGGGAGACGGGCGCCCGAATGGGAGCCACCCACGTCTCGCTGCTCATCTCGATGATCAACGTCCTGTTCAAACAGCCCGAGCGACCGAGCGACCGGACCCACCGCGTCCGAACGGCGCTGACGGCCGGAACCACGAAGGCGGTATGGCCCGAGTTCGAACGTCGCTTCGGTCTCACGATCGTCGAGCTCTACGGGATGACCGAATGCGGCTGCACGACTCTCATGAACCCCCCGGACGCGATCCGGGTCGGGTCGGTCGGCACTCCCCTCGGGTTTGTCGAGGCGGACGTCGTCGACGACCAAGACCGGCCCGTCGCGGTTGGAGTCCGGGGCGAACTCGTCGTCCGGCCCCGCGTCCCCTACACCATGTTCCTCGGATACCTCGGTCAGCCAGAGAAGACCGTCGAATCCTGGCGCAACCTTTGGTTCCACACCGGAGACTACGTAACCAGGGACGGCGACGGATACTACTACTTCGTGGACCGGAAGAAGGATGTCATTCGCCGCCGGGGGGAGAACCTCGCGCCGTATGATGTAGAATCCGCTCTCAATCGGCATCCTTGCGTGTTCGAGAGCGTCGTGGTCGGGGTTCCCAGCCCGCTGGGCGAGGAGGATGTGAAGGCGTTCGTCCAACTGAAGCCCGGTTCGACGGCGGCTCCCGAGGAACTGTTCCGGTTCTGTATCGCAGAGCTCCCGTTCTTCATGGTCCCCCGGTACATCGAATTCATCGACGAGGTGCCGAAGACCGCGAACCAGAAGTCCCAGCGGTACCTCTTACGCGGACGGAAGGGAGGGGTCGAGTACGACCGCGAAGCGCTCGGGATCGCCGTCCGCCGCCCGTAAGCCCCGGCCGCGCGTCCGGCCGGCCGTCATCCTGGACACCAACGTGCTCTTCCTCGTCGTACGTTCGGCGTTTCCGCTCGAGGAGGAGGTCGGACGGATCCACCCCGGCGCGCGCCTCCTCGTTCCGACCTCCGTGTTGGCCGAGCTCGACGGTCTCGCGAAATCCCTCACGCCGGGAGCGATGGCGGCACGGGCGCTTGCGGACCGGTACCAGATCGTACCCACGACAGAACGGGGTGACGACGCGATCCTGGAGGCGGCGGACGGCACGGGAGCCTGGGTGGCGACCGCCGACCGCGAGTTGCGACGACGCCTGGCCATCCGCGGGATCACCGCCCTCATCCCTCGCGACCGCCATCGGCTCGAACGGGTCTATCCCCGCCGTGCGAGAGGCCCCGCCGGAGTTTCCCCCGTTCGATCGCGGGATTCGCGCGGCAACGGTTAAGAAGCGTACCCGGCTCGGACGCTAGGAACGTCGGAAAATGCGCGACGACGACAAACTCCTCGACCTTCCGCCCGTGTTCGGGAGCGGGGTCATCGGGGTGTGCGACATCTGCGGGACCCGCCAAGCGGTGGTCGTCCTGAGCAAGGAACGATTCAAGCTCTGCGTCGTCGACTTCCTAAACAAGACCTGGCGGAAGACCACCCAGAAGCCGGGCGCCCCTGCGCCCGTGTACCGGAGCGAACGGGTCTGGTTCCCTTCAGACACCTCCAAGGACGGCCGGGCGCCCGGTATCATCCTTGCCCCCACGAAGGTCACGAAACACCCGGGAATCCTCGTGACCCCGGACGTGTATGGGATCACGACAACGTTGCTGGACGGGGCGATTCGGTTCGCCCGCGACGGTTTCGAAGTCCTGATCCCCGATGTGGCCAAGACCGATGCGATCGGACCGACGCACCACCTCTCGTTGCGAGGGGGCTCGTGGGGTCGCGGGGGCGTACGGACGACCGGGGGAAAGGTCGGCTCGTTCCTCGGACTGTACGCCGACGCCTTGAGTTCTCTTCGGGCTCGCGAGCTGGTCGACCCCAACAAGACCGCGCTCTTCGGCACCTCGTACGGTGGCAGCCTCGCGCTGGCCCTTGCGGCGCGGGACACCCGCCTGGGGGCCGTCGTCCTCGCGTACCCGATGCCCGTCCAGCCGGCGGGGCTCTCCCGCCTCGTGACCGCTCCCCTCCTCGTCGTCAGTGGCACCGCCGACCGAAGCGCCGCACGGGCCCGCCGTCAGTTCGACGCCGTTCGCACCGAGACGAAGGCGGCGTTCTCCTTCGAGGACATCCCCGGCGCGCGACGCAACTTCCTCTCCCGCGACCTGCGGGCCTACGACCTTCGGCAGGCGGAGTTCGCATGGAGCCTCATCCTCGCGTTCCTGAAACGTCAGCTTCTGCCCGCCCCGCCCAAGCCCCCCTCCGCGCCCCCGGCCAAGGCGCTCCAGGCGGCTACCGCCGTGGACGCGAAACCCTCCCTCGTACCGACCGCCGCGGTGGTGGCCGGGCCGGTCAAGCCTGCACCCGGCGCCTGACCCCGCCCTCGAGGCCCTTCTTTTCCGAGGTAAAGGTGCGCCCACGCCCTGCTCGGGCGGTGGCGGAGAGGGGGCGCCCGTCCCGCCGTGGGGCGACAGCCTACGTGTACTCGTAGAAGCCGCGACCGGTCTTCCGGCCGAGGTGGCCCGCATCCACGAGACGGCGCAAGGCGGGTGCCGGCCGGTACTTGGGGTCGCCCGTTTCCCGCAGGAGGGTCTCCGACACCTCGAGCGCGATGTCCAGCCCGATGAGATCCGCGAGCTCGAACGGCCCCATCGGCATCCCCGCACCGCTCTTCATTGCGAGATCGATGTCCCGGGCCGTCGCCACCCCTTCGTCCAGGGCGAACGCCGCCTCGTTCAGCACGGGCATGAGCACCCGATTCACGAGAAACGCAGGCGACTCCTTGACCCGGATCGGAACGAGGGGATACCGGTGGTTCCGGAGGGTCTGCAGGAAGTCGACCGTATCGGTCACGACGTCCTCGCGCGTGTCCACCCCTCCGGAGACCTCCACGAGCGGCAGAGTCGTCGGCGGGTTGAAGAAGTGGGTCACGAGGATTTCGCGGGAATGGTTCAATCCCTTCGCGAGCCGTGTGATCGACAGGGAGGACGTGTTCGACCCGATGACGGCGTGGTCCGGGACGGTCCCGTCGAGGGATTCCAGCACGCTCCGCTTCACGTCGAACCGTTCGAACACGGCCTCCACCACGAAGTCGACGTCGGAGAACGCTGCGAAGTCGGTGACGCCCCGAACGCGGGCCACGATCTCCTCCCCGCGCGAGCGCGTGACCTTGGGAGCGAGCTTCTGGCGGACCTGGTCCACCTGGGATTCCGTGAGGTCGACCCCCACCGTCCGGATCCGCTCGACCTCCTTTTCGGCCCGCCCCTCGTGGTAACGTACGAGCTCCTCCACGAATCCCCGGACCTTGCCGAGACCCAGGTCGACGTGAGCGGCGTCGACATCCTTCAGCACTACCGAGATCCCGTTGAACGACAGCACCTCCGCGATGGCCGCGCCCATGGTGCCGGCCCCGACCACTCCGGCCTTCGTGACCCGCATCTCGATCCCCGTGCTCCGGAGCCCGGAGGCCGTACATAAGATGGGGCGGAGCGGCCCCCCGGCCCGACGAACTCAGGGTGAGGCGACCGACAGGGACGGTCAAGCTACCGGGGGACGGGACTCCCCCGGGCCCGCACCGGAGGCGACGGCGATCTGCGGGGCGGAAAGAGGCCGGAGAGTTCGCGACGGGCGGGCCATCGGGAGCCTCATCCCTCGCGGGGGGTCCCGCGCAAACCCCAGTTTCTCGCTCAGAAAGTGCCGGACATCGTAGAGGTAGAGGTTCCCATAGGGGCACGCTCCGGCGCACGACCCCACCCCGCAGCACTTCGCGCTCCGGTAGAAACCCCGGGTCCGGAACGAACCCACCATGTCGACGAGCCCGACGGGGCAGCTCTTGGCGCAGTCGAGAGTAGAACACGATTTGCACACGTTCTTGTCCCGCACTTTCAATCGGGAGAGCCCGATCCGGGAGAACGCACCGCTGATCTGGCCGGTGTAGCACCAGCCCATGGTCACGCAGTTGTAGTTCCCGGTGTACGGGATCGTGACGAACATCACGTACCAGAGCACCCCGAAGTACAGAGC
>JAKIWQ010000050.1 GCA_022749935.1 Thermoplasmata archaeon | reverse complement strand
CGCAGAACGGGGCGAGGTCTACGTCGCCAACGCAGATTCGAATTCGGTCGCCATCATCTCGGAGACGACCGACGCGGTCCTAACTACCGTCCCCGTCGGGTCGACCCCGGAGGCACTCACGTACGATCGAGGACTCGGCGAAGTCTGGGTGGCGAACGCCGGATCCCGGAGCCTAAGCGTGATCTCCGATACGCTGAACGGGGTCACGGCGACCCTGACCGTCGGCTCGGACCCTCTCGCTTTGGCGTGGGATCCCGGTCAGGAACTCGTCGTGGTGAGCAACCACCTCCAGGGGACCCTGTCGTTCGCCTCTCCCGGTCCGACGACCTACACGTTCACGGTCCGGGTGTCGGGACTCCCCCCGCAGCACCCCTGGAGCCTGAATGTCACCGGCAAAGTCTCGGTGCCATCCACCTCCACGGTCGCGTCCGTCGATCTGGTCAACGGTTCGTTTGCCTATGTCGTCGCCACCGCGGATTCCACCTACTACGCCCTCCATGGGATCGGCCAGCTGTCGATCGACGGGGCCTCCGCGAGCGAGCTGATCGGGTTCAACGAGACCTCCTACGACCTCGCCTTCCTCGAAAGTGGACTCCCCTCGGGCACCAACTGGTCCATCGTCTTCAACGGGTTCCGCGAGAACAGCCTCACGTCCGCAATGGGATTCACGCTCGTCCCGAACGGGTCCTTCGGCTTTGTGGTCGACCCGATCGGGTCGTATGTTCCATCTCCCGGCTCGGGTACGATCGTGGTCCACGGGGCGGTCGCACGGCCCGTGTCGATCGAATTCCACCTCGTGCTCACGGGATTGGCGGCTGTCCCCTGGTGGGCTTGGCTCGGGCTCGGGCTGGGGGCAGCGTTGGCCGTCATCGCGGTCCTCTGGGTCCGTCGGAGGCGCCGTCCCCGAGAAGGGGAGGACTGGTTCGCGGCGGGGCCGCTCTGATCCCCGAGGGGCGAGTTTCGCGCCCCCCTGATTCAGTCCGCCCTCCCTTGGGACGTCTCGACGCCCGAGCCTCCGACCCGCCATCGGGAGGGCTCGCTCCTCGAAGCGCAGATAACCTCCGTGGTCCTTTGGTCTCCCGGCTACCTCGGGGACCCCAGATGGAGAGGCCGGAACGCTGGCCCGGGAGCCCCCGTTCCGCGGCGATTCTCGCTCTAATCGTCATCGGAGTTGTCCTATTGTCAGGTGTCCCTTTCGCCCAGGGAACGGGTCCCGCTCTCGGCCCGAGACAGAGCCCCATCCGGGGCTCACCCTTCGCGGCCAGGGAGGGGCTCCGAGCCCCGCTAGCCACCCCCGGACCAACACAGGCTGGGTTGGGGTCCCTCTCTGGGGGCGAACGACCCCCCGCCTCGGGGCTCCTGCATCTGACGGGGCCCCGCCCGTTCGTTGCCAACACGCTCGTCCTGTTCAACAACTCTCTAGTCTCCGGAAATTTCCTCGCCAGCAACGGCGCCTACCCCTCGGCCGTGGCGTACGACGGGCTCCGGGCCGAGATCTACGTGGCGAACTACTACTCGGCCAATGTCGCGGTGTTCTCAGCGGGAGCCCGCCCGACGGTACTGTCCGTCCCCGTGGGGAGCAATCCCACGGCGCTGGCGTACGATGCCGCCCAGGGGGAACTCTTCGTGGCCAATTCGGGGTCCGCGAGCGTCAGCGTGGTCTCGGATGGTACCAACTCCGTCGTGACGACCGTCTCCGTCGGTGGGACCCCCTCGGGAATCGCGTACGACCCCTCTCTCGGAGCCGTCTTCGTGGCCGACTTTGCCACGGCGAATGTCACCGTCGTCTCCGCCTCTACGAACGTGGTGGAGGCCCGGATTCCGGTCGGGGCCGGGCCGGACGCCGTCGCCTACGACAGCTCGAAGGGAGAGATCTTCGTGGCCGACTCCCGCTCCAACTCCGTCAGCGTGCTCTCCGACCTCACCGACGCGGTGGTCGCGACGATCCCGGTGGGCACCGACCCCACGTCCATCGTCTACGTCGGCCCCGCGGGGAGCGTGTTCGTCACGAACGGCCAGTCGAACAACCTGAGCGTGATCGCGGATTCGACCAATCAGGTGGTGGCCACCGTCAACGTCGGCGCTTCCCCGTCGGCCGGCGCCGTCGACCCCGGCGCCGGGGCCATTTTCGTGGCCGACCGGGGCTCGAACCTGGTCAGCGTGGTCTCCGACCTATCCGACGCCGTCACCTCAGCGATACCGGTCGGAAGCGCCCCGGCCGGGATTGCCTGTGACCCCACCACGGGCCGCATCTTTGTCGCGAACTCGAATTCGAACAATGTGAGCGTGATCGCGGATACCACCAACGAGGTCGTGGAGACCGTCCCTGTCGGGGCGGAGCCGGTCGCGGTCGCGTACGATAGCGGAGCGGGGGAGGCCTTTGTGATCAACGCCTTTTCGAACACCGTGAGCGTGGTCTCCGATGTCACCAACACGATCGTCGCGCAGGTGCCCGTCCCGAGCTTTCCGGACGCCCTCGCGTACGACAATCGATCGAGAGAGGTGTTCGTCGGATACGCCGCCTCCAACGTGGTCAGCGTCGTCTCGGACGTTACCGACCAGGTCGTGGCCACGATCCCGGTGCGCGGGGGGGCGGACGGACTGACGTTCGACAGCGGGAAGGGGGAGGTCTTCGTCAGTGACGGCGCTTCGAACCAGGTCAGCGTGATCTCGGACCTGACGAACACCGTGGTGGCCCGGTTCGGGGTCGGCGTCCATCCGTTCGGCCTGGCCTACGACGGAGGACTCCACCGGGTGTACGTGGCGAACTACTTCTCGGACAACGTCACCGTGATCTCCGACGTCCGGAACACCGTGGTAGGGACCATCCCGGTCGGAGGAAACCCGACGAGCGTAGCGTATGACCAGGGCCACAACGAGCTGTACGTCGCCAATTCGTTGAACAACAACGTGAGCGTCATCTCCGACGTGCTCAACCGGGTGGTGACGTCGGTGCCCATGGCGGGCCACCCGGACGGACTCGCCTACGACGGGCAGACGGGGCAGGTGCTCGTGACCAACGCGCTCCTCTGGGACGACGTGAGCGTGATCTCCGACGCGACCCACACGGTCGTCGCGACGATCCCCGTCGGGACCGGCCCCGGAGGGGTGGCCTACGACCCCGTGAACGGGAGGGCCTACGTGAGCAACTACGCGCAGGGGACTCTCTCGATCCTCTTCATCTCCCCGACCTACCCGGTGACGTTCCGGGAGTCGGGCCTTCCTGCCGGGGCGCAGTGGTACCTCAACCTGACGGACTACGCTCCCGTAGCGACCACCGAGCCGACGACCATCGTGGACCTCACGAACGGAACCTACCAGTACTTCGTCGCGACGACCGACACGAGCTACCACCCGTTCGTCCAGGGAGTGACGTTCACCGTCAACGGGACGGGCCGGGAGGTGGGGGCGACGTTCGTCCAAACCACCTACCGGGTCACGATCCTGGCCAACGGGCTGGGGTACGGGGTGCGGTGGTACGCCCAGGTCGACACCATCGAACAATATTCCACCGAGCCCGTCATCGACTTCCTCGAGCCCAACGGAACCCACGACTTCCGGGTGACCGACGTCCCCGGGTACTCCTCGGGACGGGTCGAAGGGAACTTCAGCGTCTACGGGGCGCCGGTCTCCGTCTACATCATCTTCGCCTCCGTCATCAACTACCCTTCCCCCTGGGCCTTCGGTCCGATCGATTGGCTGCTCCTCGGACTGGACGCGTTCGTCGTCGTGTTCGGCACGGTGGCGGTGTGGACCATCCGCCGACGGAACGAGCGGGAGCCGCCGACCGATCTGCTCGAGGACAGCCCATTTCCTTCAGAAGCCATTGTCGGCCCCCCCGTCAGCGGCTGGGAACGCCGGCGGTAGGGCCCGCGCGCCCCGGAGGGAAGAGTTCAGGCCGCGGGCGAGGGCCCGGACTCTCGCCAGCTCTCGAGGATGTCCCGGAGGGTATCCTTGAAGGGGATCTGCGGAGACCAACCGAGACCGCGGAGCTTGGAGACATCGGCCAGATGGATGGGCTCGTCCACGAGCCTCATCCGGTCGGCCGCGGTCTCGACCTGGATGGGTGCTTTCGCCATCGAGAGGAGGGTCGACAGATTCTCTCGGACGCTCTTCGGAACCCCGCTCGCGATATTGTACGCCTCGCCCGGTGCTCCCCTTTCCACGACCGCGACCATCGCCCGGACCGCGTCGCGTACATCCTGCATGTCCCGCTGCTTGTCGAGATTCCCGACCTTCAGGACGCGCGGTTCGGGGAGGGTCTCGAGACGGGCGATCTGGCTGGCGAAGTCGTTGGTGGAGTCGCCGCGCTTTCCCGGCCCGGTGGTCCCGTAAATCCGGTATCGGAAGATGGGGAGATCGAAGCTCCGGAAGTACTGATAGCACAGGAGGTCGGCGGCCGCCTTGCTCGACGCGTACGGGCTGGTGGGTCGGAGCGGGGAGTCCTCCGGTGTGGGAATCTTCGGCGGATCCCCGTACTCGGTGGCACTTCCCGCAAAGGCAAACCGGGTCTTGGGGTGGTGGTGGCGAAGTTCTTCCAACAAGTACAGGGTCCCGGTCAGGTTGGTCGCATAGGTGCCCGCCGGGTCCTCCCACGACGGGATAACGAAGGCTTGACCGGCGAAGTGGTAGACCACCTCCGGTCGGGTCTCGCCGAGGACTCGTTCCACCTGGGCCCGATCCGTCACGTCGAGCGGTTGGGTTCTCACCCCCTTGGGGGGTGGACCGGGAGGCGTCAATCGTGGGAGGTGGGTGGCCGTCACTTCGGCCCCTTGCGCGGCGAGGAGCGAGGCCATGTAGGTCCCGAGGAAACCGGTTCCCCCCGTCACGAGTACGCGCATGGATCGGCTCGTCGGCCGCGGAGGGGCGCGCGCTCATTAGGCTGGTGGCGAAGCGTGCGAGGGGTCACGAGAGGGCTCGCGTCAAGTGCGGGGGACCGAGTAGCCCCTGTACGGAGGAGGTGTCCGTTCTGTTACCTACCCTCCCCCCGGACCGACAGTGCTACCCGAGAGCGTTGGACAACCCCTTTCGGAGGGTTTTCGCGCCTCCGTCCCGCGACCTCGACTTGTTGGACCTGCAGGCGGGGCAGACCGTCGCCGACTTGGGCACCGGCGTCGGTTACCTGGTGCGTGAGATCCTTCGGCGGATCGGCCCCCAGGGCCGATTGTATCTCGCCGACATCGACTCGGAGAATCTGGAATGGGCTCGGGCACGGCTGAAAGGCGACCCCCGGGTGACCATTCAAGTCGGCCCTGCGAGCCGTCGACCCGAGATTGCCGACAGTTCGGTGGACCGCGTCGTCCTCTCCCTCGTGCTCTGCTGCCTAGCCGACAAGGAGGGGGTCATGGCCGAGGCGTGGCGCATCCTTCGGGCCGGAGGACAGGTCTACGTGAGCTATCCCCGCCGGCGGCGGTCGGTCTCCCGCCGACGAAGCTCGCTGCGAGTCACCCCCGAGCGTTGGGCCTCCTTGGAAACCGCTCGGGGCTGGGAAGTGCTGCCCGTTCGGCCGTCGTGGATCGTGACCCGCCACCTCCTCCGGCGTCCGAAAGTCACCGGACCCGGGGGTTGACCTGAGCAGGCCCCCGAGCCGCAGAGGTCAGTTCTATCTCTGGAGGAAGGCGCGGTCCTGCTGGTCGATCCCCTTCAGGACACTCTTCGTCATCATCTTCTGCGGGAGAAAGAAGGGAAGCACCTTGATATGCGCCCTCACGCGGCTGCGGATCAGGGTCCCCCCTGCGCCGTCGGAGTACTGACTCTCTACGGTCGAACCCTCAGACCAGGGGCCTTCGCTCGAAAGAATCTCGTACCGCGCGTACTCCGGCGGGCGGAGAGTGACCTTCCATTGCGAGTTCATGAGCTTCCCGCGGACGTCGATCGACCGTTGGACGACGGTGTCCTCGCCGGAGCGGCTCAGGGTCTTCTGGGAGCGAACGAGGGGGTGGATCTTAGTGATCATGGAGTCGTCCAAGTGGGCCGTGAGCAACGTCCAGACCCGGTCTCTCGGGAAGGGAAACAGATCCTCCTCTTCGTACTCGATCATCCTACTTCCCGCAACCAGCTTCCCTCGTCCTCAATACGTTAGTGCCACCGGGACGCCCCGTCCGCGTCCCGGGGCCACTGAACCACGCGAAAACCGCGTGGTCGCGGTTTATATACTACGAGCCAGCAGTCAAATCATGCACCGAGGGTTCGATGCACTTTCGAAGGGTAGCTTACTCCCGGCTTTTCGCCCTGGGCTTGGTCGGGCTCCTCCTGGTGGGCGGGTTCGCTGGTCCCAGCGTAGTCCAAGCTGACCACTCCCTCTCCGCCGCCGCTGCGACCCCCACGGCTCAGAGCTCGGTACTTCCCCGCGAATCCGGGGGGCGAGGTGGAACGCCGCTCCCGTCGATCCACGCTTCGACCTCGTTCAGCGTCACCTTTACGGAATCCGGCCTCGTCGCAAATACCTCGTGGTCGGTCACCCTGAACGGGACCACCAACGCGTCGACCGGCGCCTCCATCGGCTTCGTGGACGGGAACGGAACCTACCCCTTCACCCTCGGAACGGTCCCCGGATTCCTCGCCGCCCCGCAGACGGGTAACGCCACCGTCGCCAACGCGTCGGTCGTGGTACCCATCATTTTCTCGCCGGCGCTGTACTCTATCACGTTCTCGCAGACCGGGCTCAGCGGGACCAACTGGTCCGTGAATCTCACCGGCAATATCCAAACGACCTCGGCCACCAACGTGTCGTTCTTGGAGCCCAACGGGACGTACCCCTTCTCGATCGGTCCCGTGTCGGGGTATCGGGCTTCCCCCACGAACGGGTCGGCCGTCGTGGCGGGTGGCGCGGTCACGCAGAACATCAGCTTCACTCCGCACGTGACGCTCTACCCACTCCTCTTCAACGAGACGGGCCTACCTCCGGGGACCCGTTGGTCCGTGACGCTCAACGTGGCGCACAACAGCTCGACGAGTTCAACCGTCGGTTTCCAGAAGGGGAACGGGACGTTGAACTACACGATCGGCGTCGTCCCAGGATACCTCTCGACTCCCAGCTCCGGGAAGGTCAAGGTCCAGGGCCCGACGGAGGTGGACATCGCGTTCACGGTCGCGCTCTACGCCGTCAACTTCACGGAGCATGGTCTCCCCGCGCGCACGAATTGGTCGGTCAACCTCTCGTCCATCGTGAATTCCTCGACCACGCGCGACGTGAACTTCCAAGACGCCAACGGGACGTATCCGTACACCATTGGCGCGGTTCCGGGATACCGAGGCGTCCCCTCGAACGGTACCGTCGACCTGGACGGCGCCTCGGTCGCCGTCGACGTGACGTTCAGTCAGGTCACGTACCCGGTCACGTGGAACGAGACCGGTCTTCCGAACGGGACCAACTGGTCGGCGACGATCGCGAATCGGACCGCCACCGGCAACCTGAGTGACCTGGTCTTGAGCGAGCCCAACGGCTCCTATTCGTACACGCTGGGGGACGTCCCCGGGTTCGTCTCCTCTCCGAAAACGGGGAACGTCACCGTCCGTGCAGGTCCGGTCGAAGTCGCGGTCGCCTTCGTCCCGTTCGACTTCCGAGTCACATTCACCGAGTCGGGTCTCACGTCGGGAACGAATTGGTCCGTGACCCTCGGAGGTTCGACGCGGCACACTACCGGGGCGTCGCTGGCATTCTCCAAGGCGAATGGCTCCTATGGATACTCGGTCGGAAACGTCCCGGGGTTCTCGGTCTCACCGGTAGGGGGAACGGTCCCCGTCCAAGGGGCGGACGTCCCGGTCGCGCTGAACTACACGGCGCTCCCTCCCGGAACCTACAGCGTCCAGTTCGTGGAATCCGGTCTCACCGCGGGTTCCGTGTGGAGCGTTACGATGGGAGGGGCACGACAATCTTCTGCATCGGCTTCGATCGTGTTCACCCAGACCAACGGGAGCTACCCGTACACGGTCACGGCCATTCCGGGCTACCACGCCCTGCCCACCGGAGGGACGGAGCAGGTCAATGGACAGGACCTGAACGTCACCGTTTCGTTTTCGCGTATCGCGCCGGCCACCTACCCTGTGACGTTCAGCGAGAGCGGACTCCTGCCCGGTACGACGTGGTCGGTCGGGCTGAATGGCACACTGCTCCAGGGCAGCGGAATGACGCTCGGGGCATCCGAGGTCAACGGGAGTTATGCGTTCGTTATCGGGACGGTCGCGGGATACAACCGATCGATCAACTCCGGGACCCTCGTCGTGAACGGGGGGGCCGCGACGCAGGCCGTCGTATTCACGGCTACCGGATCGAAGGGATACTCCCTCACGTTCACGGAGGATGGGCTGCCGATCGGCACGGCCTGGTCCGTCACGTTGAACGGCACGACCCAAGGATCGACCGGAACGACGGTCACCTTTTCCGGTCTCTCGCCGGGGTCCTATCCGTACACGGTCGCAGCCGACGGGTTCGACGTCCAGCCCGCCTCGGGCAACGTGACGGTCGGGGCCGCCCCGGTCACCCTGCCCGTCACGTTCACGCCGACCGGAGTAGCCCACTCGACCGCGACGCATGTCGGGCTATCGACCCCCACGCTCGTGTTCCTAGGGGCGATGGGCCTCATCCTTCTCGTGGCCACGGCCATCGCCTTGTCGACTCGGGAACGCCGTCGGGGCCCGGAGTAGTCCGCGCCCAACCCCGCCCCGCGGGGTCCTAGGCGTCGCGAGGAGAACGCAGGTCGCGTCCGAATTCGAGGACGGATCGGAGGTTGAGCAAGTAATAGGCCCACCCCGATTGCGTCCCTCCGTACTGGGCCAGCCCCTTCGGGGTGGAGGGGAATCCCGTGTGGTGGACCGAGACAAAGGTCCCTGGGCCGGCCCGGCGAACCGTAAACGTCACGCGGGTGTAGAACCGACCTCGAACCGGCCCGTGCGGCCACGTGAGGCTGAGTCGCCGAGGGGGGACGAATTCCTCGACGGTCCCAACGTGGGAGTATCCACCCGGCCACTCGAACCGGTAGGCAGCACCGGCCTCGTGGGGAAGGTCCGCCTTCGCCACGAACCACCGGGTCAGCTCGGCCGGGTCCGTGAGAGCCCGGAAGACCCGACGATTCGACGCGCGGTAGAAGAACGACTGGTCGATCGAGAGGAGCTCCTTCTTCGTCATACGGGTCGGGTCGCGGTACCCCGCCGGCGACCAAAAAGCCCCCGGCCGGGCGCGCCGGCCGGGAGCGTCGGCTATGAAGTTCGGTGGGGGTGGGCCGAACGTGGCGACACCCGTCTTCGTGATCGACGCGTTCTCGGACGGCGAGTTCACCGGGAATCCGGCGGGTGTCTGCCTCTTGGCCCGGGAGGCCCCCCGTGCATGGATGCAACGGGTGGCCTCCGAGATGAAACACTCCGAAACCGCCTTTGTCTCTCCGGCACCGCGGGGGTTTCGGCTCCGTTGGTTCACTCCTACGATCGAAGTGGATCTGTGCGGCCACGCGACGCTGGCGGCCGCCCATGTCCTTTGGCAGACTGGCGTACTGGAGTCGAGCCGGGCCGCTCGGTTCAGTACGAGCGGGGGGACGCTATTCGCCACTCGCCGCGGAACGCGCATCGAACTCGACTTTCCCGCAGTACTCTGCCAGAAGGTTCCCGCCCCTCGAAAGCTGGTAAAGGGCGTCGGGGAGCCCATCGATTTCGTAGGGAGAAACCGATGGGACTACCTCGTGGAGATCTCGTCCCCGGCCCGACTCCGACGGCTCGTCCCCGACCTGGAGGCGATCGCCTCCTGCGGTGGGCGAGGAGTGATCGTT
>JAKIWQ010000005.1 GCA_022749935.1 Thermoplasmata archaeon | reverse complement strand
GGACTCGGTCGCTTCACCCACTTCGTGCCCTTCCGTGGAATGGTCCACGCTCGCGGGGCGGCCCGGCGCTTGAGGCGGAACGTCATGGTGTCGACTCCTTGTCCGCGGGGACTTCCCGCGCCCGGGCCGGACGGGTCTCGGAGGGTTTCTTCGCGGCCGCCTCTTCTCCCTCGGGTTCGCCGTCCTTCGTTTCCGGGGTAGCGGTGCTGGAGGTGGCGGGGACCTCGTCCGTGACCTCGGGCTCTTCCCCGAGTTCCTCCGGCGTGAGCTGACCCTCGGCGACCTGGAGGGCTTGGCGCCGCCAGGCATCCGCCAGGTTCAACTTGGTGAGGACGAGATGGCTGGTCCGGATCGCGAGAGGTTTCAGCTTCGATTCGCCGGTCTTGAGCGTGACGTTGTCGAGGGTGACACTGTAGCCCCGCCGGTCGACCTTGGCCACGCGCTCCTCCCGGCCGCTGAAGCTGCCGGACATGACGCGCACTGTGTCCCCCTTCCGGACCGGGATGGAGCGGCGGTGGAACCGGCGACGGAGCTCCCGGGAGAGCGGGACGGTCATGAGGATCCGGCGTTGGGACGTCGGAGCGTCGTAGACCGCCTTCCGTTGCCGACGAGGGGAGTGAGGGGAGAGTACCGACATGTAACCACCTACACGATGATGGACGATGCGGCCGCGATGCGCGGCCAGCGTTCGGCGGCCTCCTTCGCCACCGGGCCCTTGATCTGGGAACCCTTGATCTCTCCGGTCTCGGTCGTGATGACCGCCGCGTTGTCCTCGAACTGGAGTCGGGTCCCGTCCGCGCGACGGATGGGAGATCGGGACCGAACGATGACCGCGTGCAGGACCTGCCGGCGCATCTCGGGCGTTCCCTTCTTGACGGAGACGATGATGAGGTCGGCGATCCCGGCCCGGGGATAGCGCCGGTGGGTCCCGTGCCAGTTCCGGACGGCGATGATCTCGACGATCTTGGCCCCGGTGTTGTCGACGCAGTCCAGGCGGGCCCCCTTCGGGAGTCCCCGGCCCCGTCGTCCGGCGAGACCCTTCATTCCTCGGCCTCCGCCGGGGCGTCCGCCGACGGTTTCCGTTCCTCGGCCTTGACGCGCCGCGCCGCCTCGCCGAGGTCCTCGACGATGCAGAACGAGACGAGCTTGGAGAGAGGGCGGGTCTCGGCGATCCGGACCCGGTGCCCGACAGGGACGTTGAGGCACGGCGGGGCATGGGCGAGGTAGCGTCGCCGGCGCTTCTCGTACCGTTCGAATTTCGGCACAAAGTGGAGGAGCGTTCGCTCGACGACGGCTGTCCGTTGCATCCCCGTGGATACGACCGTCCCTTCGAGGACCTGCCCACGGACGGGAAGCCGGCCATGAAAGGGGCAGTGGTGGTCGTCGCAGCGGGCCTTGGGCGCGCGCACGTCGAGACCGATGTCCCGAGCCCGGCGAGCGGAGGACGTACGTGCAGGGGTCATCGGAACCTCCGAGGACCACCGGCCAGGAGCCGCTTCGTCCGGTCCTCGGGACGCACGCGAAGGGTCTCGCCTCTTAACGGTAACTCTCGTCCACCGAGGAGAATCGTCCCCTCGGTCCCCCGCTTGGGGATCCGGACGGGACGGACGCGTCCGGCCACGCGAACGGTCCACATCGACATCGACTCATCGACCACGACCCCTTCGACCGCCTGTGCGAGGGCGCTCGACGCAGCGAACCGCACGGGCGCGCCGAGGATCTCTCCCGCGAGCGCCGTACGGTCGAGGAGCGGTAGGTCGGGGATGGGATTCGGGTTCGGCATCGATCCACTCCCGGCCCCCCTACGCCTTCGCCCGGGCGAGCACGGCGAGCTCCCGTTCTCGCAGTACGGTCAGGGAGCGAGCGACGTTCGTCCGCAGCGCACGCATCCGGCCCGGACTCGGCGGCGCACCGCCCATCGCCGCGATCCCGCGCTCGCGCAGCAGGTCGTTCTCGACCTGGGCGATCCGCTGACGAAGGTCGTCGTCCGAGAGGGCCCGAAGGTCCTTCATCCGCGCGAGCGTCACGAAGCCTCCGGCGGGACCGCCCCGTCGACCGGTGGGACGCCGGGGATCTCGTCGACCGCGGGGAGGACGACCGGGGGCGCGACCACCCGCGTCTCGACGCCCTTGACGACGATCTCGTCCGGGAGTTTGGAGTTGGCGCGCATGATCCAGACGCTGACGCCGATGACGCCCGGCTTCAGCCGGGCCTGGTAGAATCCCTTGTCCACCCAGAGGTGGACCGCCTCGCCACAGTACTTGATCGTCCCGGCCTTGAACCGCTCGGTGCGGTGTCGCTCGCCGGTAAGCTTTCCCGAGAGGATGACCTGACACCCGCGGGCCCCGGCCTCCATGATCCGGCGGACGGTGGAGTGACCGGCACGGCGGAAGTGCCAGCCCCGCTCGAGGGTCGAGGCGAGCTTCTCGCTCATCAACTGGGCGTTCAAGCTCGGCGCCCGTTCTTCCTGGACCTCGATCTGGGGATTGTCGAGCTGGAACCGCTCGTGGATGTCCTCGGTCAGGCGTTTGATGAGCTCCCCCCGGTGACCGATGAGGATTCCGGGTCGCTCGCAGATGAGCGTCACGCGCGTGCCCATCGGAGTCCGCGTGATCTCGAGGCCGCCGAAACCGGCCCGGGCACTCTCCTGGACGAGGAAGTCCTTCAGCAGGACGCGCCGCGTGGCCTCCTGGATGACCTTCCGCTCCGCGCTCATCCCCTCTCCTTCCGCTCGACGAGCACGATCTCGACGTTGGTGGTCTGCTCGTTCCACGGGGTCGCGCGTCCGTGGGCCCGCGGCATGGACGCCTTCCGGATCCGTCCCCGAGCGCTCGCGGCGATCTTGACGAAGAGCAGGTCGGAGTCGAGCCCCTCGTACTCGGCGTTCTCTCGCGCGTTGTGGAGGATCTGCAGCACCTGGCCGGCGACCTTCTTGGGGTAGCGTCCGGGTCCGATCCCCTTCTTGTGGGCCGTCTCCTGATTGTACCGGCGGAACGGCACCGCGCGCTTCAGGCTCACGACCTCCTCAAGGAAGGTCTCGGCCCGTTCGAGGGGAAGTCCACGGATGGCGTTGAGGACCTCGTAGGTCTTCTTCGGAGACATCGGGATCTCGATGCCCCGGGCCCGGGCGACGTTCGTGCCCGCCTCGCCCTGGTAGGTGTAGCCTCGCATCCGACCCCACCTCACTTGAGCGGCATGAACTTCGACGACCGGGTGGCGCCGACGCCCGGACCCGAGTGCTTTTCGAACCGGCGGGTGAGGGCGAATTCGCCGAAGTAGTGACCGACCATCTCCGGTCGGACCTCGACCTCCTTGAACTCCTTCCCCGTGTGGATGGCCACCCGTCGAGCGACGTGCTCCGGCAGGACGAGCGCGTCCCGGCAATGCGTCCGCACGACCTTGTCGGCCGGCGTCGTCCGCATCCGCTCGTAGAAGTGGTTGGTCTCGACATTGAACCCACGGCGGATGGAGCGGCGGGCGCGCGCCCCGACGACCTTCGCGAACTCCTCGAGCGAGAGCTTCTGGAGGTCGGGGAGCGTGAGTCCCCGGTACGTGAACTCCCGCTTGCGGCGGGCTTCGACCTTCTTGGTCCGACGTCCCTTCGGCATCTAGACCCCCCGCTCGCGGTCGCGGCGTCGCTTCTTGCGGATCGACCGGGAGAATCGCCCGACCTTCGCGCCGGGCCAGGTCCCGCTCGAGACGGTGCTGGGCCGGCCGACGTGCTGGTGGGCCCCGCCGCCGAACGGGTGATTGACGGGGTTCATGGCGACCCCACGGACCTTGAACGCCGCGCGGGCGAGCGAACGGGTCGCCCAGACCTTCTTGCCGGCCTTGATGATCGGGCGCTCGAGACGGCCGCCGCCGCCGACCGCACCGACCTGGGCCCGGCAGGTCTCGAGCAACCGCTTGAAATCTCCCGATGGGAGTTGGATCGTCACTTCACCGGCCGCATGGGCGGTGACCAGGGCGCTCCCGCCGGCCGCGCGCACCAGGCGGCCCCCGTCGAAGGGCTTGACCTCGATGTTCGAGACCAGCGTTCCGTCCGGGATACGGGAGAGCGGCATGATCGAGCCCCGGTCGACCTTCCCCTCGTGGAACGCGACCGTGTCCCCGGTCGCGAGCCCCGCGATGGCCAGCATCCGAACGGTCGAGCCATCCGGGCCGGTCACCTCGGCGACCGGTGCGGTACGTCCCGGCGCCGGCAGGATGGAGATGACCTTTCCGTCCCCCACCAGGGCCGCGGAGGGGTGGTAGATCGGACCGTGGTGGCGGTGGCTCGGTGACCGGTAGGTAGGTGTGCCCGAGCCACGGCGGCGGGAGATGATCCGTTTTCCCATCTAGAACACTCCCGCTCGGCTTCCGATATCCTCGGCCGAGTATTCCTTGCGGAAGCGAACCGTCGCGATCTTTCCGATCCGAACGATCTTCACGTTGACCTTCTGGACCTTGCATTGGTAGGTCTGCTCGACCGCCTGACGGATCTCGGCCCGGGTGGCGCGAGAGTCGACGACGAACTCGAGCTTGTTCAGGCGCTCCATCTCGTCCATCGACTTTTCGGTGACGTACGCGTGCAGGATGATCCGGTGTCGGAGCGTGCTCATGCGCTCGCCTCACGGAGGCGTGCGCGGAGCAACTCGAGCGACGCGTGGGAGTAGAGCGTAAGCCGCGCCGGGTCGCCGCCCGGAGCGAGGTCCTCGGTCGCCAGTCGCTGCGCGGTGACGACCTCGACCCCGGAGAGGTTCCGAAAACCGAGGGCCCGTCCCGGCTGGCTGGTCACGACCAGCACGCTCCGGGGCACGCGTCGCCCCCGACCGCGGCGCCGGGCTCTGCCCGACCGGATCTGGGTGCCTTCGCGGGCCCGTTCGATGTCGGCCCACAGATGCAATCGCTCGAGCAGGGCGCGGGCCTCCTTCGTCGACTGGATCTGCTCGACCGGGTCTTCGAGGACGAGCGGAAGATGGATCCCGTCGGGGAGGTCGTGTCCGCGGGAGGTGACGAGCTCATTGTCCCGCGTCGCCGCGAGGGCCGAGGCGAACGCGAGCCTCGACTCCTTCCGATTGATCTTCTTCGTCCAGATCCGTTCGACGCGCGGCGGGTGGGCGGGCCGTCCTCCGACCGTGTTCGGGGCTTGCGCTCCCCGCATGGAGTCCATCAGACGGGGCGTTCGCGAAACGCCTTTCCCCTTGCCCGACCACCGGGTCGAGTGCCGGAGTCCGGCGGTGGGTGACGTCCCATACGGCTGACGACGGTGGGACTGCGCCGCGACGACCGCGCGCCGAATAAGGTCGGGGCGGATGGTCTGGGAGAATGCGAGGGGGAGCGTGACCTGGTGGGTGCCCTGCTTTCCATCCAGGCCCACGAGATGGACCCGGTGGTGCGGCGTCGAGTGTTCGGTCGGAGCCGCGGCTTCGCCAGTGGCCCCTTCGGTCATCAGGCCCCCTGCTTCGAGCGCGTGCTCAAGTAGCGAATATCGACTTTCTCCACCGTAGCGACGCGGCTCCGGAGCGGCGAGCGGAACCGGAGCAGTCGCTTCGCCGGACCGGGAACTGAGCCGTGCAAAAGTATGCACGCCGTTCGTACCTCGCCGTAGTGCGGGAAACCTCCGGCGGGGGTGATCGGGTCGGTCCGAGGGTCCCGGACGACCCGTAGGACGCGCATGTTGAATTGAGTCCTACGATGGTACCCCTGCTGTCCCGCTTGCGGGATCCGGTAGGTGACGAAACTCGGGTTGTGAGGGCCGAGGGTCCCGATCATCCGGCGGTGCTTCGAGTTCTTCCGGGGCTGGAGTTTCACGCCCCACCGCTGGATGTGGCCCTGGAACCCGAATCCTTTGGTGACCCCGAGTACGTCCAGGAATTCGCCCTCTTTGGCCAATTCCTCGGCCGGAATCTCCTTCCCGAGCGATGCGAGCGCGAAGGCCCGGCGCTCTTCAAACTTCTCCCCGGAAATTCGGACCTCGAAGAGGGAGGGGGTCTTCGAGCCCATCCCCGTCAGCAAGTGGGGCTGCGTGTAGACGATCACCCGAACTTCATCGCCGGACGAGGCGCCGAACGCGGAGAGCGCTTCCGCGTTGCTCGCCGGGTGGGTCGGGATCCGACGACCAAGCTCGTCAATCAGTCCATCTCCCCAGACCTCCGCGACCACGTGCCGCCCGTAGGGTGTGCTGGCGTAGACGCGGGCACCCGCCGCTCGGAGCGGGGGTACCTCGATGACCGTCACCGGCACGGAGACCTCCTGGCCGGCGGTGGTGGATCGCTTTCGATAATCGACCAGGAAGGCATGGGTCATCCCGACCTTGAAACCGGCAAATCCCTCGAGCGCCGGCGCCTTCGGTCCGGGGGGCCAGGAGCGGATCCGAGGGACCGGCCGGGCCGAACGTGAACGTGGGGAAAAGGCGAGAGAACCTCGCCGTGGACGATGACGGGCCATGAGTCGATAGGGGGTCCTGCCTCCGGTGGGGACGGGGGAGAAAGGTACCCTATATAACGCCGGCTACGAAAACCGCCGGAACCTCGGCGGAGAGGGCGTCCGGCTCGGCGAGAGAATGGTCCCGGGGCCCCAACTCTCTGAACGCGCGCGTAGAGAGCGGGCCGTGTTGCTTCGGTCGGTGGATACCCGAACGGTTAATGGCGGAGCGTCCCTCGTGCGCCGATCGTCGATGACTGCGACGCCGGAAACTCCCGTACCGCTGTCCGCGATCGAGGCGGCCGCGCGGACGATCGCCGGAAAGGTCCAACGCACTCCGCTCGTACGGGCGCCGCAGTTTCCCGGCTTTCCTACCACCGAGATCTACCTCAAGTTGGAGAACCTCCAGTGGACCGGGGCGTTCAAACTGCGGGGCGCCCTCAACAAGATCCTCGGCCTTTCCCCGGAAGAAGCCGCACGCGGGGTCGTCGCCGCCTCTGCGGGCAACCACTCCCAAGGCGTCGCTTGGGCCGCGCGGGCGCGGGGTATTCCGGCGACGATCGTGATGCCGGAGAATGCCTCTCCCCTCAAGGTGAGCCGCACCCGGGCGCTCGGCGCGCGCGTGGTCCTGCACGGGGCCGACTACGAGGAGGCGCACGAGCACTCGATGCGCCTCGCGGCCGAGACCGGAGCGACCTACGTTCACCCCTTCGACGACGCGGCGGTCATCGCGGGTCAGGGCACCGTGGGCCTCGAGATCCTCGACGACCTGCCGGGAGTCCGCCGGATCGTGGTCGGGGTCGGGGGCGGAGGGTTACTCGCTGGCATCGCTGCGGCGGTTCGCGGGCGCGGGAGTACCGCCGACCTGGTCGGGATCCAACCCGCGGGCGCCGACACCCTGAGGGCGTCCCTCGCGGAAGGTCGGGTGGTGGTCGGGAGTCGACCCACCACCTTTGCCGACGGTCTCGCGACCCGCCACATCGGAAACCTGCCGCTCCAGATCCTCCAGGCGAGCAAGGCGCGGGCGTTGGTCGCGGACGATCGGACCATCGCCCGCGCGTCGTTCCTCCTCCTCGAGCACGCGAAGGTGCTCGCCGAGGGGGCCGGCGCCACTCCCCTGGCCGGGGTGATCGAACATTCGGAATTGCTCGCGGACGGACCGGTCGTCCTGGTCGTGAGCGGCGGGAATCTCGACCCGTTCGTCCTCGACCGTATCCTGTTCATCGGCCTCGCGGCCGAGGGACGCCTCCTTCGGGTCCGTGCTCCGTTGAAGGACGTGCCGGGGGCTCTCGAGCAATTCCTCGACGTCGCTCGGACCGAGGCCGCCAACGTCCGCCACATCCTCCATGGGAGGGAGTCCCCCGACCGTCCGCCGGGGGAGGTCACGGTCGAGGTCGAGCTCGAGGTCCGGGACGCCGAACACGGGGAGCAGGTACTTCGGGCGTACCGGGACCGGGGATGGCCCGTCGAACGCGTTTCGCTCGGGTCGGGGCCGACGAACCCGCTTACCTCGCCCCCATCACGTGCGTAAATACTCTATCGCGTCTTTCCGGTACTGATGGCACGCACCGATCCCCCTCCCGACCCCTCGGAGGTCGACCCTCCGCGGCTCTGGACCGTCGAGGAGGCGAACGCCCGGATCGGGGACCTCGAAGAGCTTCTCCCCAGGTTGCGCGCTTGGACGGTACGCCTCGGCGAAGTGCAGGCCGAGCTTCGCCGCCTCAGCGAGTTCTGGGGTAAGGAGATCGACGCACCCGACCAGGCGGATCACGAGCGGAAGTCCCAACTCGACTCCGAGTGGGCCAACCTCACCCAACGACTCGAGGAAGCGGTCGACTCGCTTCGGCGCGAGGCGATCGAGCTGAAGGACGTCGACAGCGGCTTGGTCGACTTCTACGGCTACATCGGAGGCGAGGTCGTCTACCTCTGTTGGCTTCGGGGGGAACCCGAGGTCGGCCACTTCCACACCCTGACCGGAGGTTTCCGCGCCCGGCGTCCGCTCCCGACCGCCCGTCGCGCCGCCCCGACCCGCGCCGGCGAGACCGGCTAGGGCGTTCCTTCGTCGGCCGCGTCGTCCAGTCGTCGTGCTCCTCGGGCCAGTCGCCCGTAGTCGATGGCGGGGAGCCCCATCTCCGAGCGGAACTGGTTCACGGATTCGGGAGCGAATCCGGCATAGTGGTTGTTGAAGAAGATGAACGCCCGTCGGGCGCTGTCCTCCTGCACGCGGAGCCGCCAGGCCCAGAGCGCGGTCTCGGAGGACCGGTCCACCCGGACCTCGCCGTGCGACTCGGCCGGGACCGTCGTGTGGTCGCCGATGAACCGGAGGTAGACGAAATCGGCCGTCCGCTCGGGCGGGATGTCGACGTAGGTCAGGAACGACCAGACGAGCGCGATCCCACGGTCCGTGAGCGTCTGGCGCAGCCACGCTCCGGTCGCGTCGCGGAACCATCCCGCGTCACGCAGTTCCACCGCGTACCGCAGACCCGGGTCGAGCGTACCGAGGAGCGTCTCGAGGAACGCCTGGGCGCGTCCGGGTCGCACCCACGGGGGGAACTGGAGGAGGATCGGCCCGAGCTTGTTCTCGAGGTGCCGGGCGTTCTCCGTGAATTCGCGTACCTTCGACGGGTCGACCGGAACCTTCGGGTCGAGGAGGTCCCGGGGGAACTTCAGGGTGAACCGGAACTCCTCCGGCGTCTTCCGCCGCCACCCGACGACCATCGCCGCCGGCGGGGTACGGTAGTAGCTCGAGTCCACCTCCACCGTGTCGAACAGCCGCGCGTAGACCGAGAGTCGTTCCCCGTCCGGCAGACCCCGCGGATAGATCCGGCCCGACCAGGCGTCCGACGTCCAGGACGAGCAGCCGACGCGGAGTTCCATGCCCATCGTCTCGACCCGTCCTACCGAGACCGTCTCGCCGATGGGACCGTTCCCTTCAGTCGGGGGCCGAACCGACGAGCGCGATGTCGAGGGTCCGGATCGCTAGGGCGAACCCACCGATGGCGGCCAGGACGGCCGTCACGGCGAGCACGACCGGGAACGCGCTCCCGAGGCCGAGGAAGACGATGGCGAGCGGGGAAAGCAGGCCGGCGCCTCCGCCCACGACCCCGAGCGCCGGCCGGTCCGAACGGTACGTCAGGATCGCGCTCGCCGCGGCCACGACGGCGATCAGGCCCAACAGCACGACCGCGCCCCCGATCGCGGCGACGAACGTCTCTACGTTCGCGAACGGTGTCAACGAACTGGCGCTCGAGTTCGAGGCCCCTCCGGGGACGAGCACCACCGACACCGAGCTCGCTCCGGAGGAAAAGACCGTGGAAAGGAAGACCTCCTCGGTCACCGGGGCGTAGTTCGGGAAGGTGAAGTTGAGGGAGACCCCGCCCGTCGGGAGCCCCGCGACCTCGAACGACCCATCGATGCCGGTGCTGGTCGTGAAATTGTGACCGGCCTCGTCCGTGGCCACGACGAGCGCCCCCGCGGCCGGAACGATCTCCCCGCTCAGGCTCTGGTAGAGTCCCACATTCCCGCTCACCGAAAAGCTCCCCGGCGTGTCGGCCACGACGGCATAGTACCCGAGGACCGCGGCCAGTACCGCCGCGATCACCGCGACGTTCAGGAGCGCTCCCGCGGCGGCCCGACTGGCCCGCCATCGAGGGGCGCGGGGGGCGGGGAGCGATGGGTAAAGCCCGGGCAGGACTTCCCACGTGTAGAGCGGAGGGGGGTCCCGCGGCACGACGACCGGTACCGGGGTTCGACAATGCGGACAGGCAAACCATTGGGTGGGAGGGGCCGGGGCCACGTAGACGGAGACCGGACCCCCGCAGGTCGGGCACCGCACGCTGACCAGGGGTCCCGACATGTTGGCCGACCGATTTCCTCCGGGGTCTTAGCCTTGCGGCGGGGACTCGGCAAAGCCCACGTGCGCGTCGTGGGCGTGGACGATGGATCGTTCCGTCGGGAGGACACGTGGGCCCCCGTCGCGGCCGTCGCCGTCGCGGCCCCCGACCGGGTCGAGTCGATCCGCCTCGGACGGGTTCGGGTCGACGGACGCGACGCTACGGAGGAGGTGGCGCGGCTCGTCCGGGCGACCGGCGGGCTCGACGGGCTCCGCGCGGTCCTTCTCGACGGGGTCGTGGTCGGGGGGTTCAACGTCCTCGACCTCGACCGGTTGCACCGCATGGTGGGCGTGCCCGTGGTGGCGGTGACCCGACGGGCCCCCGACTTCCCGGCGATCCACGCAGCCCTGCGCAGATGGTTTCCCCGCGACGCGGCGCGTCGCTGGGGGCTGTTGCGCCAGCACCGGCTCTACGCCGTCCCCTCTCCCGGGCCGCGTCTCTTGCTGACCGCCGTCGGGTGCCGCCGCGTGGACGCGGTGCTCCTCCTGCGACGGACGATCGTCCAGGGACACGTTCCGGAACCGCTACGACTCGCGCACCTGGTCGCGTCGGCCGGGGCGCCCGGCCCCCGAGCCTCCGGCCGAACCATTAAGCGTCCCCGCGCCGGTCCTCCTCGGGGCCTGTAGCTTAGCCCGGACGAAGCACTGGCCTTCTAAGCCAGCTAACTCGGGTTCAAAGGCTTCCGGCGCACCCCGCCGGCGGCGGAGACTCCCGACAGGCCCGCTCCCTATCCGGCGCTGACCTCCGCCGCGCACTTCGAGCAAAGGATCCCGATCGTCCCGGGGGGCAACGGGTCGCCGCAGAGCGGGCACGAGGCCCGGGCGTCGGCGGCGGCGATCAGTTCCTGGACGCTGGTGCGGAGCGCCGGGTTCGAGCCTCCGGGGGGCGACGCCGTGCCCAAGGGTTCGCCCGCCACCAGGGGCGGTGGCTCGAACGCGTCGAGACGGGGCCGGTACGTTCCGGTCCGGCGGTCGAACGTCGCGAACCCCCGGGCGGCCAGCCCCTGGAGGGCCGAGTCCACGGTCTCCCGGACCCCTCCCAGGACGTGCGCCAGCTCGATGGCGGTGAGGCCCTGGGACTCGACCAGGACGAAGAGGCACCGCGCGGTCAAGAGGGGCATGTCCCCGCGTCCGACCGCCCGGTCGACCTTCCAGCTCAGTCGAGACGTGCGATGGACGCGTCGGGGACCGGCGAGCCGGCCCGCCCGAAGGTCCGTGAGCGCGAGCGATCGGACCAGGTCGAGGTCGTAGGAGATCCTTTCCTCCGGATAGTAGACGAGGACGGCGACCGAGAACGGGAGGAGGCCCCGGGCGCGACACCCTTCCACGCCTTCTTTCCACGAGCGGAGTTGGGTCGGCAGCGACACCCGCGCTCCCCCGCCGGAGGCACGGTCCTCCTCGGCCTGGGTCCGGAGCAGGTAGTGCTCGCGCAGGAGGAATCGGGCGATCCCCCGGATCGGGGTCCCCCCGCCGAGAGGGTAGACGGTGGCGCCCCCGTCGGCGTCGAACAGGATCCGCTCGAACGGACGGAGAAACTCCCACGGGGCGCCGTTGCTGGGGGGTGGTTCGAGACGGACCTCGATATTCTCCCCGCCGAGCCGTTGGTCGGCGATGAGCTCGTAGAACGAGGCGCATTCGTGCCCGTCGGCCTCCAGACGGAACGGCCCGAGCGGCGTCCGGCGACGGGCGAGGTACTCTTCGTACGCGCGAGCCAGCGCCCGCTCCGAGAACGTGCCGTGACGCTCGCGGGCCAGTTCGTGCGCGAGGCTATCGAGCTCCGGCAGCGGAACGACCGCCATCAACCCTCCGGGCTTCAAGGAGATGTTCGTAGAGAGAGATAAACCGTCGGGCCATCGTTTCGAGCGACGCGTGGCGGGCCACTTCGTCCCGGGCCCGCGCCCCGAGGGCCCTTCGTGCGGCGGGGTCGGCCAGGAGCTCGGTCATCGCCCGAGGAAGGGCCCCGGGTTCGAGCATCGGGACGAGACGTCCGGTCACTCCCTCCTGGACCAGCTCGGCGGCTCCGCCCGTCGAGGGCGCCACGACCGCCGCACCGCACGCCATCGCCTCCAGCAGGGCCACACTGGACGTGTCGCTCGTGGACGGAAGTACGAACAGGTCCGTCTGGCTGAGGAGGGCGGGCTTCTCCTCCTCGGCCACCGGCCCGATGTACCGAACGCGCGACGAGAGCCGGGGGTCCTGGGCGAGCCGGGTCCGGACCGCAGACTCCTCCGGGCCGGCCCCGCCGATGATCGCGACGAGGTCGGTGACTTCCGAGGCGTCGGCCACCGCGTCCAGGAACCGGTGGACGCCCTTGTCGACGGTGAGTCGCCCGAGGTACGTGACGAGGGGGTTTGGGGGAAGTCCGCACCGGACCCGCCAGTCGGGGACCCGCATCCCGGGTCCGAATCGGGCGACGTCGACGCCGTTGGGGACGATCTCCACCGTCCTTCGGAACGGTTTCCGTACGCTCCCGACCAGGGCGCTCCGGGCCGCGACCGAGGGGGCGGTCGCGACGTCACAGCGCCAGTACAGGCCGAGGTTCCACCACCACGCGATCCGGAAGAATTGGGGGACGAGGAACTTGCGGGGGACGCTCGCCGCCATCTCCCGGAGGTTCGTGTGGAAGGTGCCGACGAGCGGGAGACCGAACCGGCGCGAGGCGAGAAAGCCGGCGCTCCCGATACCGCCCGGCGAGTGCACGTGGAGGAGGTCGGCCTCGGCCACCCCTCGGGCCTCGCGGACGAGGCCGAGCGGAAAGAGCGGCCAACGATACTGACCGTAGAGGGGGACCGGCACCGAGCGGACGCGTCGTATGGAGACTCCGTTCTCCTCGCTCTCTTCCGACGGAGCGCCCTTGGTCAGGTTGGGCGCGAAGACGCGCACCTGGACCCCCAGCCGTACGAGCGTACGAGCGAGCCCTCCCGTGATCTCCGCGACGCCGTCCCGCATGGGGGGGTAGGAATCCGTGAAGAACGCGACCTGCACGGGCGATGGACCTCCACTCCGGTCGGTGCGGTGCAGGGTCCTATGCCTATCGGTCCTCAGGCGGGACGCGAGCGGAGGGGACCCGGAGCTAGAGGACGGACTGGAAGGCACGCTCGAGTCGGCTCATGTCCTTCACGTCGAGGACCCGAGGGTCGAACGAGACCAGCAGCGCCGACCCGCTCTCGCCCACTTGGTTGACGAGCCAATGGACGAAGCGGAGCGTCAGTTCGAACGAGTGCTCGGTGGCCAGAAACTCGAGCGCGTCGATATAGATGAGGGCCCCCCCCGGCGCCTGGGTCTGCTCTCGAAGGCGTCCGCCCATCTCGCCCGGGGCCATCGGAGCGGCGTTCGGACCCTCCCCTCCTCCGGCGACCGCGATCACGATCCGCTGATCCGGTGGCACTTCGGGAAGGTCGGGGGGATGCAGCGAGACGAGGACGACCCGCGGGAACCGCTTCGCATTCTCCCGAAGGGCCTCCACCGCTCGCACCGGCCGCTCCTCTTTCACGAGGCAGCTGGTCCCCGCACCGAGGTGAAGCGGGGCGGGAGGCGGGGCCGGCGCCTCGGTGGCCGAAGGACCCCCCCACGGCCGTACCGGGGTAGGAGGACGGAGAAGGGCGGCCCATGCCGGCTGGCGCGGGGGTGCGAGGAGGCTCCGTCGCTTGAGTTCGACCTCTTCGGAGAGTCGGGCGAGACGGCTCTCGATCAACATGCGCAGCTCCGCCGTAGTGTGGCCCCGGGAGGCGTGCCCCAGGACCTCCCGAAGCGCGCTCCGCACCCCCTCCTCATAGCCGGCCGCGTAGGTCCGGGCGAACCCTTCGTCGGGCGGATCGTCGCCGGGGGGCCGGACCGCTCCCTCCCGGCGGGGCGGAGCGCTCACGCCGGGGCCCGGTCCGAGGCGGGCAGCGCACCGGACTCGGCGGGGACGGCGGGTCCCCGGGCGGGGGGCCGCACGTCGGAGTCGAGCGCGGGGGTGAATTTGTAACCGTAATGAATCACTCCGGCCTTGCCCTCTTCCCGGAGCTTCCGGAGCGTCGCGCGGACCTTGAGACCGATCACGACCTCGGGGATCTCCACGTCCACGATCTGTCCGGTCAGCACCGGTCCCTCGACCGTCTTGACGAGCGCCATCACGTAGGGGACCTGCATCTCGAACCCTTCCGCGGCGTCGTGCACGACGGTGTAGGAGACGACCTCCCCATCGCCGACCAACTGGAACGGGACCATCTTCTCCAGCGTCTCCCGATGGTGCGGACACGTGGGACAGACGGCCCGCGGCGGGAAGTACACGGTCCCGCAGATCGTGCACTTCGACCCGCCGAGATTGTAGCGCCGGGGTGTCTCGCGCCAGAATCGTGCGATCGACATTTTTTTCCTCCTTCAGTTGACCCGCTCCAGGAGATGGACGGCGCTCGTCGCCCCGGTCCCGCCGACATCGTGGGCGAGCGCGAGGGTAGCGCCGCTCACCTGGCGGTCCTTGGCCTGGCCGCGCAGTTGGCGCACGAGCTCGACGACCTGGGCCACTCCGACCGCCCCGAAGGGACGACCCTGGGCTTTCAGCCCTCCGGAGGGGTTGACGACCATCGCGCCCTTCGGGCCGAAGCGACCGCTCTCGAACTCCGGTCCGGCTCGACCCTTCTCCACGAACCCGAGGTCCTCGAGGGCGAGGAGCGCGCTGATCGTGTAGGCGTCGTGGACCTCCGCGACCCGCACGTCGGCCGGCGCACGGCGCGCCCGCTCGAACGCCCGACGGGCCGCGACCACGGTCGATTCGAGGGTGGTCACGCTCGCCCGGTGCTGGACCGCCATCGAGTCGCACGCGACCTCGCTCGCGGCGATCCGGATCGGGATGTCGGTGTGCTTCTCCGCGACGTCCAGCGGTCCCAGGACGACGGCCGCCGCGCCGTCGGAGATCGGGGCGCAGTCGAGCACACCGAGGGGTTCGGCGACCCCGCCCGCACCGATCACCTGTTCGAGAGTGAGCTTGTTCCGGTAGTGGGCGAGCGGATTCCTCGACGCCATCTCGTGCATGTGGACCGCCACCTGGGCGAGCTGCGCGCGCGTCGTGCCGAAATCGTGCATGTGCCGCCGAGCGATGAGCCCCCATAGGGCCGGTAGGGTGGCGCCGAACACGACTTCCCACTCGTGGTCGGCGGTCGAACTGATGATCTCATTGGCGGTCGTGTCGGGAACATCGGTCATCTTTTCGGCCCCGCCCACCACCACGTAGTCGTAGAGGCCGCTCGCCACGGCGAGGAACCCCTGGTGCAGCGCGAGCGAACCGGAAGCACCACCCCCCTCGACCCGGACGGCCGGGAGGTGTCGGCCGGCGAGGCCGGCGTAGTCGAGGATGAGGGGGGCGATGTGCTCCTGATCGAGGAGGGTGCCGGACGCCATGTTCCCCAGAAAGAGACCGCCCAGGTCGGCGCTCGAGAGCTTCGCATCCACCAGCGCCTGGAGTCCGGCCTCGATGCCGATCTCGCGGAACGAACGGTCCCAGAGCTCCCCGAACTTCGTTTGACCGACGCCGAGCACGGCGACCTCGCGCACCGTCAGCTCCCTCCCATCTGGATCTTTCCCCGGAACTTCGCGTAGACGGCGTACGGGATCTCGACCCCGCCCTCCAGGTACTCTTGGGTCGTCCGGCCGTACGAACGGTCGTAGACCGCGACCTCCTCGGTCGCTTCGAGGTCGAACGCATCGGAGCCCGCGCCCGACCCGTATCCGACCATCAGGATCCGTTCTCCTGGCGTCGTGTGGTCGAGGACGTTCGCGAGGCCGATCAGCGCGGCACCGGAGTACGTATTCCCGATGAACGGAGTCACGAGGCCGTACCGCATTTGCGCGTCCGTGAATCCGAGCTGCTTGCCGACCCGGACCGGGAACTTGCCGTTGGGTTGATGGAAGATCACGTGGGCGTAGTCCTTGGGGGCGGTTCCCACGGCCTCGAACATCCGCCGCGCGCATTCCGTCACATGACGGAAGTATGCCGGCTCCCCGGTGAACCGTCCCCCGTGGCTCGGGTAGCGCTGGCCCTCCCGACGCCAGAAATCCGGAGTGTCGGTGGTGTAGGACAGGGTCCGGTTCACGCGAGCGATCACCTTCTCCCGTCCGATCACGAACGCCGCGCCGCCGGCGCTCGCGGAGTATTCCAGAGCGTCACCCGGCGCTCCCTGGGAGGTGTCCGTTCCGATCGCGACTCCGTACCGGATCATGTCCGCCCCCACCAGGCCGAGGCAGGTTTGGATCGCGGCGGTGCCCGCCTTGCAGGCGAACTCGAAGTCGGCGGCCGTGAGGTTGGGAGTCGCACCGACGGCCTGGGCGACCACGGTCGCGGTCGGCTTGACGGCGTACGGGTGGGACTCGGAGCCGACGTAGAGCGCCCCGATCGTCTGTGGGTCGATGCCGCCTCGAACGAGAGCGGTGCGCAGCGCCTCGGTGGAAATGGTGATAGTGTCCTCGTCGGGCGCGGGGACGCTTTTGCGTTGCACGTTCAACGCGAGACCCATCCCTTCCCCGTCGGCCCCCCAGACCCGACCGATCTCGGTAGGTGTGATCCGGTATCTCGGCACGTACGCACCGTAACTTACGATCCCTGCCTCCATCGTACTCTCCGTGACCGTCCTAGAGCTCCTCGAGCCGTTCGAGCACCGCCGGCGCCGCGAGCGACGTCGTGAGGAGGGGGATATTCTCGATCTCCGAGAGACGTACGGCCAGCGCGTCCACCCGGCCGGGGTTCGCGAACACGACCGCCGCGGGCTTGAGGGGATGGGCTCGGATCGCCACCATCGGGGAGCGACCGTACTTCACGTTGGCGAAGATGAGGGCTCGCTGCGTCGTCCAGCCGTAGACCTCGACGAACCGGGAGGCGTCGATGGAGAGGATCGCTCGAGGTGCGTCGAGGACCGTGAACCCGTGGATGTCCCGGTGCAGGTCGACCCGGCTGACCGCACGCGCCTCGAGCCGGTCGGCGAGCGCCTTGAGGGGGATCGCGACCGCGAACTCGCGCAGCCCGAGGATCCCGTCGGAATGGGATCGGACCCCCAGCCTCTGCCCGACCTTGCTGCCCGTCTGCGCATCCAGCGCGAGGAGACCATCGACGTATCGACGAATGAATCCCGCCCCCGGGCTCACCCGCCGCTCCGATTCGTAGTCGGAGATGACGGACGGCACCGTGGTCAGTTGTTTGGCCAGATCCCGCTGGGAGACCCCGAAATCCTCCCGCCACTTGCGCAGGGTGCGCCCCGGGTGCGGGGAGAGAACGACCTCCCCGGCGATCTTCTCGCGGATCTCGCCCTCCACGAACGGCCGAGAGGAAACGGTCGGTATAAAGCGCCTCGGTTCGTGTCGGTGGCGTGTCTCGACACTTGCCGATGTGAGGGGTGGCCCGGAGGGGAGAGTGGACCGGGCGAGAGTTTCCGGCCCCGAGAGCTCGTCCCTGGACCCTTTGAACTCGCGACCTCTACCTTGCCAAGGTAGCGATCTTCCGCTGATCTACCGGCCCACGCCGGGCGCTCGGAGGAGCGGCGCACGATAAATCCTTCCCCCCGGGGGTGCGGCTCCGTCCCCGACCGGGGGTTCGGCGCGCCTCCGGACCGACGCGAAGGGAATCCGTTCGCCGAGGGGAATGGGGGCGCGACCAAACACTTATGGGTGCCACATGGCATCGATGGCCGATGACCGATGGCTCGGCCGGAGAGCCGCTCGATATCCTGATGAAGAGCGCTCGGGACCTCCTCCGTCCCGAAGAGCTCGTCCGCGATGCGACGCGGGACATCGTCAAGGAGGAGATCCGTCGCCACCTGGAGAAGACGTTGCGCGAGGACCCCAAATTGGCCCAGGACCTCAAAGACTCCGTCCGCCAGTTGCTCGAGGCCCGAGCGACGGAGTATGCGGCCCTCGTGAGGGTGGGGACCGCCACGGCTCGGCTCGGGCTCGCGTCGCTACCGCCGGACGTACGCCGCGCCCTCCTCGAGGACATCGTGAACCTCCTGTCGAAAGAGATCGGACATATCGTCGAGAGGTCGCTCTAGGCATGCGGATGGCCCCGGACGAGGTCCGGATCTACGAGATCAAACGGGTGGACGTCGAGGGCGCGCTCGTCATCGACGGGTTTCCCTCGGTCGGGCTGGTCAGCTCCATCGTCGCGAACTACCTCATCGACACGCTCGAGATGGAACAGATCGGGATCGTCGAGTCGCCGGCGTTTCCCACGGTCTCGCTCGTGCGCGACGGAAACCCGCAACACCCGGTCCGTGTCTATGCAGGGAAACCCCCGGCCGACCGGGCCGGGCGCGGGGCCGACAAGCTCGTCGCGTTCGTCTCTGAATTCCATCCCTCGCCCGCGATCATCCACCCCCTCGCGAACGCCATCATGGACTGGGTCCAGGAACAACGGTGTTCCCTGCTCGTGTCGCCGGAGGGGCTCGTGGTCGAGGCCGACCCGCTTCGTGGCAAGGGAAAGGGTCCCCGCCTCAACGACGTGAAGGTGTACGGCGTCGCGAGCACGCGCAAAGCCCGGGAGCTCTACATCGAACCGAACACGATCCCCTTTGCCGAAGGCGTAATCACAGGGATCGCCGGCGTACTACTGAACGAGGGCCGACGGCGCGGCTTCGACGTGCTCACGTTCCTGGCCGAGGCCCAACCGGACTACCCCGATGCTCGCGCGGCGGCCAAGGTCCTCGAGACGATCAACCGGATCCTCTTGCATACCTCGCTCGACCCCGTGCCACTCTATGCCGAGGCCGAGCGGATCGAGCAGCAGTTGCTCTCGATCCAGCGCCACGCCGCCGACCGGACGCGGGCCGAGGGGCCGACCCCGTCGTCCCAGCCGATGTACCGCTAGACGGCACCCGCTCGAGCAGCTCTCGCACGCCCGCGATGAGGGCGTCCGCGTCCGAACTCCGATTGTAGAGGTAGAAGGACGCGCGGACGTTTCCGGGGATCCCACGTTCGGCGTACCAGGAATGCACGCAGTGTCGACCGGACCGGACCATCACGCCGTATCCCTCGTCCAAGAAGAGGGCGGCGTCGTGCGGGTCGACCCCCTCGAGGGTGAAGGCCACGATGCTCGGTCGTTTTTCGGGAGCCGCAGGTCCGAGGAAACGGACCCGAGGTTCGTCCTCGAGGGCTCCGGTGACCTGGCGGTTGAGGGAGACTTCCCGCGACCGCATCTCCGTGGCGTCGAGCCGGGCGAGGTACTCGAGAGCGGCCCCGGCGCCGACGATCCCCGCATAGTTCTGTAAGCCCGCCTCGAACCGGTAGGGGGGCGGTCGAAGTTCGTGGTCGGTGAGCGTGCTCCATTCGACGGTCTCCCCACCCAGGACCAGGGGACGCAACGTGGCCAGCGGGCCGGGCGCGGCCGCAAGGATCCCCGTGCCGGTCGGTCCGAGCATCTTGTGGCCAGAGACCGCGTAGAAGTCGACCCCGAGCCGGTCCAGATCGATGGGCTCATGCGGGGCCGCCTGGCACCCGTCGAAGAGGACCAGCGCGCCGTGGTCGTGCGCCCTCTCGGTGATCTCCTGGATCGGCAGCGACTGTCCGTCCAGGTTCGACGTCTGGAACAAGCTCACCAAGCGGATTCCCCGGGCGAGGCGTTGCTCGAGCGCTTCGGGGTCGAACGTCCCGTTGTCGGCCAGGGGCAGTACCTCGATCCGGATCCCCCGCTCGGCCACAAGGCGCTGCCACACGACGAGGTTGGAGTTGTGTTCGCGGTCCGAGATCAGGACGCGTTCCCCCGGTTTCCAATCGAGGCCCTGGGCCACGAGGTTGATCGCCTCCGTTGAGTTCCGCAGGAACACGATGTTTCGAGGGTCGGCCCGCCCGAGCCGACGGGCGAACCCAGCCCGCGTGGCCTCGTAGCGACGGCCCACTTCTTCCGCGAAGCGATGGAGGCTCCGGCCCCCGCATCCTGGGAAGTCCTGATAGTACTCGACCATCGCGTCGAGGACCGATTGCGGGACGAGCGACATGCAAGCGGAATCGAGGTAGACCGGTCCGCGGGCGTTGGGACGCTCTCGGAGGGCCGGGAAATCCGCCCGGCGATCGTCGAGGCTCACCGTGCGCCTGCCTGGAGACCCTCGGCCGCCGCCGCCAGCGTCGCGGCCCCTACCACCAGAGCCCGTTCATCGGGCGCGAAGGTGGCCGAGTGGAGGCTCGCCGGTCGCCCGGAGATCCCGACACCAAGCCGCAGGAAGGTGCCGGGCACGCGCTCGAGGTACCGGGAAAAGTCCTCCGCACCCATGATCGGACCGTCCACTTCGACGGCGTGATCCCTCCCGAATTCCATCCCGAGCGCCGCCGCGACGGTGCGGGTGGCCCCCGGGTGGTTGACCAGCGCGGGATACCCGTGGCGATACTCCACCCGGACGCGGGCTCCGACGCTCGCCGCGATCGCACGGACGCGACGACGCAGGGCGGCCTCCATGGTCACGCGCGTGGTAGGGTTGAGCGTCCGAACGGTTCCTTCCAGCACGACCTCGTCGGGGAGGATGTTGTTCCGAGTCCCGCCGTGGACGGACCCGACGCTGACCACGACGGGATCGAGCGGGTCGCGGATACGACTGACGAGGGTCTGCAGCCCGACCACGATCTCGCTCGCGACCACGATCGCGTCGGGGCCCTGGTGCGGGGTGGAGGCGTGTCCTCCCCGGCCCCGGACGGTGAGACGGAAGAAATCCGCCGCGGCCATGAAGGGTCCGACTCCCCACGCGACGCGCCCGAGCGGAACGCTGGGTTCGACGTGTTGCCCCACGATGTAATCGACCTTCGGATGCTCGAGACACCCTCGCTCGATCATCGGCAACGCGCCCCCCTGGTTCCCCTCCTCCTCCGCCGGCTGGAAGAGGAGCTTGACCGGACCGGCCAACGGTCGGGGGCTCCGAGAGAGGATGGCGCCGGCCCCGAGAAGGCAGGCCATGTGCATGTCGTGACCGCACGCATGCATCCGCCCCGGATATTTCGAAGCGAACGGAAGTCCGGTCTGTTCCGTGATGGGAAGCGCGTCCATGTCGGCGCGAAGCGCAACGACCGGACCGGGACGATCTCCGCCCACGAGGCCGACCACTCCGGGAAAGTCTCCGAACGTGGTGAACGGTATGTTGAGCTCCGTCAGGGCCCGGACCACTTTCTCACGTGTCCGTTCCTCGTGCAATGAGAGTTCCGGCTCCTGGTGGAACCCCATCCGCCACGCCCGCATGGCCGGGAGCACTCGGCGGGCCGCGGGGGCCCAGGGTTCGAGTCGACCGGGCATCGCCCGCCAACCAGACCATCCGTTATAATGCGCGCGATGCCGACGACCCGCCGTCTATTCGCGCGGCACGGTCGTTCTCGGTCGGTGGGAGCCGTTAACAATCGCATCTGCGTGGGAAAGCGGGCGGAAAGCTCCCAACTCTACGACGCGGTGACGGGTCGGCGGACGCAATCCGAAACGATTGAACCATACCGGCCGAATCCCCGCCGCCCGCGCTCCCAGCACGTCGTTCATCCACGAGTCTCCGATCATCACGGCCTCCTCGCGAGGCACCGAAGCCCGATCCAGGGCGACCTTGAAAATCCGGGGGTCGGGCTTCGCCACCTTTACGTCGGCCGAAACCACGAGCACCTCCACACTCTCCGTGAGACCCAGGAAGTCGAGTTTCTCCTCCTGCTCGCGGAGTTCGTTGTTCGTGACGATTCCCACTTTCGTCCGGGCCGCCACGCGCCGGACGAACTCGGGGGCCCCGGGGACCGGACGGCGGAGTCGCTGATAGTTACGACGCGCCGACGCGGAGAGCTCGTTGGCCTCGGCCACGTCCATCGACCAACCGCACATCACCCCCAAACGTCGAAATCGTTCCGCTCGCCGCACCTGGTAAAGCTCGGGCGTGGACGGCATGCCGGTGGAATCCTCATTGAGGAGGCGGAGGTACTCCCGCCAGAGTTCGTCGAGCTCCCGTGTCTGGAGCCGGGATTCCCCCTCACGCACCTCGTTCAGCGCCGCCCGAGAAGTGAGGGAGTGGTCGAAGAGCGTGTCGTCGAGATCGAACAGGACGAGTCGAGGAACCCCAGGAGCGGCCAAGACCACCGCCCCCTACGCTCGGACGAAAAGAAAAGACCGAGGGAACGCCCCGCGGGCCCGGCCCATTCCGGCACATACCCAGTCTGTAGAGGGGAGCCATCTCCACGCTCGTATCGAATCTCTGGTGCATCGGCGGTGAACGCGACGTCTCCTCCTTGGGCCGCCCCCTCTCGGCCGGAGACCCTCGTTCCGAGGAGCCGACAGATGTCCAGGGGTTTCGAAGTCGGTTGTCTTTTTATATGAGGCCTGACTTACTAATAGCGTAAAAGGAGCCCCCCGCGACGTAGACCTGTAGTCGGCGGGCGGCGAGAATTCAACCATGGCAAAAATCATCGGAATCGACCTGGGAACGAGCAACTCGGCCGCCGCCTTCCTCGAAGGGGGTCGGCCGGTCATCGTACCGAGCGCGGAAGGAACGACGGTCGGTGGGGGAAAGGCGTTCCCGTCGTACGTCGCGTTCACGAAGGACGGTCAGTTGATCGTCGGGGAGCCGGCTCGGCGGCAAGCCGTCTCGAACCCCGAGGGGACGGTCACGGCGTTCAAGCGGAAAATGGGCACCGACTACGTCTACACCCTTCACGGAAAGAAGTACACTCCCCAGCAACTCTCGGCCTACCTCCTTCAGAAGATCAAGCGCGACGCGGAGGCCTTCCTCGGTGAGAAGGTCGAAAAAGCGGTCATCACCGTTCCCGCGTACTTCAACGACAACCAGCGGCAGGCGACCAAGGACGCCGGGGCGATCGCGGGCCTCGAAGTCGTCCGGATCATCAACGAACCGACGGCCGCAAGCCTCGCCTACGGCCTTGACAAGGCGGGCAAGAACCAGAAGATCCTCGTCTTCGACCTCGGTGGGGGAACCCTCGACGTCACCGTCATGGAATTCGGGGACGGCGTATTCGAAGTTCTCTCGACCAGTGGCGACACGCAGCTCGGGGGCACCGACATGGACACGGCCATCACCGACTGGATCGCCGCCGAGTTCCAGAAGGAGTCCGGGGTTGACATTCGAAAAGACAAGATGGCGACCCAGCGGGTCCGGGACGCGGCCGAGAAAGCGAAGATCGAGCTCTCGTCGACCCTCGAGACCCAGATCAACCTCCCCTTCCTCACGGCGACGGCCGAGGGACCTAAGCACCTCGCACTCACGTTGTCCCGCGCGAAGCTCGAAGAGCTCGTGCGACCGATCGTGGACCGGTGCCGGGCCCCCGTCGAGCAATCGATCAAGGACGCCAAGCTCTCGAAGGAGCAGATCGAACGGATCGTCCTGGTCGGCGGCCCGACGCGGATGCCGATCGTTCAGAAGTTCCTCGAGACCTCGATCGATCGCCCGATCGAGCGGGGGGTCGACCCGATGGAGTGCGTCGCGATGGGAGCCGCCGTTCAGGGCGGTGTCCTTGCCGGCGAGGTCATGGACGTCCTGCTGCTCGACGTGACCCCCCTGTCGCTCGGAGTGGAGACGATGGGCGGCGTGTTCACGAAGCTGATCGAACGGAACACGACGATCCCGACCCGGAAGAGCCAGATCTTTACGACCGCCGCCGACAATCAGTCGTCCGTCGAGATCAAGGTCTGCCAGGGCGAGCGTCCGATCGCCTCGGACAACGTCGCGCTCGGGAGCTTCCTGCTGACCGGGATCCCCCCGGCCCCCCGTGGCGTGCCGCAGGTCGAGGTCAGCTTCGACATCGACGCCAACGGCATTCTCAGTGTCTCGGCGAAGGACATGGCCAGCGGCCGAAAGCAGGGGATCACCATCACCGCCTCCACGAAACTCTCGAAGGAGGACGTCCAGAAGATGGTCCACCAGGCGGAGGAGTTCGCGACTCAGGACAAGGCACGCGCGGACCTCATCACCGCGAAGAACGCGGGGGAGTCGCTCGCTTACGAGGCGGAGCGGGTCCTGACCGATGCGAAGGAAAAGATCAGCGAGTCGGAGTCGGCCGACATCCGGGCCAAAGTCGCATCCCTGAGGGAGATCCTCGGCTCGAAGGATGCCACCGGAGACCAGGTGCGGGCGAAATCGGACGAATTGACCCAAGCCCTGCACGCGATCGCCGCCAAGCTGTACCAGGCGGGCGCCGACACACCCCCAGCGTCCGGAACGGGAGAAGCACCCACCGACGAGGGGATTCCCCCCACGAGTGCCGGTTCGACGACGGGCCCGGTCGACGCCGATTTCAAGGTCGTCGACAAGGACGGCGGGGAAGAGAAAGGCGACGCGTAGGGCCCGCGGCGCCCCTACCCCGTCGTCCCCCGGCCAACCAGCGGCCGGGGCCACACGCGCCCCTTCGGGGGACCGACGTACTCGAGGTCCGGTCGGATGAGCCGGTTGTCCGCCGCCTGCTCTAGGGCGTGGGCCGTCCAGCCGGCCGTCCGAGCCACGGCGAACGTCGGGGTGAACAGCTCCCGCGGGAGGCCGACCCCCTCCAGTACAACGGCGCTCCAGAATTCGACGTTTGTGTAGAGCCGAGCCCCCGGATGGGCGGCCCGAAGGGCCGCGAGTGCGGCCCGTTCCACCGATTCGGCGAGCACGAGTCGTTCGGGGTCGGCGACGGTTCGCGCGATAGTGTGCAGTACGACCGCTCGAGGGTCATCGGTCTTGTACGCGCGGTGGCCGAACCCGAAGAGTACCGCCTTCTGCGCCACCTGCTGGGCGACCCACGTCTCCGCGAGCTCGGGAGACCCGACGGCATCGAGCATGTCGGAGACCCGGCTGGGGGCCCCTCCGTGGACGGGGCCCTTCAACACCGCGAGAGCGGCCGTGGCGGCGCTCGCGAGATCGGACTGGGTGGAGATCGCCGTTCGGAGGGCAAAGGTCGACGCGTTCATCCCGTGGTCGGCGAGAAGCACGAGGTAGGATTCGAGGGCCGAGACCCGCTCGGGGGTGGGCCGCTCCCCCAGCACCATCGTGAGGTAGTTCGCGGCGTGCGAGAGGCCGGGGTCGGGCACGGCGGGTGGCATCCCCCGCGCGGCCCGCACGAATCGAGCGAGCAGGACGGGCGTCTGGGAAATCAGTCGGCACCCGTCGTCGAGGGTGGGCGGGTAGCCAAAGCTCCCATCGCCCATCGCCGATAGGATCGTACGCAGCGCGTCCAGCGGGGGCAACTTGGAATCGAGCGCGTCGACCACCCGCTCGGTAGCCGGGCGCGGGGCGCGGTACCGGCGCAACGCCTCGACCACTTCCTGCGAGGGATCTTGCGGGGGAGGGTCTCCGTGAAGGAGGAGATGGACGGCGGACTCGTAGGGGATCCCGGGGACGATCGTCCGGACGTCATACCCTTGATAGACCAGGTCACCGGTCTCCCCGCCCACCCAGGAGATGGACGATCGGTCGACGACGATGTGATCGAGGCCCTTGGAGATGTTCGGGCGGCCGGACACGGGTGCATCGACGCCCGGCGCGGCTTAGCCGTGACGCTCGCCGGTCGGCGGCAGAAACGCTAAAGACCCAAAGCCCGTCGGTCGCCCGATGGTGGACTCTCCGACCACTCTGGTGGAGCGTTTGCTCTCCCAACGAGTGACCTTGACCCTCAAGGATTCCCGCCAGATGGTCGGCACGCTCCTCGGAGTCGACGAGCACCTAAACCTCGTACTCGACGACACGGACGAGACGACGGCCGAGGTGAGTCGACACCTGGGCCGGGTCGTCCTGAGGGGTTCCAATGTCGTGACGCTCCACGCACCCCAAGCCCCCGCCCCCAAGTAGAACGGACCGTGCCCGCCACCCCCCCGGCCTCGGAGAATGGACGCCCCCGCCCCAAGGGCGAGGCGCTCGCGGTCCTGAAGTTGCTCGCCCTCGCCGGAGCCGATCACACCCCCGTCGTCCTCACCTCCCGCGAGGTGGGCGAACGGATCGGAATGAGCCAACAAGCGGCCGACCGCTATCTCGTCGCCCTCGAACGTCGGGGCTTGATCACGCGATCCCTCGCCCAGCGAAGGCAGCGACTCCAGGTCACGCCGGCGGCGATGGACCTGCTCCGGGCCGAGTACCACGCCTACCATCGTATCTTCGAGGGTCCCGCGAAGCTGAACTACAGCGGCAAGGTGGCAAGTGGCCTCGGGGAAGGGCGGTACTACCTGAGCCAGCCCGGGTACGTAGTCCAGTTCTCCGAGCGATTGGGCTACACTCCGTATCCCGGGACCCTCAACGTACGTCTGTCGGGGGACGCCCTCCGGAAGGCCTCCCTCGTCTCCCACTGGACGGGAATCCGCATCGACGGGTTCCAGGCCAGCGGCCGGACGTTCGGCGGAGCGACCTGCTTCGCCGCACGGATGAACGGGAAGGCCTGTCACCTGATCCACCCCGACCGCACGCACTACAAGGACGTCGTAGAGTTCGTCGCGGCCGATTGCCTGCGCGATCGACTTCACCTGAAGGACGGCGATACGGTGGCGCTCGAGCTGGAGGAGTCGTGACCCCGGAGTCGCTGGCCCGCGCGGTCGCGCGCGACCGTCGCCCGGGGCCGGCCGGTCCGACCGATGCCCGCCGCTACGTGAACCAGTGGGTCGAGCGGGAGGCGATCGGGCCGGAGCAAGTCGCGGCGTTCGTCCTCATCCTGCGAACCCGGGGGTGTTACTGGGCCGACGAGAAGGGATGCTCCATGTGCGGTTACGCCAAGGACACCCTCGGTCGTTCGGCGACACCGGAGGAGCTCGCCGAGCAGCTCGCCCACGCCGTCGCCCGGTACCGCGACGAGCCGTACGTCAAGATCTACACCTCCGGCTCGTTCTTGGACGACCGTGAGGTCGACCCCGAGAGCCGTCGTCGTCTCGTCGAAACGTTCTCCGGTCGCGCGCGTCGACTCCTCTTCGAGACCCTTCCCGAGTTCGCCACTCCCGAGACCCTTGGACCCCTGCATACCGCGTTCGCGGGCGAGCTGGAGGTGGCTCTGGGACTCGAATCGACCGACCCGACGGTGCTGGGAAAGTACGTTCACAAGAACGCACCTCCGTCCGAGTACTTGGCGGCAGGAGACCGGGTTCGGGCCCTCGGCCTTCGCGCGAAGGCCTATCTTCTCCTCAAACCCCCGTACCTCACGGAGTCGGAGTCGATCCGGGACGTCGTGCGGTCGATCGAGGAGGCGGCGCCCCGGTTCGACGCCCTCTCCGTCAATCCGGTCCACATCCAGAACGGGACCGTCGTCGAATGGCTGTACCGACGGGGCCGATACCGGCCGCCCTGGCTCTGGTCGGTCGTGGAAGCGTTGAAAGAGGGCGCGTCGCGACGCGGCCCGACTCGGCTGGTCTCGTTCCCGACGGCGGGGGGACTCGCCCGAGGACCCCACAACTGCGGGAAGTGTGACGCCCGGGTGCTCGAGGCGATCGAGTTCGCCTCCCTCCACCAGGAGTTCGGCCTCCTCGACGAACTGGATTGCGCCTGCCGGACCGAGTGGGAGATCTCCCGAACGCTCGAACCGCTCGGGGTCGAAGCGTGAAGGACCTCACCCCCCATCTTCCGAAGCACGCGGAATCCACCATCCATCAATTCCTCCGGGCCCACGCCCTGCCTCCGGCGGCGGAGGGAGTCGTGGTGGGCCTCTCCGGGGGGATCGACAGCGCGCTCTGCGCCCGCCTTGCCCGCGACGCCCTCGGGGCCGACCGGGTCCTCGGGATCCTGCTGCCGGCCGCGGGGTTCTCCGACTCCCTCCGGCAGGAGACAGAAGGGTATGCGGACCGGCTCGGGATCGCCCACCGCACGCTGTCGGTCGAGGAGATGGACCAACGGTTCCGGGCTCTGGTGCCCGAGGTCACGGACCGGGTGACCCTCGGGAACGCCGTGGCGCGACTCCGGATGGTCGTACTGTACACAGTCGCCCGCGAGACCCATCGCCTCGTGCTCGGGACCGGGAACAAATCCGAGCTCCTCCTCGGCTACTTCACGAAGTACGGGGACGGGGGGACGGACCTCCTCCCCATCGGCGACCTGTACAAAACCGAGGTCCGAGCCCTGGCCGCCGAGCTCGGGCTCCCGGGGCCGATCCTGGACCGTCCCCCGACCGCCGGTTTCTGGGAGGGCCAGACCGACGAGGGCGAACTCGGGAGCTCCTACCAAGACCTCGACCGTATCCTCCACGGTCTCGAACAGTTGCTGCGCGCGGAGGAGATCGCCGAGCGGAGCGGGATATCCCTGGAAACCGTCCGGCGCGTGCTCG
Source organism: Thermoplasmata archaeon (assembly GCA_022749935.1). GTDB lineage: Archaea > Thermoplasmatota > Thermoplasmata > Lutacidiplasmatales > UBA184 > Lutacidiplasma. Next base: position 41,466 of record JAKIWQ010000005.1, on the reverse strand, counting down.
AACGGGTCGCGACGAGCCGCCACAAGCGGCGGCTGCCGCCCGTGGCGAAGGTCGGCCTCCGCACGGTGGGACTGGATTGGAGAGAGTAACGCTATCCGCGCCTTCCCCCTGACCGGCCCCGAGAATCCTCCGATATCTCCCCCTCTTCCATGGATCGAGCGACCTACCAGCGCCTCTACGATAGCCTCGTCACATCGACCGACGTCGACCGGATCGCCCACGACGAACACTGGGACCCGGAACTGCTGTTCGTCATCCACACGCACCGAGTCACTCGGGACGCGACCCGGCGTTTCTACGTGGTCCGCCGCCAGATCCCCCGGCTCGTTTCCGAGTGGAAGCGGGGTCGGTCGATCCGCGACATCGCCCAGGAGTGGCGATTCCCTCCGGTCCTCATGGGCCAGCAGATGCTCGGTGAGCTCGGCATCCCGCGGAAGAAGGTGTGGCAGACCTTCCTCCACCCCGAGACGGCGCCGGATCAGCGAATCCGCCAGGAGGTCGAGGAGCTCCTCGCGGCGGACCGCATCTACTCCCCGGAGGGGATGGAGCTCCAACGCGAACGCGGGAGGAAGGGGGAGGACCGGCTACAAGCCTGGTTGGAGAAGCACGGGATCGGGTACCGGACCGAAAAAGACCTCCGCGGAAAGTTCGCGAAGACCCCCGACGCGCTCCTGGACGAGCCCATCCTCCTCAACGGCCGGAAATTGACGTGGATCGAGTCCAAGGCCAACTTCGGGGACGACGTCGAGTTGCGCAAGAACCTCCGACGCCAGTTGGCCCCCTACACCGAGATGTTCGGCGAGGGGGGCGTGGTCTACTGGTACGGGTACGTGGAGGGGGCGGAGTCCCCACCGGGCATCCTCCTGTGGGATGGGGACACGCTCGAGGGGATCACCCCGGTCGTGCCGCCCCCTTCCGCGGGATCTCACGCTGGACACCCGTCGTCAGATCACGCTCGACGATCGCACCTGGCCCGGCCTCCTTCAGCCCCAGGATCAGCGCGCGACGGGCCCGGCGCCGTGCGGCCTCCCTGAGCTGACGGGACATCGAGCGGCCGAGCAGGTCGCAGTCCGCGCTGGTCCCCGCGTGGCGGAGTTCCTGGACGAGCTCGATGGCGTCCGGGATGCGCTCGGGGTCGTTGACGACGACATAGCTGTCGAGGGGCGGCTCCCCATCGGGCCATCGGCCCGCGCCCTTGAGGAGGAGTTCGAGCGTCTGGTCTCCGATCGCGAGGCCGGCCGCCGGCGTCGCCGGCCCCTCGAACAGCTCGATCAGATGGTCGTACCGTCCCCCTCCGAAAAGGGCTCGTCCATCCCCGGAACGGGAATACGCCTCGAAGACGGTGGAGGTGTAGTACGCGAGCCCCCGCACCACGGTGGGGTCATAGACCACCCGGTCCCCCAGACGGGCCCGCTCGAGGAGCGAGAAGAGGCGGCGGAGGCGGACGATCCCGGCCCGACCCGCCTCGGCGAGGCCCCGACCCTCGATCTCCTGGAGGAACCGCTCGACCTCCGCCGGTGGCACGCCAGCGCCCGCCTTTGAAAATAGAACGGCGAGTTCGGCGGCCGCGTCCGGGGAGACGCCGGCCTGGGCCACCTCGCCCTCGAACTCGGCGGGCGGGATCTTGTGGAAGCGGTCGACCGCACGAAAGAATCTCCCGACGTCCTGGGCGCCGAACAACAGACCGATCCCTTCCGCGAGGGCCCGGTCGTTGAGCCGAAACGCGTAGAGGCCACCGGCCCCGACCTCGTCGAGCACGAGAGCCGCGGTGGAGAGGAGGTCGGCCTCGGCCTCCACGCCCGGCACTCCCAGGATGTCGAGATTGAACTGGAGGAACTCGCGGGTCCGCCCGGCCTGAGGCTCCTCGTACCGCCATATCTTCGAAATGGTGAACCACTTGACCGGGAGGGGTTCCGATTTCGCCCGGTCGACAAAGATCCGGGCCAACGAGGGGGTGGTCTCCGGTACTAGCGCCACGGGACGCTCGCCCTTGTCCCGAAAGAGCCAGGTCTCGGCCGCGATGCCCTCGCCACTCTTGGTCTGGTAGAGCTCGAAGCTCTCCACGCAGGGGCCCTCGAGCTCGGAGTACCCCGCCCGACGGGCTGCGGCGCGCATGCGGCGACGGATCTCCGACCGGGCTCCGGCTTCGGGAGGGGGATAGTCCCGGAATCCCCGGAGCGCGGTGAACGGCACAGCCGGGGCAGCGTGCCTTCGCTCTTATGAACTGCTCGACCCGGTGGTCGCTCGGGCCACCCCCAGGCGCCCTCCGCCAGGTAGGGCCTTGCCGCCCCAAGAGGTATCAACTGCGTCCACGCTGGGAGTTCACGTGTCGCGCGGTGTGGGCGTTCTGGCTCGCCCCGTCCTCGTCGTTGCCCTAATGGTGGTAGCCTCGATCGGACTTCTCGGAAACCTCTCGCTCCCTGCGGCGGGTGCTCGGGGCCCGGACGGAAGCCCCGGGGCGCACCCTCTTTTGGCCCCCCCGGCCCGGGGGCACCTGCCCTCCGCGGAACCCGCGGGGGGGCCACCTCAGGCCCCGAACGGACTGACCCCCTCCTCCCCGATCGGTACCGGATCCCCCGTCGGGGCCACGGCCCGGTTGGCTCGATCGATCGAATCCTTGGGGGTCCCGTTGCGGGATGCCTTCCTGCCCAACCTCAACGGGCACCTGGGAAGCGGGCTGGTCAACGGTCACATCCAGCCGACCTATCCGACCTCTCCCGCACCGATCGGAGTCGCGGACCTCGGGATCGTGAACGAGTCGGGAACGCTGGTGGGCACGGTGCTCAACACCTCCCGGGTGGCCGGAACCTTCGCCCCCACGGCCTTCTCCGGGGTATCCCCGGATTCCGGGGCGCCCGACGCGTACGGCGTCCAGCTCAACGCCGTGCTCACGAACGTGACGCTGCTGGGCAACACGTCCTACCAGTTCTGGACCCAGAACGTCATGGAGTACTCCACGTTCTCCCATCAGCTCGCGTTCGTCGACAACGTATGGAACTTCTCCGGGTCGTCCGGCGCGCTCTCCACGAACGCGATCGCGGCGCACGGTCCGAACGGGACCCAGGTCGGTACCACGTTCTACTACGCCCTCGGCCCGGTCCTGACGATGGGATACCCGTTCACTCTCACCCTGTTCCTCAACTCGGCGGCCGGGCCCGGGGCGGACTTCGTCTACTTCAACTACACCCTCGCGAACGCGACGAAAACCCTCTCGGGTTCCTACGACTACGTCCAGTTCAACTCAACTCCGATAGGCGGCGGGGGCGGGGTGCCTCCCTCCCCGGTGTACCGTGCGGACGGCACGATCTACAACGCGTTGGGGTTGCCGGATGATTTTGAAATGGACGTGGTCGGCCCCGGGGGAGGGAGCAATTTTGACGCGCTCAACGCCTCCGCCGCCCTCGACCTCTACTATTGGTCGTCGACTAGCAGCCGCTTCCAGGTCGTTCCCTCGGCGTACAACGCCGGCGCCGAGACGGGCGAGACCTCCGCGGGGCTCACGACCAGTTGGACGACCCACGGGGACCTCGGACTCGGAGGTACCTCCGGACCCGCGATCCACCTCGGCCAGGGGCCCTCTCTCCTGTTCGGGGCATGGAATGTGACGCCGAGCTCGGTCGGTCAGGCGGTCCTTCACTACCGAATGGCGCCTTCGAACGGGTTCACCTTCATCGGCGTCGGCTCCGCTCCTCCCCTCAGCGAGTTCGGATGGGCGCCGGGTGGGTCCACGTATCTCCTGCCGCCGGGAACGTATTCCATCTGGTCGGTCGCGTCCGAATATGCTCCCATTCGCTCGACCACCGTGTTGACCCTCGCGGGAGCGTTCCTGAATGTGACGCTCACGGGGGCCCCCGCCCTGGGGGTCTACACTCCCCTGTGGGCGTTCGGGGCCAGCGACCTCTCGAACATTTCTTCCAGTTGTGGCGGCGGGGCGTGCACGCTCTACGGCAACGAGTTCGGTCCGCTGGGCGAAACCGGGCGGGGCCCCGGGGTTTCGTTCCCCTGGTTCGGTGAGTTCAACGACTTCCTTTTCCCGGTCTTCCCGGGGATCTTCCTCTGGAACGTCCAGAACGTCGTGGTGTCCTCACCCCCATCGCTCGAGGTGACCACCCCTCCGTGGCTCGCGAACGCGACCGCCCGCTTCGGAACCCCGGCCACCAACGACCTCGGCCTGTTCTTCTACGACGACACCAACGTCACCCTCGCGGGAGGAGCCGCGATCGGCGGCTGGTGGTTCGACTCGGCCTATTTCGGACCGAGCGCGCCGCAGTATTCCGTCGTCTTTTGGAACACGTCCGCGAGTTCGGTGGTCGGCAACACATTCCTCACCGGAGGCGGGGCGCTGTACCTGTACGGCGGGGAGAACAATTCGGTCGAGAACAACACCTTCCTCCAGTACATCCCGCTCGCCGCGAACGCCGGCTCCATCTCCGGCGCCGTCCACGGATCCAACGGCGTGTTCGACGCCGATTTCGGGGATGGTCGTGCCCCCGGAGCCGGGTGCCGGTGCGGCGACCTCCTCTACAACAACCTCATCGGCGACTTCCACACCGCCTACTCGCCGACCCTCGACCCGTACACGGGCCTCGCTCCCCGACTACCGTTCGACTCGCTCTGGAACGTGACCCCCCGCTCGGGACTCAATATCGCGGGCGGCGACGAGCTGGGCGGAAACTACTGGTGGGACTACGGGACGTCGAACGACCCGTACTGGGTCCTTCCGTACAACTCGAGCGGTCGCATCGCCCTCGGCGGGGACGAGCACCCGGTCGTACCGGGCCCCCTGTTCACCGTGACGTTCCAAGAGTCGGGCCTTCCGGCGGGCACGTCCTGGCACGTCGGGGTGTACACCTCTACGGGCGTGGCCTACAACACGTCGACCGGTACGGTGTTGACCGAGAAGTGGCCTTCCGGGCAGTACTTCCTCATCGCGAACACGCTGAACGGCTCCTACGGGATCCCCAACACCCAGTACCTCCAAGTGGGGTCCGTCAACGTCACCGACAATCTCACGTTCTACCGGATCTACTCGCTCACGTTCCACACGGTGAACTTCCCGATCGGGAGCTTCTGGGCCATCACCATCTCGAACCCCCAGTGGGGAGGGTTCATCGAGCTCGGGAACGTGGCGCAATTCCCCGCCGAGCTCTTCGCGACCGGGCCCTACAACTTCACGGTGAGTCCCCCCGCGGGGTACACCGCCGACCCGATGGAGGGCTCGCTCAACTTGACCAGCAACACGACCATCACCTTGGCGTTCTCGGAAGTCGGGGCCCCGGGTCAGCTCTACCTGCAATTCAACCCGGTCGGCGCCCAGGTGTGGATCGACAGCCAGCTCGTCAGCAACTCCTCGGGGAGCAACCTTTCCGTGTCCCTTCCCGCCGGACTCCACTCGGTCGAGGCCACCGCCTCCGGCTACCACCCGTACTTCAACAACGTCACGATCCAGGGGGGTGGGACCACCACGGTCCTGGTGGTCCTCGTCCCGCTCGCGAACAACACCGGTCCCGGTTCGGGGACGAACTCCAACCTGGCCTGGGAAGTCGCCGCGGGGTTCGGGATCCTCGCGCTCACCCTGGCGCTGGTGATCGGGATCCTCGCGACCCGGCGACCCCCTCCTCCGGCCCGGCCGGCCTGGCAGTACGCCGTGCCGCCGAAGCGCTAGCGGTTCCTCGTCAGGTCGAACTGAACGGGCGGGCCGACACGGGGACCTCGAGGAGCGGGCCGGTCTCCTCGCCGGGAGCCCGGTGTTGTTCGACGAACTCTCGCGCCCGCCGGTAGGCGACGATCGTCCCGACAAAATTCCGCTGGCGCAATTCGGTCATCACCGCCCGGAGCTCCTCGACCGCCGGCCCGATGTCGATCCCGGCGGAGCGGAGCTCGGCCAGCCGGTCCTTCAACCGGCGGAGGTCTTCCACCAGGCGGGGTTCGAGGACCGCCCAGAGCGCGACCGCTCCCCGGGCGAGCAGGCGCTCGCCCTCGCTGCGCCGCCCGGAGCGGATCATCTTCCGGCCCTCCTCGAGGGGTCCGAGCGCCGGGCTCGGGTCGCCTCCGAGCTCGCGGACGGTGGTCGCGAGCATCTCGGCCTCGGTCACGAGGATCTTCCCGACCTCCCATTCCTCCTCGGCCCGCTGGAGCTCGTCGCGGACGTGCGACATCCGGCGCTGAGCCCCGGAGAGGTCGCCCTGCGCCATCGATCGTCGGATCGCGTCGAGCTCGACGTCGGCGCTCGGGGTCGGAACGAAGGCCGAGAGCTCGTTCCGCCGTCCGATGATGACCTCGAACTCCTCGGCGAGCGAGCTCACGATATGCACGAACATCTCCCGGGCGAGCGTCTCGAGCGACGGGAGGTCGGCCACGAGGTCCGCCGCGTGCTGCCGACTCTCGAAATCCGAGAAATCGAGTCCGAGCCGCCGGCCGAGATGGAAGTACTCCTGGATCCGACGCTCGAGTTCCACTTCGCTCGGCCCGGCGGGCAGACTCGGTAACTCCCGGAGCTCGTCGAGGGCCACCGGGGCGATCATCTCGTCGTCGTCCGAAACGGGAGGGGCGCGCGGGAGCGGTGGGAATCGGCCGGACCTTCCGAGGAGGCCGGTGGGGGTGGTGGTCGTCGGCGGGGCCGGTCCGGCGAGGTCCACGGCCGCCAGGATCTCCCCGATCGTCTTCAGGGACGCGGGGTCCGAAGCGGACAGGGGGCCGGCCGCCTCCCGTACCGCGTCAAAGAGTTGACCGGAAAGATGGCACTTCGGGCACGAGTCGACCTCTCCCGGGACGGCCGTACCGCAGGCCGGGCAGAGGAGCAATTGGAGAGGGGTCATACGAGGTCCCGCATTCGGGTCCGACCGGGCCGGAGACCGGCGGCTCCCAATGGAAGGGGTGGACGGGCCAAACCGCTCATGACCGCCTCCCGCCGAGTATAGAGGCGGGTAGCCCCTCAAAAAGCCTCGGACCCCGAAACGGCGCTAGGATTCGGGGGCCCGGGGCGCCAGATGTCGCCGGGCGGAGGGCGTCGGGTGGTACGTCCCCACCGGAAAGGGCGGGGGGCGAAGCACCGGCTGGGCGGCCTCGGGGGGGAGCCGGGTCCGACAGGATCGGCACCGGAAGCCGCGGACCCTTCCCGCCGACACGGCTCGTCGATGACATCTCGGACATCGGGGCGGGGTTCGGCGCGCGAAGGAGGCCGCCCATCGGACGACCTCGATCCCCTCGAGCCGAAGGGTTCCTTCCGTGCCGCGGCTCCCCCACACCCGAACCTGATCGCCGCCGGTGAGCGCTCGTGCGATCCGGGGCAGCGTCTTGGTCGGCTCGAACGCGACGCACGAGAGTGGCGCTCCGGCCCGATCCGCGACTTCGAATCGCACGTGCCCGCCCGGTTGTACCACGGGAGGACCCACCACCTGGCCCCGGACGGTCCCCGAGGTCCAGGCGGGCCAGGGGGTCGTGGGGCGACCGACCAAGTGGTCACCGCTCCCCTGATTCGTCCGGAATCGGATCCAGCGATCGACCGGTTCCGAGCGGATCCTGCGCAGGGCCCGGAGGGGGGATTCTGGATCCGTGGCACGGAGTCCGAAGAGGATGGGACAGGCGGTGTGGGGTGCCACTAGGATACGTCGGGTTCGGGGGTCAAAGCAGAGGAACAGATTCGGGTAGTCGCGCTGGGCCGACCGGACGGAACGGCCATTCACTTCCCGGGGCGTTCCCCAACGGGGTCGCTGCCGGTAGGCGATGACCTCCCAGGTCGGGTGGCCGCCGGCCCAAGCGATCGACGCTCGGGCTCCAACCAAACCCCGGGGGGTTCCTTGCCAGCGAACCCAGGCCGCCCCCAGTTCCAAAGCGCGGCGGACCTCCTCCGGGTCCACCTCCTCGCGAACGGCCTGCCAGTAGGCCGCGGCCCCGGGTCGCCGCTCGAGCGCGACCAGCGCCGGGTCACTGGCGGGATCCCCCCCTTCGGCCGCGCGTCGGACGACTCCCCAGGCGTCCTCGAGGAACGCCGCCTTCTCGGGAACGGAGAGAGGTCGCCCGCGGCGGAACGACCATACCGGTCTCCCGTCGATCTCCCCCACGCGGGTCCGGGCCCCGTGGCCGTGTCCGAACCGAGCGGACAAGGCCGCGTTGCCGCGCGTCTTCCACGGGATGTTCGGGTTCAGGCGGACGAGTCGGGGGTCACCGAGGAGGTCGATTCCCTGGTCCCGGGCGAGGGCCACGATCTCCGTGAGCACATAGGTCGTACAGCCCCCGACGGGACTGTCGGTGTCGTCCACCCCGACCCACATCGTCCCGCCCTCCGCGCGGACGGTGAACCCGCCCCTTCGCGCCGGTCAGGCGAGCCCGGCGAGCAGCTTCTGGTAGGCGCCGAGGTTGGGCGCGATCGCAATCTCCGAGCGCGCCGGACCGGCGGCGTCTCCCAGGAGCTTCATCTCGAGGCCCTCCTGGGCAGGCTCCTTGGGTCGGTGCATGACCCCGATCGGGATCCGGCCGGCCTCCATGGTCTCGAGGCAGATCCGGAACATCGCCTTGCGGTCGGTCGGGTCATACCCCGGCGACTTCGAGACGTCGAGCACCTTCTCGCGCCAGAGCTTGTACGTGTCGTTGTAGGTGACGCACGGCGAGAGGTCCTCGATGAAGGCGAACCCCCGGCCCTCGGTGGTGAACTTCAGCGCTTCGACCAGCACCTGGATCATCGTCTTGGGGTCCCCCGAGAACGTGCGGGCGATGAGGTTCGGGGCCGGGATGGAGAGGGCGGTCAGGATGGCGTCGAACGGGCGCTCGATGTTCCCCTCGAACCCGATCTGGCTCGTCGGCGAGGCCTGGCCCTTCGTGAGCCCGTAGGTCTCGTTGTTCATGGCGATGTAGATGATGGACGCGTTCTTCTTGAACGCGTGCATGAAATGTCCCATCCCGATCGCGTACCCGTCGCCGTCGCCTCCGGCCGCGACCACCGTGAGGTGGGGGTTGGAGAGCTTCACCCCGACCGCCTGAGCGAGCAGTCGGCCGTGGAGGGCGTGGATCCCGTTGATCTCGAGGAAGTTGTGGATCGATCCGGAGCAACCGATCCCTCCGACCAGGACGAGGTCGTGGGTCGGTACTTTCATCTCGGCGGCGGCCTTCTTGAGCGCCGCGAGAACCCCGAAGTCCCCGCACCCCGGGCACCAGATGGGCGGGACGGGTTTCGCCGACTCCACCATCCTAGGCGACCTCCTTGATCTGGGCGATGATCTGCGGGGCGCGGAAGTTCGCCCCATCGTACTTGGTGATCGACCGCAGCTTCTGGAAGTGCCAGGGCATCGTCTCTCGAAGGAGCCGGGCGAACTGGCCGGTGTAGTTGTGCTCGACCACGTAGCACACGTCCACGGACTGGAGGAAGGGGTCGATCTCGTGGACCGGGACCGGATACAGGGTCCGGGGTTGCAGGAACTTCGTGGACTGCCCCCGCGCGGAGAGCAGCCCCTGGGCCTCGCGCACGGGCCCGGTCGTGCTCCCGTAGGCGATGATCCCGACCTTGGCATCGGGGGGACCAAAGAGGTTGGCCGTCGGCAGCTCATCGCGTGCCTTGACCATCTTTTCCATCCGCTTCTTCATCATGCGGACCCGGTTCGCCGGGTTCACGGTAACGTGGCCCCACTCGTCGTGCTCGTTACCGGTGATCTCGGCCCAGACACCGGGAGTGCCCGGTGGCGCGTAGGGGGACCGACCGGAATCGGTGAAGGCGTACGCCTTGTACTGGGTGAGCGCGGCCACGGCCTCCCCCGAAAGTCGTTCGCCCCGGTCGACGCGCACCTTCTCCAACTCGAAGCGCCGACTGGTGGTCGCGTTCTGGCAGAGCGCCTCGTCCAAGAGAAGGATCACGGGGAGGCGCCACCGTTCGGCGAGGTTGAGCGCCTCCGCGGTGAGGAGGAAACACTCCTCGGGGGTCCCGGGGGCGATGATGAATCGGGGGAACTCACCGTGGCCCAGGTTGGCGAGATGGGAGAGGTCCGACTGCTCGTGACGGGTCGGTTGTCCGGTCGACGGGCCGACCCGCTGACAATCCGCGACGACGATGGGGATCTCGGCGGCCCCCGCGTGTCCGATCCCTTCGGTCATGAGGGAGAGGCCCGGCCCGCTCGTCGACGTCATGACGCGGGCCCCCGCGTACGCCGCACCGATGATCATGTTCACCGCGGCGAGCTCGTCCTCGGCCTGACGGACGACGCCGCCGAACGCCGGGAGATACTTCTGCAGGTGCTCCATGATCTCGGTCGCCGGCGTGATGGGGTATCCCGCGAAGAACCGGCCCCCGCCGACCACGAACCCCATCGCGGCGGCCAGGTTTCCCGTGGTCATGATGAAGTCATGCGCGTCTCCGTCGGCGATGGAGAACCGGTCGGCGAGGCCGGGCGTCTCGAGAGCGGCCTTCCGCCCGATCTCGAGCGCCTTCAGGTTCTTCTCGAGGGCCTCCCCGCCCCGGCGTTTGAACCGGTCCTCGATGACCGCCCGTGTTTCGACCGCGTCGAAGCCGAAGATGACGCTGAGCGCGCCATACGCGGCGGTGTTCTTGAAGATCGGTTGGCCGAGCGGCCCACCGACCAGGGTAGCGAACGGGAAACCGGTCGCGTTCGGAAGGTCGACCTGGAACGTCGTGGAGTCGTAGAGTATGTACCCGTGGGGCGCGAGTTCCGCCTTGCCGATGTCGACCGCTTCCTTGTCGAACGCCACGAGAACGTCGACCTCGGTCTTGACGGCCGCCACCGCGGCCTGGCTCCCCCGCACGGACGCGTCCGCGTGTCCGCCCCGGATCCGGGAGAGGACGTTCCGGGAAAGGTAGACGTAAAGCCCCCGCTTCCGGAAGTACCGGCCCAGCAGGTCCGAGACCGTCAACGTCCCGTCCCCGCCCTGACCGCCGATCATCACGCTCACGTCGGTCAGTTGAGGTGCGACGGGTCCGGCGCCGGGCGACGAAGTCTCGACGAGCGGAGTGGTTCTGGCGGCGGGCGTGGTCATCTAGTTCCTCGAACGGCCGTCGAAATCGACCTACAATGCGTTTCAGCACCGGACGGTATTTAAGTACTGACGACAAGGTTGCCGAAACCGCACCCGACCTTCGAAGGACCGGACCCGGCGCGCGCCAAAGGTTAATTCGGCTCGACGGGTGGAAGCGTCGATGGTGGACGCCACCCTCGTCGAGGACTACCATTCCCGTACCTCGGGCACTCGCCACCTCGTCGAGTCCCCCGTCCTGTGGGACGAAACGCTTCGAGACGGCGAACAGACCCCGGGAGTCCATTTTTCCCCAGAGGAAAAGCTCCAGATCGCCGAGCTCCTGTCGGACATCGGGGTATCGGTACTCAACGCGGGAATCCCGGTGGTCTCCGAAAAGGAGGCCCGAGCCGTCGACCTCCTTGCCCACGCGGGTCTGAAGGCAAAGGTCCTGGCCGCGGCGCGGACCGTGCCGGACGATGTCGACGCGGTGATCAAGAGTGGCGCATCGCATATCGCGATCTTCGTCGCGGCCAGCAATGTCCATCTCCAGTACAAGCTGAAAATGACCCAGGAGGAGGTGCTCGCCGCGAGTCTGAAGACCGTTCGGCAAGCCAAGGACGCCGGACTCCACGTGGCGTTCGTCACGGAGGACACGGTCCGAGCCCCATTCGATTTCGTGGAACGACTCTATCGGGAGGTTCAGGCCGCCGGGGCCGACCGACTGGTCGTTTCGGACACCGTCGGGATCATGACCCCTTTGACGTTTCGTTGGTACCTGGAGGAGTTCTGTCGGAGGGTCGAACCCCGCGACCTTTCGGTGCACTGTCACAATGACTTTGGCCTCGCCACCGCCAACACCCTGACCGCGATGGAGTGCGGTGCGACGGCCCCTCATGTCTGCGTCAACGGACTCGGAGAGCGCGCGGGAAACGCTTCCTTGGAGGAGGTCGTCCTCTGTCTCGAGGCCCTCTACGGGGTCCACACGGGGATCAAGACAGAGAAACTCTTCGAGCTCTCCCAACTGGTGGAGGAGCTCTCGGGAGTCCCGGTCGCGGCCAACAAGGCGCTCGTCGGCTACAACGCCTTCTCCCATGAGGCCGGGATCCACACGCACGGGATCCTCGCCCACACGCTCACCTACGAGCCGCTCCAACCCGAGGTGGTCGGGCGCGAGCGGCACATGATCCTCGGTAAGCATACCGGAAAGACCGCGGTCGTCGAAAAGCTCAAAGAGCGGGGCTTGACGGCGAGCGACCCCCTCCTGGTCGAGCTCCTGCAGCACGTGAAGGCCGAGACCGAGGCCCGCTCCAAAACGGACCTCCGCCGGTTCCTCATGGAGTACCGCCGCTTGTTCGTACGGCCGGGACTGTCGGATGAGGAATTTTGGACGATGGTGGAAGCGGTAGGGATCCGGCCGGTGAGCGCATGACGAGTTCGAACGGACACGGGATGACCCTCGCCGAGAAGATCCTGGCACGGGCCGGCGGCCTCGACCGTGTCGTCCCGGGCCAGATCGTCGACGGCACGGTCGACCTCGCGATGATGCACGAACAGGGGGCCCAGACCGTCCTCCCGTTCCATCAGATGGGCGCCGAGACCGTCTGGGATCCGGACCGCGTCGTGATCGCGATCGACCACTGGGTTCCCGCCTCGACCGAAGGAGCGGCGGTCCTGCATCGGATCCTGCGCAAGTTCGCGGCGGAGACCCATTTGCCGCATTTCTACGACGTGGGAAACCACGGGATCTGCCACCAGATCCTGGCCGAGAACGGCTGGGTCGTCCCGGGCGACCTGGCCGTCGGGACCGACTCGCATACCAACATGCTCGGGGCGATGGGGGCCGTCGCCGCCGGCATCGGGCCCACGGAGATGGCGGCCGTCCTCGCCCTGGGACGACTCTGGCTCAAGGTACCGCCCACGCTCCACATCCGCGTCCGCGGACAGTTCGGCCGCGGCGTCACGGCGAAGGACCTCATCCTCCGGATTCTGGGCGAGGTCAAGACGACCGGCGCGACGTACAAGGCGGTCGAGTTCAGCGGTCCGACCATCGAGGCGCTCTCCATGCCCGAGCGGTTCACGATCTGCAACATGACGACCGAGATGGGAGCGAAGGCGGGCATGGTCGCCCCCGACGAGAAGACCTTCGACTACCTCCGGCCTATCGCGAAGCACGCCATGCATCCGCTGCGCCCGGACCCGGACGCGGCCTACGAACGCGTCATCGACATCGACGTCGGGGAGATGCCGCCGATGGTGGCCTGCCCCTACTCTCCGGATAATGTGCGCCCGTTGCCGGACGTCGTGCGGGAGCACGTCAAGGTCGACCAGGTCTTCCTCGGGTCCTGCACGAACGCCCGGATCGAAGACCTGAGGGAAGGGGCGGCGATGATGAAGGGCCACAAGGTCGCGCCCGGCGTCCGATTCATCGTTTCGCCGGCGTCCACGAAGATCTACCAACAGTGCCTCGCGGAAGGGATCATCGAGACCTTCACGAACGCCGGGGCCGTCTTTACCAACTCGAGCTGCTCGGCCTGCTTCGGGGGGAACATGGGCATCCTAGCGCCGGACGAGGTCTGTGCGTCCTCCTCGAACCGCAACTTCCCCGGACGGATGGGGGCCAAGGAGGCCCGCATCTACCTCCTCTCCCCGGCGGCCACCGTAGCGGCGGCCATCCGCGGTGAGCTCACCGACCCGCGGGACCTGATGTAGGAGGGCCCATGAAGGACGTGATCGAGGGCCGCGTCTGGGTACTGGGGGCGGACGTCGATACCGACGGGATCATCTCCGGGAAGTACCTGACGATCATCGACCCGAACGAACTCAAGAAGCACGTCTTCGAGATCGCTCTCCCCGAATTCGCGAAGGAGGCCCGCGAGGGCGACATCATCGTCGCGGACGAGAACTTCGCCTGCGGTTCGAGCCGGGAACATGCCCCCCAGGCGATGCGGGCTATCGGAGTCGGTGCCGTGGTGGCCGATTCGTTCGCACGGATCTTCTACCGGAACGCGATCAACCTCGGGATCCCGACCATCGAGGTCCGGGGAGTCCGCAAGATCTTCGAGAAGGGCGACACCGCTCGGATCGAGATGCGGTCGGGCCGGATCACGAATCTTCGGACCGGTGCGTTCGTGACCTTCCCACCGCTCCCCCCGCATCTGCTCGACCTCCTCGAGGCGGGGGGGCTGGTGGAAAAGGTCCGCGCGGAACTTCTGGCCCGGAAGGCCGCCGCGGGGACCGCATGAAAGACGCGGGGTACGAGATCGCCATCTTCCCGGGGGACGGGACCGGCCCGGAAGTGGTGCGGGAGGGCCGAAAGGTCCTGAACGCTCTCGCCGAGGGAGGGCCCGCGCCCTGGCACGCCTCCGAGTACCCGGGGGGCGGCCAGTACTACCTCAAGACCGGCCGGGAATGGGAGCCGGACGCCGAGGCGGCTTCGAGATCGGCGGACGCCATCCTGCTCGGTGCGGTCGGTTGGCCGGGAGCGACGCTCCCGAACGGGGACATCGCGGGCCGGGCCCTCGTGCTCGGACTGCGCGAGGGGCTCGACCTGTTCGCCAACGTCCGGCCGTGCCGGCTCTACCCGGGGGTGCTCCACCGGATCAGTGGGGCGTATCGCGAGGTCTGGTCCCCGAAGCACGTCGACATGGTCATCGTCCGCGAGAACACCGAGGACCTCTACACCCCCGCCCGGGGACGGCTTCGGCGGGGAGGGGAGACCGAGGTCGCGATCGACTCCCGGATCATCACGAAGAAGGGGTCGGAGCGGGTCATCCGGTACGCCTTCGAGCTCGCCCGAGCCCGTCCCCGGGGAGCGCCGGAGGACGGGGTCAAGCGCCTGACCTGCATCGACAAGTCGAACGTCATGGAAGGGTGCCGGTTCTTTCGGGAAACGTTCGACCGGATCGCTCGCGAGTATCCCGAGATCGAGAAGGACTACGCTTACGTGGACGCCTTCACGCAGTGGCTCGTCCGGAATCCGGAGCGGTACAACGTGGCCGTCACGACCAACATGATGGGCGACATCGTCACGGACCTCGCCTCGGTCCTGCAAGGGGGGATGGGGTTCGCCTCCGGAGGGAATATCGGGGCCGAACACGCCATGTTCGAGCCGGTCCACGGCTCCGCTCCCAAGTATGCCGGCAAGAACCAGGTCAATCCGTTCGCGACCTTCTTCGCGGTCGAACAGATGCTTCGTTGGCTCGGAGAGCGTCATCACGATGCGCGCCTCCTCACCCAGGCCGACCGACTCGAGCGAACGCTCGGCACGGTCCTGAGTCACGGAGGGGCCGGGACGTACGACCAGGGGGGCCACGCCACCACCTCCGAGGCCGGGGACCGCGTCGCCGCGGCGATCCGGGGGGCGGCCGCATGAACGTACGCGACGTCGCTCTCGTGGGCGGGACGACCACGAAATTCGGTGTCCGCCCGTCGACGTGGGCCGAGCTCGCCCAAGAAGTCGGAGCCCGACTCTTCCGTGAGATGCCGGAACTTCGGGCCGAGGACGTCGACTCGCTCTTCCTCGGGGCCGCCGAGCCCGAACGGTTCGCCTTTCAGTCCCACGTCGCGCCCCTCGCCGCCGAGCAAATGGGGCTGCGACCCCATCGGATCATCCAGCGGACCGAGCTGGCCTGTGCGTCAGGTCAATCCGCGATCCGGTCCGCCTACGCCGCCATCGCCGCCGGACTCTCGGATGTAGCGGTCGCCGTGGGGGTCGAGAAAATGAACCTCCCCTCGATGGCGGAGGCCAACACCTCGATGGCGTGCGTGATGGACCGGGCCTGGGACGGGCCCCATGGGGCGACCGCCCCCCCGTTCTTCGCGATGGTGGCCCAACGGCACCAGCTGGAATACGGGACCACCGAGGATCAATTCGCGGCGGTGTCGGAGAAGAATCACCGGTTCGCGAATTCCAACCCCGAGGCCCAGTTCCACGAGAAGACGTTCTCTCGAGAGAAACTGCTCCGCCTCCCGATCGTCGCACCGCCCCTTCGTCTCGGCGACTGCTCGTCCATGACCGACGGGGCGGCGGCGGTCGTCCTCGTGGCCGCCGACCGTGCGAAGAAGTACACCGACACCCCCGCGTGGATTCGCGGGACCGGACAGTACTCGGACTTCCACAACCTCGCCCACGCCGGCTCGCTGACGGAGTGGACAGGGTTGAAGCACGCCGCTCGCGAAGCCTTCGGCCGGGCCGGGGTCGGTCCTGAGGCGATCGATTTCGCCGAGGTCCACGACTGCTTCACGGTTTCCGAGATCATCGAATACGAGATGTTCGGATGGTGCCCCCCGGGTCAGGGGGGCGCGTTCGTCGCGGACGGGCAGGCGGATATCGGCGGAAAGGTGGTCGTCAACCCGCGGGGGGGACTGCTCGGGTGCGGCCACCCACTCGGGGCGACCGGGATCGCCCAGGCGGTCGAAGTCTACCGTCAGTTCGCCCGAAAGGCCCCGCCCGCGCGAACCGTTCCGGACCCGGAGTGGGCGCTCGTCCACAATCTGTCGGGGAGCGCGAACGTCCATTCGGTGATGATCTACCAGGGAGGAAGCGCCGCATGAGCTCGGAGCCCCGACCTCGTCGACCCGGACCTATCCTGGCCGCCCCGGTCCCGCCACCTCCTGAGGCCCCGTTGCCTCCGGTTCGTACGAGGGAGCGGCGTCCCTTCCTGCTCGACTTCTTCCCGCTCGAGTCTTCGGACCAGACCCGCCTCTCCCGATTCTTCGACCGGTTGAAGGAGGGCCGGGTCTCGACGACGCGGTGCCCGAAGGACGGACTCCTCCACTGGCCGCCGAGAACGGCGTGCCCCCAGTGCCATTCCGAAGAGCTCGAGTGGGTCGACCTCCCGGAGGTGGGCCACGTCTACGCGTTCAGCGCGGTCCTCGGAGGGGCTCCGCTCGGAATGGAGGACGAGGTTCCGTTCGCCGTGGGGCTGGTCGACCTCGACGGGGCTCCCTTGCGCCTGTTCGGACGGATCGAGGGGCGCCCTTGGACCGAGCTTCAGATCGGCTCCGCGGTTCGTCTCGAGTCGTTCGACATCGGGGACGGCCGGTACTTCTACCGGTTCCGCGCGACCGACCCCTAGCGACCGGCGCGAGCCTCCGGCGAGCCACCGCGACCGCCGTGTTGGGAGGCTATAAATACACCCCCTCGGTCTCGCGCGCCGCCGGTTCGAGGAGAGCCGGCGATCGATGGAGTCGAGCTCAGGCTGGTGGCGTCGTAACGTCTGGACGGTCGCCATCCTCCTGGGCGCCTTTGCCGCGGCGTTCATCGTCCGGACCGTCTGGACCTACCCCGTCATCGAGCAGTGGGGCGCCCTCTACACCTACGCGGGGGGGTCCGACTCGTTCTACCACTCCCGCGTGATGCAGTACATCGTACTGAACCACACGAACCTGGTCAAGGACCAGATGCTGAAGTTCCCCTTCGGGGCGATCAATCCGCGGGAACCGCTGTTCGACTGGATGAACGCGATCCTCGGGCTCGTCTTCGCCCCGTTCTTTGGAGGGAACGCCGTCGTCGCCGGGGCCTGGTTCCTCGACCTGCAGGGACCCCTCTGGGCGGCGATGAGCGTGTTCCCGGTGTATCTGGTCGGGAAGGAGATCAGCTCTCGCCGGACCGGCCTCATCGCGGCGATGATCTTCCCCTTCATTCCGGCGAGCATCAACTCCTCCATCTTCGGGTATGCGAACTATCTCTCGTTCTACACCTTCCTCATCCTGATCGTACTGTACTCGTGGATCCGGACGGTGAAGACCGTCGGTCGTACGAGGTATGTCGGCTCGTTCCGGGACCCGAAGCAGATCTACGGGGGGTTGCGGGTCTTCCTCCGTACCGAACGTTCCGCCGTCAAGTGGGCCGTGTTCACCGGAGTGAGCGTGGGCGCCCTCGCCCTCGCGTGGCAGGGGTACACCTACGGCGTCGTGATCATCGCACTTTCCCTGCTCATCCTCCTCGTCGCCGAACGGATCCGGCGGGTGGACTCGTTCGGACTCTACGTCTGCGCGTGGATCGTCGGGCTGGTCGGCTTTCCGATGGCCATCCCGTACTACCTCGCCCAGAGCCAGTTCGCCATCTGGTTCGGTCTGCCCCTCCTGCTCTTCTTCGGCGTCCTCGGAATCCTCCTACCCTTCGTCCTCCTGCGCGACACCCCCTGGGTCGTCTCCATCCCGATCCTGGCGGGGATCGTCGCGCTCGCCGCCGTGGGCCTCGCCCTGCTGAGCCCGGATTACTTCACGAGTATCGTGACCGGGCAGGGATACTTCGTCAAGAATCTGATCTACTCGACCGTCGCCGAAGCGCAGGCGCCGTCCATCGACCAGCTCGTGGTGGGGTATGGCGTCATCACGTTCTTCCTCGCCTTCGTCGGCCTCGCGCTCTTTGTCTTCCAGTTGGCACGGGGCCGGTTCCCGAGAGGGATCGCCGTGTTCTTGGTCTTCGCCATCCTGTCGATCTACCTGCCCATCTCGGCCGCGAAGTTCTTCCTACTCGGCTCGCCGGCCTTCGCGCTCCTCCCCGCGGAGGCGCTCCGGCGGGCGCTCGATATCGCCGGGTTCCCCGAACTCCGGCGGACCGTCGCCTCCCTGTCGGACCGACGGAGCCAGTTCTCCGCCTTCCGTCGGGCCTTCAAGATCCGACACGTACTCGTCTTCGCGCTCGTCCTCGGCCTGCTCCTGCCCAACCTCTGGATCTCGGTCGATGCCGGTATCCCGGGCAACTCGAAGTCTCAGCTCTCCCAGCAGGTCGCCTCCTCGCTTCCTTCCTGGCTTCAGCCAAGCTCGACGGTCGGGGCCTCGAACGCCTACTTCGGGGCCGCGGGAACTTCGCTCGATACGCCCAATCAGTACGATAGCGCCGGGTACAATTGGCTCGCCCAGCAGGATACGAATACTCCCGCGCCGAATCGTCCGGCGTTCATCAGTTGGTGGGATTATGGATTCCAGGCGATCGATCAGGGGAACCACCCCAGCGTCGCCGACAACTTCCAGAACGGGATCGACCCGGCGGGACAGTTCCTCCTCGCGCAGAACGAGTCGAACGCGATCGGGGTGTTGGCCACCACGCTCCTCCAGGCGGAGCAGCGCAGGAGCGGCGACACGTACCTTCTCCCGTCCGTGAACACCCTCCTCACCGCTGACGGGGTGAACGTCAGTCAGTTGCATCCTCTGCTGGCCAATACGAGCGCCGACTACCGGCTCGTGGTCGCGAACCCGAACCGGTACCTCCCCGTCAACCCGAACTCCCTCACCGATGACAACGCGATGTACCTCGCCGTCTCCTACTTCCTCGGATCCTCACTGACGCTGACGGGAGTCTCGAAACTCTACGACGACCTGCAAGCGTACACAGGTTGGACGATCCGCTACGACATGACCGACAGCCGCCTGTTTCCGTTCAGCGGACAGGACACCGGGATCTTCTACGCCCCCGCTGACCTGACGGGCCGGGTCATCAACGCCGCCGGACTTCCCTCGACCTTCTTCAACGTCACCGTACTGGGTTCGGACGGGAACTCCTACCCGCTCGGCCAGGTACCGGCGGGTGTCTCTCCCGTTCAGTACAATATCAATTATTTCTCGGCGTTCTATCACTCGATGATCTACCGGACGTACATCGGGTACAACGGGACGAACATCGGCCAGGCCGGGGGCGGTATCCCGGGGCTTTCCTCGAACCTCCAGAGCTCCCCGATCGAGCCCGGCTGGATGCTCCAACACTTCCAGGTGGTCTATCGGACGGCCTACTATTGCCCCACCAAGGCGGACGACAATCGCTCAAACTGCCTCGCGTCGAACCTCCCCGACGCGGTCGAACGGGCGAACGATACCAAGGGGGCCGTCGCCAACACCTCCACCTTCCGGTACTTCCAGGGAGGGGAGGCGATGCTCCAGTACTATCCCGGGCAAACGCTCCTGGGAGCGGCCCGCCTCGCGGACGGATCCGCCGCGCCGGGTGTTCGCGTCACGGTCTTCGACCAGTGGGGGATCCCGCACATGACCACCCTGACCGCTGCCGACGGGTCGTTCACCCTCGTGCTTCCGCCGGGGAACGACACGCTCAACTTCACCACGGGGAGCCTGGTCGGCCTCTCCCAGCAAGGCTCGGTCCCCCTGAAAACCCTCAAACTGTACGTGTCCAACTCGTACGGTCTCGGGTATAGTTCCCCGCCCCTTTCGCGCGTCGTCCAGCTCGGCACCTCCCAATTCACCGGTACGATCTACTGGAACGTGGCGAACAACACGACGTACGTGCCGTACCGGGACCCGCTGGTCGCGGGGGCTCAGATCGTCCTGTGGGGCCCCAACGGCGAGAAGCGGGTCACCACGGTCACCGACCGGGATGGGACGTTCGACCTCACGAACGTGGTGCCGGGAGTCTACAACTACAGTATCCTCTTCGGCGGCCACAACTACACCCAGGCCGCGCAGTTCCTCACCCCGGGGGTTAGCCACAACGGCACGGTCGGACTCAGCCCCGCCACGCTCACCGGCACGGTACTCCTCCAGAACGTTCCGGTCACCGGGTCGCTCGTCACGGTGTACAACCTGTCCGGAGCGGTCGGGTCGACGACCTCCAACGCGACCGGGATCTACACCATCAGCGGACTCGGTCCCGGCAACTATTCGCTCATCGCGACCGGGCCGGCGTCGTTCATGCGCTCCTCCGGCGTCACGGTCCAGGTCGTGTCGCCCGGAACCCGAGTGGCCACCAACCTCACGGTCGAGCCGACGGCGACCGTCCAGTTCGTCCTCGAGGCGAACGGGGCTCCGGTGGGCAACCTGCCGGTCCGGTTCGTCCCGCTGCCGAGCTATCCCGATTCCTCTCGATCTCCGATCGCCGCGTTGCAGGGCTCTACGTCCAACGGGACCGTGATCTTCTCGGGCCCGGGGGGACTCGTCACCGCGACCCTTCCGGTCGGAAACTACTCGGTCTACGCCCTCGGATACGTCGGGTCGAACCTCCTCTCGGCGTTGACGACGGTGACCGCGTTCCCGGGGCTGCCGGTCGGACCCACGCCCCTGGTGCTGGGGACGACCGCGCGACTCTCCGGCACGATCGCTCGCGCCGGGCCCGCGACGAACACGACCGCGACGGCCGTGCTCGCCTACCGATCCGGCTTGGATGAGGTCACGACGTGGGCCGCCTCCAACGGGTCGTACTCCCTCCTCCTGCCGCTCGGCAATTACACCGTGCTCGCGCTCCAGGGCCCGCCGACCGTGCCGACCGGTCTCTCGGCCGCCCTCGCCCAGGTGACCCTGCGGTTCCCGACCGTCCTCCACCTCTCCCCGACGACCGCGGTCGCGACGCGATTCGTCGTGGGTTCGCCCTTGCCGAGCGGGAGTGTCTACCCCGCGGCCGCGGCCCAGGTCTCGATCTCGGCAGGTCCCGGTGGGCCGACCATCCCGACCCTCGCCACGGGCAACGGGACGGTCGCGTTCTACGTGCCGGCCTCGTTCCCGCTGTCGGCCGGAGGGTACTGTCTCAACGCGCAGTCGGCAGGGTTCCTCCCGTCCACGGAATGCGGTATCTCCGCGAACGGCCTGGCCACCATGAGCCGGTTCACGCTCGGTCTTCGGCCGGTCAACGTCCGCCTCACGATCACGGGACTTCCGTCCGGCACCCCCGTGCTGGCCAACCTGACCGCGCTGAGCGACCCCGCGACGACCCACGACCTCTCGGGCGGTCCGGTCTTCACCTTCACGACCACGCCCGGCCGGTACACCGTCTCCGCACGAGCGGTCATCGGCCACGGCACGGTCGTCTACTTGCCCTCCTCCCTTCTCAACACGACCATTCCTCTCGGAGCGTACTCGACCAATTTGACGCTCCTCGTCGTCCCGGGGATCAACGCGTCGGGAACGCTGCTCTTGCCGCCGGGAGGGTCCCGGGGGAACGCCACCATCGCGCTGACGTCTCCGCTGTTCAACATCACCGTCAATGGGACGAATTTCACCCGGGGATTCTACGTCGCCCCGGGGACGTACTCGGCCCATGCGAGCCTCACCACGGACGGGGTCGCGTACACCAACCTGACCCGGGTCACGATCAGCGCGGGCGGCACGATCACGCCCGGCCTCTCGCTCCGGACGGCCGGGGTGACCGTCACCGGCAAGCTCGTGGGGACCGGCGGCAAGACCGTCCCGGTGAACGCGGTCCTCACGCTCTCGGCTCCGGACGGCTCGAAGCTGCATACGCAGATCGCCAACGGGACGTTCTCCACCAGCCTACCGGCCGGCGGACAGTTCCTCGCGACCACGAACGTGACGGCCCTGACCTCGGGGGTCAACGGGAGTTACTTCGTGACCTACACGACGGCCCCGGGCTCCGTGTGCGTCATCGGCACGGCCAGCAACGTCTCCACCTGCACCGTCAACGTCGTGCCCGTCACGAACCGGGTCTGGCTGAACGGCACGCTGTCGGCCGTGGGGGTTCCCGGGCTCATCCCCGGAACCGTGCGGATCGCGGGACCGTACCCGGCCAGTTCGGTCACCCTGCTCACTACGACCGATGGAACGTTTTCGACGCAGGTCCTTCCCGGAGCGTACTCGGTCTATGCCACGGGCGGTGGGGCCTCCGAACTGCTCGCCAACCTCTCGGGCGTTGTCGCCTTGCCGACGAGCGCTCCGATCGCTCTCGACCTCCAACCGACGTGGAGCGCGACCATCACCGTCGGCCCGCCCAATGGCTCCGCCCGAACGCTGGGCAACGCCACCGTCCTCGTTCGGAGCGCGACGGGGAGCCGAGCGGTGTACGCCGGCGTGACCATCGGTACCCCGTTCTCCCTCGCCCTCCCGCTCGGGGAGTACACGGTCGAGGCCACGGCCGTCGGTTCGCCCTACGGTGTGCCGGCCAATGCGACCGCCACGGTGCCCCTGCTCGTCGCCGCCGGAAACGTCGCGGTCACGGTCCCCCTCGTCTATGCGTTCCACTACCAGGCCGCGGGCACGCTGCTCGGGAGCCCGGACCAGACGCTCAACGCCGGCGCGCAGGTCACCTACCAGTTCTCGGTCCGTGACTCGGGGAACGCGCCCATCACCGTCCACCCTACGGGATCCCCCTCGTTCTGGAACTTCAGCTTCAGTTTCACGAACGCCACCCTGAACCCGGGCCCCGGAGGCTCCGCGCTCGCCGCCTCGGTCACCATCCACGTCCCCGGCGGGACCGTCGTGCTCCACCCGCCGGTGCTCCTCGAGCTCCTGCTGGCCAACGGTACGTTCGCCGGGACGGTGGCCCCCTCGCCTTCGCTCCGGATCAACGGATACTACGGGGTCGCGATCGGCCCCTCGCCGACCACGCCGCCCACCGTCAGCCTGACGCACGCGCTGCTGCCGTTCTTCCTCGTGGACACGGGGAACGTCTACGAGACCGTCCACCTGACCGTCGTGGACCAGGTCCGGATCCAATCGCTGGGGTGGAACGTCAACATCCACGCCCAGAACGGGACCCTCGCCGGCCCGGTCGGGCTCGCGCCGGGCGTGAATTCGACGGCGGAAGTCAACCTGACCACGACCAGCACCATCTTCGTGCCGGTCGGGACGGTGACCCTCTCAGCCATCGTCACCAACGCGAGTGGTTCGGTCGCGGCGTCGACCACGCTCAAAGTGCCGGTGGCGACGGTCGCTCCGGGGAGCACGAACGCCAGCGCGCCGTTCACCGTCACCGGGCCGGGCGTCGCGACGCCCCCCGCGACCCTCCCCGACTGGGTCATCCCGCTCCTCGCGTTCGTGCCCGCGATCGGCCTCGCCGTGGCCCTCCTCGTGCGGCGGTGGCTGAAGACGCGGAGGTGGACCCGACGATGAGAACCCCGCTCCTCGCCCTCCTGCTGCTGGTGATCCTGGTGCCGGCCTCGGTCGGGGCGCTCTCCCTCGCCGCTCCCCCGGTTCGGGCCGCCAGCACCTCCGGTCCGGTCACCGGGACGATCGTCGGCAAGACCGTCCTCGCCTACCACGGGGCGGGCGCCTACACCATCAACGGGACCGGCGGGCCCGCCGTGGCGCCGAACGGAACGATCGTCGGCAACCTCACCTACTACCTCAAGGTCACCGGACCGAACACGACCGGCGTGTCGATCGCACCGAGTCAGGGTCGGATCCTGACCGGGGCCCCCGGAAAGGTGAGCCTGACCGTCGCGAACGTGAGCGAGGTTCTCACGATCTCGGTCGAACTCGCGTCGACCTTGAACGGGTCGAACGCGTCCACCAACTTCACGCTGAGCGTGACGGTCGTCCAACCGTTCGTCCTCTCCACGACCCTGTTGAACCTGGGCAATGACAGCGTGACCAGCTTCGCGCTCCTGGTCGACCTGGACGGAGTCGCGGTCGGCAACGTCAGCATCCCCGAGATGCTCCCGCACGCCAGTTACCATTTCCAGTTCCAGTACGCGGTCACGGATCTGGGCGCGGGGGAGCACACGTTCACCGTCTCCCTCCCCACCGTCCACGGACTGGTCCGGTTTGCGAACGGGACGACCACCTACTCGGTCTCGTTCACCATCCCCGGCCCCCCGACCAGCTACACGATCTGGTACGTGGCGGGGGCGACCGCGTTCTTCGGGGCACTCCTTATATTCGGGGCCCGGGTGGGCGCGCGCCGGCGCGGCACTTCGAAGAAGTGAGCCTCTCCGGACCCTCCACCATGCACTCTGTATCCGAACTCCGGTGCACTTCGTGCGGCCGGGCCGTGCCCGCCCGCGGGGCGACCCAATTCCCTTGCCCCCAGTGCGGGGACGCTGCGATCGGCCGTTGCTCCCGCTGCCGCGACCAGTCGGTCGGCTACCTCTGCCCGAAGTGCGGGTTCGAGGGACCGTAGGAGCGACGATGGGTCAGGTCGCCGTGCTGTTCCGTCTGATGCCCCAGGGCGTCGAGACCGACATGGAGGCGGTGGCCAAATCGGCCCGTGCGTCGCTCCCGGCCACCGTCACCCTTCGGGGCGTGCAGGTCAAGGAGATCGCCTACGGACTCAAATCGCTCCTCGTCTCCGTCGTCATGCCCGACACGGGCGGCGTGCTCGAGTCGACCGAGCACGCGCTCGCGAAGGTCCCCCACGTCGAGTCGGTCGAAGTGATGGAGGAGGGCCTGCTCTAGGCCCCCCGTCCTGCCGTGGACCTGTTCACCCACGTCCTGCTCGCCTACCTGCTCACCTTCGGCCTTGTGGGCGCGAACCCCGCGTATCTCGCGGCGGGTGCGCTCGCCGGGGGCCTCCCGGACGCGGACGCGCTCTTCTTCCCCATCGCGGGTCGGTTCCCGATCCTGCGCCACCACGGGATCACCCACTCCCTATTCGGCGTCACGGTCGTCGCGCTCGCCGGCGCGCTGGTGGCCCCGATCCTCGCGCCCGGTGCCCCGCTCGTCTATTTCCTCGTCATGGAAGCCGGCGGGATCGCCCACGTCCTCGGGGACGGGTTCACCCACTTCTCGGTCCCGCCCTTGCTGCCGTTCTCCGAGGTGAAGCTCGAACTCGATGCGGACCGGGCCATCAACTTCCTCACCCTCGCGGTCTCGGTCGGTTCGTTCTACCTCCTCCTGGGCGTGGAGCGGAATCACGTGCCGTTCGCGTGGTACGTCGCGACGGTCTACGGTCTGATGGCGTTCTACGGGGCGTACATCGGGATCCGTCTCGCGGGTCGCTACTTCATCACGAGGCATCGCGGAGCCCTCGCGCCCGACGCCGTCCCGATCCCGACGGGGAACCCGTTCCGGTGGCTCCTCCTCTCCGAACGGCGCGACGGAACGACCGTTCGGACGACCTGGGCCCGGTACCAGCTCGGGCGGGGACTGGTCGCGGGGCCGTTCACGGTCGAGGGGTCGCTGACCCTCGGGACCCACTCGACCACGCCGCACACCGCCGTGGAGGCACTGGACTGGTCGTACGCGCTCGCCCGAAAGGCGAGCCGAATGATGGAGATGACCTACCACTTCGGCGAGGCGTTCGAGCGGCCGGGAGGCGACTGGGAGGCCGTCTGGTATTCCCTCGAGTTCACGGCGTTCGGCCGGTCCCAGGCGGTCCGGGTCCGATTCCCGGCAGGCGGTGGCGAGCCTCTCGTCAAGACGGCGTTCTACCGTCCGGTGCAGACGACGGTGTAGACGTCGGGACCTCGGCGACCGACGCGGCCGGACGATTCCGGGCGAGGGCCGCCTCGAACACGACCGAGAAATCCTCGGGGCCGTGGCCGGCGGCGATCGCCTCTTCCATCATCCGCCGGGCTTCCCGGGCGAGACGACTGGAGGCACCGATGGCCCGGGCGGTCTTCTCGACGAGCGCGATGTCCTTCCGGGCCAGCGGGAGCCGGAACTTTGAGGGATATCGGCGCTCCTCGAACTCGACCCGCTTCCGCTCGAGCATGATCGAGTGACCGGCTCCGTCCAGCAGGAGGTCGATGGTCCGCTTGCGGTCGAGTCCGAACCCCTCCGCGAGCGCGAGGGCCTCCGAATCGAGCGCGACTGTCGTGAGGCCCACGAGGTTGGTGACCAGCTTCATCGCCGACCCCGCTCCCACCGGCCCGAGTCGTTCGACCCGACGGCCGAACTTGTCGAGCAGGGGC
The DNA here is from genome assembly GCA_022749935.1 of Thermoplasmata archaeon. Taxonomy (GTDB): domain Archaea; phylum Thermoplasmatota; class Thermoplasmata; order Lutacidiplasmatales; family UBA184; genus Lutacidiplasma. The sequence continues at coordinate 14,974 of JAKIWQ010000005.1, read as the reverse complement.
CGGACTCGTTCGAGGACGGTCGCGTCGCCCCCGACATACAGGAGAAGCTTTCCCGCGGCGGCCGCGTCGGTGCTCCCTCCGAGCGGAATGTCCAGGAAGTGGACCCCGCGACGGGCGAGCCGCTCGGCCCACGCGCGGCTCTCCTCCGGCGCCACGGTGCTCAGGTCGACGAGGACCGTGCCGGCCCGCGCGCCGGCGGCGACCCCGTTCCGACCGAAGAGGACCGACCGAACGGCGCGTCCGTCGGGGAGGGAAGTGAACACGATGCTACCGCTCGCGAGGCGCCCCACCTCCTTCGGGGTCTCGGCCCAGCGGGCGCCGGCCGCCAGTACGGCCTCGGCCGACGCGCGGGTCCGTGTGTGGACGACGAGCGACGTCCCCTGGTTCGCGAGGCGCAGGGCGATCGGCGACCCCATCTGGCCGAGACCGATGAATCCGACGGGAGGGGACCCGGAAGGCGCGTGTTCGGGAAGCATGTGCCGGGAAGGTCTCGAGGTATACAGCACCCCGGCTAGGCGAGGAACCGGGAGTCCGACCGCCGGGGAATGGTGCGCGCCGGCTTACTTGTAGGTGGAGTTGTGCACGGTGCCCTCGTCGTCGACGATGGTAATGCACTCCCCCTCGCACTCGAACAGGCAGGCCTCGCACATGATGCAATCCGGTCCGTGGATCACGGCCGACTTTTCCGCCCGGAACTGGAACTTGGCGGCGACCGCGGGGTCGTCGACGACGTTGGCCCAGTTCTCGCGAGGCTGCATTTCGAACACGGTCACGGGGCAGACGTCCCGACAGTGGGCGCACCCCGTGCACTTCTCGAGAACGACCTCGACACTGACCATGCGGTGACCCTTCGGTCGCACCGACGATGAATATATTAAGCCACGCCGAGCCGGGAATCCAGGGACGGTCCGGCGGCTCCGGGGAGCTCCTCCGGAGCGAGGCAAAACCTCATTGATTATGGAATCTCGGCGGGGTTCCCCGCCCCCACTCTGGCACCGCCCGCGAGGCCATCGAGTGCGGACATTTCGTTCGGCCCGAGCTCGAAATCGAAGACCTGTGCGTTCTCGATGATCCGCTCCTGGTGGATGGACTTCGGGATCTCGACGATCCCGTGCTGGATCCCCCATCGAAGCAAGACCTGTGCCGGGGAACGTTTACGGGCCCTCGCAATGCCCCCCACCGTGGGGTCGTCCAATCGTCGGCCTCGCGTGATCGGGGAGTACGCCTCGAGCCGGATCCCGTGGTCTCCGCAGAAGGTGAGGAGCTCGGGGTCGTAGACGAAGGGATGAAATTCGACTTGGTTCACCGCGGGAACCACCTCGGAGTCCGCGAGGAGCTCCTGGAGGTGCCGGACGGAGTAGTTGCTGACCCCGATGGCCCGGCACAGCCCCTCTTTCTGCAGCTTCACGAGGCCCCGCCAGGAGGCGAGGCGGTCGGCCGGCGTCGGGGCTCGGGGCCAGTGGATCAGGTAGAGGTCGACATAGTCGAACCCCAGGCGCTGCAAGCTCTCTCGGCAGGCCCGTTGAGAGGACTCGTACCCGTGGTCCGTGTGCCACAGCTTGGTCGTCACGAACACGTCGCTGCGTTCGAACTCGCTCGCGCGAACCCCATTGCCCACGTCCGCCTCATTCTTGTAGAGAGTCGCGGTGTCGATCATTCGGTACTCGCTCTCGAGAGCCCAACGGACCGCGCGTTCGGTTTCTGCCCCCGGACCCATCTGGAAAACCCCCAGCCCGAAGCACGGGATCTCGATTCCCTGATTGAGTCGGTAGGTCGAGTCGAGCCCCGTGGGGAACCGGTCGGTCATGTCGGATCGATCCTCTCCCTAGGCTCGACCGGGCCCGGACGCCGGACGTGCGCGGAACCGGGAAGGCCGTCCCTGCCCCACGAGCCGGCGGTCGTACCCTTGGAGTTGGGACTCGTGCTCCGTGCACAGGCCGAACGGACGCCACTCGGCCAGGGTCGCACCCGGATCGGTCGTGGCCGAGAAGAGTTCCACCCGGTGAGGGCGTTCATCGCACCCACCCCCGGACCCCGCTTCGGGGTCGCCAACCGTCGGGCGGAAACTGTAGTCGTACGCCGCGCCCATGTCACATAGGGGTCGTTGAAAAATCGCGCTCATGCGGCCCGCCCGGGACCCGGGGTCACGAAAGGCGGCATCCTCTCCACTCGGACGGCGCACCCCGGTGGCGCTTCTAAACCCTTCCGACAGGCCCGGCTCGGGCGACCCGCGGGGCTAAGGGGTCCCTCCCTCTCGGGCCCCGAGTCGGTCGCCTCGGCCGACTCGCACCTTCGCATGCCACTCGCACATCTCGCCGAAACGGACCTTTTCTACGAGACGCGGGGCGATGCGGGAGACCCGGTCGTACTCGTCCACGGCTCCCTCGTGGACCGCAGCGTGTGGGCTCGGCTGATCCCCCTGCTCTCCCAGAGCGTGACGGTACTCACCTACGACCGGCGCGGCTTCGGTGCGAGCCCTTCGGGGGCGACGAGTCGACCCGTCAAGACCGACGTGGCCGACCTGGCCCACCTCCTGGAGGCACTCGACCTCTTTCCGGTCCATCTCATCACCCACTCGTACGGGGGTTCGGTCGCCTTCCGCCTGGCGTCGGAGCGTCCGGAACTGGTCCGAAGCCTGTCGATCCACGAACCACCGCTCCTTGGATTGTTGGCCGATCAGGCGTCGACGGCCACCGAGGGACATCGGCTTCTCGACGAAGTCTCCACGATCTGCGACCAAGTACGTGATGGGAAGTCGGTCGAGGCCGCCCGGGAAGTGGTGGAGGTGTTCTCGACCGAACCGGGTGCGTGGGAACGGCTCCCTCCGTCGACCCGCGAAGAGTTCGCCGGTCGGATGAATCGCTGGCGGGAAGAATACTCGGACCCCGACTCGCTCCGACTTCCCCCGGGGCTCCTATCGGAACTCATGCTGCCAATCCTGCTCACCTCGGGCTCGGAGAGTCCGCGCTTCCTCACCGATATCCGTCACGTCCTCACCGCGCAGCTTCCGAACGTCACCGAACTCCAGCTCCCCGGTGCTGGACACGCCCCCCACGTCACACACCCCTCGGAGTATGCGGGCCTCCTCCTCTCCTTTCTTCTGGAGCGGAACGTCCCGACCCACTGAGCGAGGGCTCGTTCCCCCGACGGCAGGATTCTTCTCAGTCGCGGGGCGGCGTGTCGGGTGCCCCCGAATCCGGCTCTAAAAGGTCCAGGACGCCTTTCCCGAGCCACTGTCCCCCGTCGACCGGGATCACCTGGCCGGTGATGTAGGACGCCCGAGGGCTCGCGAGAAACCGTACCGCCTCCGCGACGTCCTCCGGAGTACCGAATCGGCCGAGGGGTACCCCCGCGCGCACACGCTCGACCAAGGACTCGGAGACCCAAAGTTGGCGGTCGGTGCCTTCGGTGTGGATGGGTCCGGGGGCGACCGCGTTCACCCGAATGCGATGCGGCGCCCATTCGACCGCGAGCGTACGGGTAAGGGCGAGGACCCCCGCCTTCGCGGCGGCCGAATGCGCGGTTCCGGGGCCGGCCATCCAGGCATACGATGCGACGATATTCACGATGGACGGGGCGGCGCTCTCGCGCAGGAGCGGAAACGCGGCCCGAGAACAGAAGAACGTGCCGTCCAGCACGATTCCGATCACGGCCCGCCAGCCATTCGGCGTGATATTTTCCGCCGGTGCGATAAAATTCCCCGCCGCGTTATTCACGAGAAGGTCGAGGCGGCCGTACTCCGACCGTATCCGATGCATCATCCTCTCGACCTCCTCGGGCCGGCGCACGTCCACGGGAATCTCGAGGACGCGGGCGCCCTGCCCGACAAGGATGCGGGCCCCTTCCGCCAGATGGACGGCCGATCGACTCGCGATGACGAGGTCGTATCCATCCACCGCGAGTCCGGCGGCGATGGAGCGACCGATACCGGTTCCTCCGCCCGTCACCAGAGCGACGGGTCGCGAGGGGTGCGAGTGGCCCGGGCCCACTTCCATCGCCCGCAGGAGAGCGGTAGCGGCCTTAAGGCCGGTTGCGACCGGAAGGCCGCGGGCGGACCGGCCCGTGGTCGAGCGCCTCGCGAAGGCCCCGCAGATCGTCCGAGTGGAGCCCCTCCGCCCGGCGTCCATCGGCGCGAAACACTACGGCTCCGTCCCGGAACGCGATGACCGTGGGCACGATGTCGACCTCGAATTCCTCCCACAGCGGGTTCTCCAGGTCCGTGAGGTCCCCGATCGCCGTGTCGAAACTCCCCGTCCCCGCCAGCCCGCGAAACGTCGTCAGGAACTCGTCACAATACGGACACCAGTCTGCCGAAAAATCGACGACCCAACGTCCCGGTCGTTGGAGAACACCGTCCTTGAACGCCTCGGGTCCTAATCGGTGCATTCGCGCCTCCCCACCGGGAGCGGAGGGAGCCTCATCCGATTGTCGCTCACTCTCCCGTCGGCCCGGAGTTGTTCAGGAGCCTCGCCCGACTCCCTGACCTGAGCGACGAGGTCGCGACCTACGCTCGACGCGAACGTTTCGGCGCCGAGGACCGTGGGGACGTTCAGCGGGTCGGCGAGGTGAGCCCGTTTCATGTTCCCGAGCTGGGCCCGAGGGTGCTTCGCCCGCTGAAACGTCACCGCCGGCAGCACTCGTTTAGTATCGGGTCCGATTGGTCACATCGGCTCGGCCAGGGTCCGCTTCCTGATGATTCGCGATGGTCAGATCATCTGCGACTCGTGCCAGAAACCGATCAGCCGTACGACCGCGGAGCTCGAAAGCGGGGGAACCAAGATGCACAATGTGTGCAGCGACTGCTTCTCGACACTGAAGAAGCGCTCCATCCCGCCGGCCTGAATCGGGGACTAGAGTTTTTCCACTTCGGACAGCGCCTTCTCGAACGGGAGGAGCGCCTCGTCCTCGAACCAAGCGAGCACGATGAAGTACCAGGAGAAGAGGAGGAGATTCCCAAGGGCGGTCGACTTCACCCCGTCGGGAGTGACGAGGACCGCAGCACCCGTCAACGTTCGCCCTTCCCGGATCGGTTCGATGTGCACTAGCTCCAGTTCCTGATCGGTCGTGATCTTCCAAGCGGGAAGATGAACTCCCGCACGGTGGAAACGATACGTCTCGCCACCGGCGAAATCGATCTTGTGGTAGTACTCGCCCACAAGGGGGGAAGGACCCGGGGGGTCGCCCGAAGAGCGACGGTGCTCCCCGAGATGGAGAGTGATCCGGGCCACGTCCCCGTCATCTCCGGCGCGACGCAGGGTCGTGTGGGGGTGGAGGAATCCGCCTCGTTTTAGGGTCCAGCGAGCGTCGCTTGACTCCCCTTCCGCGTACGAGCCGGTCGACTTGGACCACCTGAGTGATTCCACCCGCTGGTCGCCCGCCCAGAGTTCGAATGCCGGCGGGCGGGATCCCGTTCGCAGCCATCGCATCGCGGACGCGTCGACCGACGCGATGGGGGCTAGAGTCATAGCGGCCGACCGCGGCGGAGCCTCTTAAGAGTGGCAGTTCACGCGGTCGCGACGTCCACCGGCCGTGCTCGCGGGGCCAAGTCCTTCTCGATCCCCTCCAGGTCCGCGAGCACTTTCTCCACGGGTTCGCTTCCGACCTCCGGGGTCGAAGAGAGGTCTTCGAGCGCCTCCACTCCCGTCGGCTCACGGGCGGGTCGGCCGGCAAATCGTTCCGTTTCGGTCGGTCCCTCGTACCATTCCCCCTCGAGCCGGGCGGCTCGGACCTCCGGTGTCGGGCGTCCGAAGTCGGCGCGAGTGCGGCCGGCCGTGTCGAGGTTAGGAGACGGTGTGGATTCTGGGAACTCGATCGGCAGGTAGGCGGGGACGACCGGGGCGGACGTGGCTTCGCGAGGGGCGGGGACTGGGTCGCCAGCTAGGGTCCACGACGCGACCGCGCCGATCGTCGAGATGAATCCGAGGGCGAGGAGGAGAGCCCAGAGAGTGAACGCCCCCGGTCCGTAGGTCGGATAGTCGAACCGAACGGCAATCCCTGAGACGAAGAAGACGGCGCCGAGCAGGAAGAGCGGAAGGCTACAGACCAATCCGGAGGAACCCGACACGGAGTCTCCTGCCGAACCTGATGAATCTGCGGTCATCCGTCCCTACCTCGGGCAGCGGTGAGAGGGCCGCGTCCCCCCTTTCATGCTTTCGACTCGGTTGCGGTTCGTCGGGTTATACGAAACCCGAGCCGGACCCCTCACGGAGTATATCTTTTGCATACGTATTAATACGTAGCTTTTCCATCTAAAGGTAGTTCTCGAGGGACCCTCCATGGGAAAACCGCTGCCCCGGAAGACCGTCTACGCGGCCACGCTCATCACGATCCTCGCCCTCGCGGGGGGATGGACGTTGGCGGCCGGCACGACCACGACGACCGGTCCGACCCAGAATTCGAGCATCACGGTCACTGCGCCCGGCGGATTCTCGGTGGCGGTGGTCCAGTCGACCCAGATGCTCACCGTCTCGGGCGTCCTCATCTCGGGATTGAACGGCCCGGCGGGCGTCCAGGCGGGCGGCGCCGGAGGCGGCCTCAACTCGACCACGACCAAGAACGCGGTCCTGACCGCGTGTGCCGGTTCGTTCTGTGAGGAGAACTTCTCGGCGGTCGCCACCACCGCCGGTCTCGCTGTCGGGGACTCCGCGCTCCAGGTCATGCTCACGGTCACCCAGCCGACGACCCCGGGAGTGGGGTTCGACGTGCAGGTGGCGATCATCTACAACACCGGCGGACCCGCGATCTACTCGTTCGGAACCGGATACTTCGACTCGAATTCCGCGACGGGAGGGCACGCCGCCTTCTTCGCGGTCGCCCTCTACGTCGACCTGGGCGTATCGGCCCTGACGCTGCCGTCCATCAGCGACATCGTCGTCACGATGAACAACTGCCAAACGGCGACGACCTGCCCGTAGACCGGTCGCGCGCCCACCGTGGCGGGTCCTTCCTGCGCCGTCGTTCCGCGGGGCCCCAGTTCCAAGCCGGGCTATCGGCGGGTCACAAGGAACAGAACACCCGCGATGAGTACGAGCACCGCTCCCAGCAGCACGAGGAGACCTTCGGTAAACCCGAGGACGGCCAACCCCAGGAGCGAGACGACGATCAGCACCACCCCGGCCGCCAGGGAGCGGTCGCCGCCCGCAGCCCTACCGTAGATCGTGAATCCGCCGAGAATCAACCCGAGGATGACGAAAAGCACGGCCTGGGAGAACGCCCCCACGGCGATCCAGGGCCGCCCGAGGACGAGGAACACGACCCCCTTGAGCAGGTCGACCAGACCCTCGAGCGCGATGAGTACCGCGCCCAAGATGCCGAAGAGGGCCGCGAGCCCCCGATTTTCCCTCCCGCGCGTAGACCCCTCCCTCCGGTTTGGGTGGACCGAGGGAGCTACGTTCCGGTCCCCTTAGAGTTGGCGGAAAGGGGTCCCCGAGCACGAAGGCCTAAGTCCTCCCGTCCCTGAGCGAGACCGTGACTCCACCGAGGCAGGGGCCGGCCCTCCGTCGGGAGTTCGACCGGGAGGCCCCCGCGTACGACCGAACCGCTCGGGCCTCGATGCCCGCGTACAGCGACCTGCACCGGACCCTCCTCGGCGGGATCCCGTACTCTCCCACCCGGGAGTTCCGCGTGCTCGAGCTCGGAGTGGGCACGGGCACGCTCACGGCGCTCATCTTAGAGCAGTTCCCTCACGCGCGCGTCACCGGGATCGACCTGTCGGGCCGGATGATCGCGCGGGCACGGACGAAACTTCGACCCTACCGGGATCGGGTGGAGCTCGTGGACGGCGACCTGGTCGATTTCGCCGAAGGGACGTACGAGGCGGTCGTCTCGGCGCTCGCGATCCACCACCTCACGGACCCGGCGAAGTGGCGTCTCTTCCGCCGGATCTACCGGGCGCTCCCCCGCGGGGGGTATTTCGGGGACGCCGACGACCACCTTCCCGAGGATCCGCTCTTCGACCAACGCTACGCCCAGATCGCCTCGGCGGCCCAACGGTCTCCGCGGGGAGGCCAGGCCTGGGCGCGACTTCAGGAGGTGTGGCACGAGCACGAACAGTTCGACCACCCGAGCACGCTCGTCGCCGAGACCGCGGCCCTCGACCGTGCCGGCTTTCACCACGTCGGGGTACCCTGGAGATTCTTCGGCCAGGCCGTCGTGTGGGCTTACAAGTAACCGGAGGTACCCCCGATCGCGGGGGCCGCATCGACCATGCACCGCGAGAACACCTTCTGGATCGGGGGATTCCTGACCATCGGTCTCGGGATCGCCCTGATCGCGGGGTTGGTCTGGGCGGGCGCGGGCGCGGAGTTCGCCAGCGCCTACCTCGCCGCAGGAATGGCGGGTGGGTTCGGGGTCTTTTTCGTGTACGTCGGAAGGGCGGAGGCGCGGGAGCGACGTGTTTTCCTGTCGGCGTCGGGGCCCCCCGCCCAGAACCCTTCGGAACCGGGGACCCCGCGCCAGCCGTGAAACGAGCTCGGAGCTTCCGAGCGGAGGAAACCTTTTCTTGCGACCGAGGACTCCACGCGCCGTGGCCGGGATGGGGTAGCTTGGCCTATCCTGGGGGACTGTGGATCCCTCGACCCGGGTTCAAAGAGGCACGGGGCCCACCCCCGCGCCCTGAGACTCTCGGTCCCGGCCCTACCGGCCCCGACGTCGAGACTTCGGTTTCGAGGTCAATCGCTCGAGCTCCTCCGGCAGGCTCGTGAGGGAGTAGTCCGCCCACACGGCCCCCCACTGAGCGAGGTCGGCCGGAGTGAGAGTCCATGCGCGGATGGAGGAGGCCCGCCCAAGCGCCGTGACCCCGGGAACCGAGTCGGCCGCCTCCATGTCGAATCGGGAGTCGCCCACCATGAAGAGGGGTGCCTTGGGGTACCGCCGCCGATACTCCGACAGGTGCTCCCGCTTGGTCCCGTCGGCCGACCCGAGCACCTCTTCGAACCAGTACCGAAGGCCCTCCCGTTCGAGGATGAGGTCCGCCATCTCGGTTTCCGCACCGGTCGAGACCACCATCGTCCATCCTTCCCGGTCGAGACGCTTGAGGAGTTTCGGGACCTCGGGAAACGGCTTGGCCTTCGCGTAGGCTTCCGTGACTTTTCGTTGGTGGAAGGTCCGGGCCGTGCTCGCGCGGAGCTCCGGAGGCGCGTCCGGATACAATTGCGAGAGTTGCGCCTCGAAGGGCATCCCGGTCGTGGCGAAGTAGTGGACCCGTGCTTCCTCGGCCGGGGTGCCGAACGCCTTCGCAAGCAGGTCGGCCGCGACGGAGCTGATCAACCAAAGGTCATCCAACAGCGTCCCATCCAAGTCGAAGACCACCACCCCTCGAGCCACCTCCTTGGGCTCGACGACCCCCGCCGGCCGGCCGATCGGGCGCTCGATCTCGGCGAACTGACTCGTCGAGCGGACGACCGGTAATTCGGTCCCTTCCGGAACGGGAGCGGGACCGTCCGGGTTCCGCGGACCGGGGTCGGTGCCGCCCGCCGGACGCGACGCCATCGACCCGCGGAGCGGTAGCGGCTCTTTAGCTCGGCGAAGCCCGGGACGGCCTAATAGTCGGACCCGGTGCGGGACCCGGAGAAGCTCCGTGCACCCCAGTCGCGCGATCCGTGGGCGGACCACCCGACTCCTGGAAGGGAAGAGGATCGTCTTCGGGATCTCCGGGTCGATCGCCGCGGTCGAGGTGCCCCGCATCATCCGGGAACTCCTACGTCATGGGGCCGAGGTCCAGGCCGTGATGAGCCCCGAGGCGACCCGGATCATCACGCCCGAGGCCGTCGAATTCGCCACGGGACACGCCCCTGTCCTGCAACTAACGGGGAATGTGGAGCACGTGACGCTGCTCGGGCCTGGGGAGGGGCAGTCCGCGCTCCTCCTCATCGCTCCCGCGACGGCGAATACGATCTCGAAGATCGCGCACGGGATCGACGACACCGTCGTCACGTCGTGCGCCTCGGTGGCCCTCGGTGGGGGCGTGCCCATCTTGCTCGCGCCGGCGATGCACTCGCATATGGGCATGAACCCCGCCGTGCGCGAGAACATCGACCGTCTCCGGTCCTGGGGGGTCGGGATCATCGCGGGGGCCTCGGCCGAGGGGGAGGAGAAGATCGCGTCCCCGGACGAGGTCGCCGCCGCGGTCTTGCATCGGCTGGCGGAGGGACCCTGGGCGGGCCGACGGGTCCTCGTCATTGGGGGTGCCTCCCGGGAGCGGATCGACCCGGTGCGTTCGGTGACCAACGAGAGTTCCGGGGCCATGGCGGTCGCGCTCGCCACGCAGAGTTACTACCGGGGCGCCGACGTAGCGCTCTGGGCCGGTGCGCTGCAGGTCCCGGTACCTTCCTGGATTTCGGTGGTCCGGTGGCAAGGAGTCGAAGACCTGCTCGCGTTGGCCCGGCGCCACCGGAGTGAACTCGCCCGATCGGCGGCCGTCTTCGTCCCGGCGGCCCTTTCCGACTTCACCCTCGAGTCCCGGCCCGGGAAGATTCCCTCCCGAGACCATCCCCTCCTGACGCTCGCGTTGCACCGGGCTCCCAAGGTCCTGCCGACGCTGCGTGGCTGGACGCCTCCTCCGGCCCGACTGATCGGCTTCAAGCTCGAGACCGGAGCGACGGCCGCCAACTTGGAACGCGAGGGCCAACGACTGCGCGTGGAGACGGGAGCCGACTGGGTCGTCGCGAACGATGTCAGTTCGATGGGCTCGAGCGAGGCCAGCGTCCTCGTGCTAGGACCCGGCGGGCCCGGGCAATGGATCCGGGGCCCGAAATCCGACGTCGCGGGAAAGCTGCTCGATGACCTCGGGCGGGAGTTGGGCAACATCGCCCATCCGAGCGCATCGTCCCCGGTCCGTTCCGCGGGCGTGAGCACGAGGGGTCCCCCGCCCCGACGACGAGCCGGGGGCGGCGCCCGGCGTCGCAGGCCCCGTCGCCCTTAATAGACCGGCCGGCTCGGCGCGCCGAGAGGTGTTACGGCGTGGTCAAGCTGGCCGAGTGGCGAGGCAAGGACGTCTTCCGGAAGTACGGAATTCCACTCCCTAAGGGTGCGGTGGCCCGTTCTCCGGAAGAGGCTGTGTCCCTCGTGCGGGCGGGGACCGTACCTCTTCCGTGCGTCGTTAAGGCGCAGGTGCTCGCCGGGGGCCGCGGGAAAGGCGGGGCGGTCCGGTTCGCTACGTCGGCCAGCGAAGCGCGGGCTGCGACGGAGGCGATCCTCGGGCTCGAATTCAAGGGGGAACGCGTCAAGGAAGTCCTCCTCGAGGAGAAACTCGTTCTCTCCAAGGAACTGTACCTCTCCCTGACCCTCGACCGAAGTGCGCGCCTGCCGGTCCTCATCACCAGTGCTAAAGGTGGTGTAGAGATCGAATCCGTCGACGACACCGAGATCGACCGCCAATCGGTGGACCCGTTCCCAGGACTCACCGGGTACGAAAAGCGTCGTGCGGCCCAGGTGCTGGGTCTAACGGGGGGTCCCGCCAAGTCCCTCGACCGAGTGCTGGAGGCGCTCTGGCGACTCTTCCTCCTCGAGGACGCCGAGCTCGTGGAGGTGAACCCGCTCGCCGTGGTAGGCGATGGCCTCGTTGCGCTCGACGCCAAGGTGATCATCGAGGACGATGCGGCGTTCCGCCACCCGGAGTTCGCGGACATCCGGGACGACCGGACCCCGCTCGAGGAGATCGCGCGCGAGAAGGACATCGCGTTCGTCCAACTGGACGGAAACATCGGAGTGATCGCGAACGGAGCCGGACTTACGATGGCGACGCTCGACGTGCTGAAGGAGTTCGGGGGAGACCCCGGAGTGTTCCTCGACTTGGGCGGGACCGACGACCCGCAGAAAGTCACCGAAGCGTTCCTGCTGATGGCCCGGGCCCGACCGAAGGCCGTTTTCCTCAACATCTTCGGCGGGGTGACGCGCTGCGACACGGTCGCCAAGGGTCTCGTCGAGGCGATGCGTCAAGTTCCGGCCGCCGAGCGGTTCCCCCTCATCGCGCGAATCCGAGGAAACAACGAGAAGGAAGGGATCGAGATCCTGCGGGCCGCCGGGGTCACGTCGATCCCGTCGCTCAAGGAATCGGCCCAGGCGGTTGTTGCGGCGGCGAGGGGTCCGGCATGACGGTCCTGGTTCACCGCGAAACCCGCGTCCTGGTCCAGGGGATCACCGGACACCAGGGAACCGTGCACACGCGTCAAATGCGCGAGTTCGGGACGAACGTCGTCGGGGGAGTGACTCCGGGAAAAGGAGGCTCGACCGTCGAAGGGGTCCCGGTCTTCGACTCGGTCCGCGCGGCAATCTCCGCGACCCGGGCCAACGCGTCGTGCATCTTCGTGCCCGCGCCCTTCGCCAAGGATGCCCTTCTCGAGGCGGTGGATGCGGGGATCCCCCTCTCCGTGATCGTGACGGAACACATTCCGTTCCACGACATGCTCGTGATGTACCACTACGCCCGGTCGCAGGGGGCTCGGATCGTGGGCCCGAACTGTCCGGGGGTCGCGAGCCCCGGCGTCGCGAAGATCGGGATCATTCCCAACGTCGTGTTCCGGCCCGGTCGGGTCGGGGTCATCTCCCGAAGCGGCACCCTCACCTACGAGATCGTGAACGGGATCAAGGAGGTAGGTCTCGGTCAGTCGACCTGCATCGGACTCGGCGGCGATCCGGTGGTCGGCACCTCCTTTGTGGACGCCCTCCCGCTCTTCCAGGAGGATCCGGAGACCGACGTGCTCGTCCTGGTCGGGGAGATCGGAGGGACGGCGGAGGAAGAAGCCGCCGACTACATCCAACATCACTTCACGAAACCGGTGGTCGCGTACATCGCCGGCCGCAGCGCTCCACCGGGAAAACGGATGGGCCACGCGGGAGCGATCATCTCCCGAGGGCGCGGTACGGCCGAGACGAAGCTCGCGGCCCTGAAGGCCGCGGGGGCCCAAGTGGCGCGGTTTCCGTACGAGATCCCCGACCTGGTCGCGGCGATCGTCGCGCGTGAGGCCCACCGGTGAGCCCTCCGGGGCCTTCCCGCGAACCCGAAGTCGAGGAACCCTGCATCGTCCCCGGATGCGGCGCGCCCTCGGTGCGCCACCTCGCCCTCGCCGAAGCGCGCAAGGCGTTCGACCGACTCCCGGATAAGGGGCGGCGGGCGCCGCTCTGCCGCGACCACTACCGAGAGTGGAAGAAGACGACCAAGGAGGCCCGGAAGCTCGAGCGTCTCGGCTGGTAGGAGCGACCGCGCGCGGTAGGACCGACGCCCAGAATCGAGGTATCTGAGCCGTCGCTCCGCAGTAAAAGCGCGTCCGACCGGGTCGAAAGTGGGCGAGAAGTGGTTGGACCTGACCGATGAAAAATGCGCCCTAGCGCTTTCGCATCTTCTGTGCCCGCATGCGTCTCCGCATACGCTTTTTGCGCCACTTCCAGCGCATGTGGCCGCGCTTCTTCCAGACCCTCGAGGAGCGTTTCACAGGACGGCGGGGGGAGGGGTAACGGTTTATTAGGGTTCCCCCGAAGCGTGACGGAAACTCTCTCGCGAAACCCCCCGGACCTTATCAGGACGCTCGCGCTCCGGTGGGAGTGCTCACCGCTTCCGACCTCGAGATCAACGTGCTCGAGTTTCGCCAGCGGTCGTTCCAGTTTGACCGGCTCGCGACGGTGGACGACGAAGAGTACGCGGTATTCTCCCGGACGGAGACCGAGAGCGAGAGCCAGTTCCGACCCCGGCTCGTCCACCTGCACTTAGTGGTCCCGCTGGCGTGGGTCGTGCTCGATGAGGCCAACGACTCGCTCCGCATCGCGCAAGACGGCGTGACCGCGCCCCCGCACCTCATCGAGACCGTCGTCGAGGTCGGCGCCGAACCTCCCCAATTCAAGGAGCAGGGAATCGAGTGGTCGCGAACCAGCGGCCCGGGAACGGACCATTTCTACGGTCCTTCGGACCGGACCGCGCGCCTGTTCACTCCCGAGGGGCACCGGGCCCTCGGCGTCTAGACCGGTGGGGCTACGCCGTTCCGGGACGGGCCCGCATCGCCCGGTCGACCAGCGCCGCCACGATGCCACCGATGATCGGCGCGACCCAGAACAACCAGTCTTCCTTGATGGCCCATTGACCCGAGCTCCACGCTGCCGAGAGGATCGCCGGCGCGAAGCTTCGCGCCGGATTGACGGACGCCCCGTCGACCGGGATCGCGACCAGGTTCGTCATCAACAGCGTCAGTGCGATTCCGATCGGTGCGAGATTCTTGGATGAATTCTCCGACCGAGTGGCGAACAGGATCACGAGGACCAGGAAGAAGGTGAACGTGACCTCCAGCAGGAAGACCGCCGTTAGGCTCCACGCATAGGGCGCGCCGTTCCCGGAATATCCTTGGGAAGCGAGCGCGATCATCTGGACGAACGAGAAGGTCCCCGAGGGCCCGCCCCACGCGACCGCGGCGACGATTCCCGTGGCGACCACGCCGCCCAGGAGCTGGGCGATGATGTACGGGACGACCTGACGACCGGGAAACCGTCCCGAGACCCAAAACCCGATGGTCACTGCCGGATTGAAGTGGGCTCCCGAGACATCCCCGAACGCGTAGATCATCCCGAGGACCCCGAACGCGAGCGCGGCGGCGATGAGGATGACCCGGGCCGCTCCCGAGTCGTCGGCCACGCCGGAGAACACGGCCGCCCCTCCGACCGAGAGGAGCAGCCCGAACGTGCCCAGAAACTCGGCGAAGTACTTCTGACCCCACGACCACGACATCGGCGGGGGACCGAGTCGGCGGCTTGTTAAAGTTTCCGACCGAGACGAAGGTCCGAGGACGTCAGGGTCGAGGAGGCGGAGGGCCTACAGTCCTTCGCGGTCGACCGCGAGGGAGAGCCCATTGCCCCCGCCCATGCAGAGCGTCGCGAGGCCGAGCGACTTCCGGGACCGGACCAATTCGTGCACGAGCGTTACGACGATCCGGGCGCCGCTCGAACCGATCGGGTGACCGAGCGCGATCGCTCCGCCGTGAACGTTGAATTG
>JAKIWQ010000049.1 GCA_022749935.1 Thermoplasmata archaeon | reverse complement strand
GTCCGTACCGTTGGCCGCCGTGATCCGTAGTTCTCGGCCCCGAGAGAGCGTCTTGGCCACGCGACTCCCGACGACCCGCACGGCCCGCGGGTCGGCCTCGGTGATCGCCCGGATCATTTGCGTGCGCCACATGACTCCGGGGACTCCCCAGCGCTCCCCCTGAGCGTCCGAAGCATAGCCGAGCAAGCATCGGACTCCTCGGGCATGCGACTTCCGACAGAGGGCGAGCCATGTCTCGTCCGAGCCGTGGAACGGGGAGCGCTGCGCCGGCGGGAGGGCCTGCAACCGGGGTCGGTCGGCCGGTCCGGCGAAGTAGACGAGCGCGTCGGCCTCCCGAACGGCCGAGCGGACGGACGCTGGGATCCCCGACCACGTGCGGGTGGAGGGAGCCACATCGATGCTGCGCCAGAAGGTCTCCTCGTCCTCGAGCAGGAGGGTCGCCCGCGCCCCCAGCCGGCGAGCCTCGGCGATGCAGGCGGTCGCCCAGGGGAGGGTGTGGGTCCAGGAGGCGACCACGAGCTCTTCCCCGCGTTTCAATCCGAGGGACCCTTCGAGCAGAGCCCGAGCCACGGCGGGCGAGGTCGAGGCCTCCGCACGCATGGGGAGGGGAGCGAGTTCCCCGATTTATCGTGCGGGTGCGCCCCTCGGGGGCGGTAGCTCGCCGGCCCGCACCCGACGGACCAGGTCGGCGGCGCTGCTCCCCGGGTGGCCCAACGCGTGGGCCACGCGGACGATGAGATCTCCCGCGTCATCGAACGGGGGCGGGAACGAGTCGATCGTCCATCGGTGCGGGAAGCCGGACCACCCACCCCTCCTCTCGGCCACGCGCTCGACGACCTCCTGCACCCGTCGTCCCCGAGCGAAGTCCGACCAGTCGCGCCGGACGTCGGCCGGAATCCCCGTACGGGCGGCGAGGTCGAGGAGCGCGGCGATTTTTTCCGGCCGGTGACGACGTCGGGACGATCCCCGACCGAGGACTCCGTTGAAGTAGAGGAACGGGCCGCCGAGCTCCATCGCTTCGAGGAGCGTGCGGCTCCCCGTTACGATTCGGACCCCCGCTCGAGCAAAGTGGGTGGCCCAGTACGTCGTGGCCATCGGTTCGGAACGGAGTTCGACCTGATTCGACGGAAGGCGTACCTTCCAGGGCCTCGGTGTGACGATGAGAAGGTGCCCGCCCGGGTGAATCGATCGAACGCCCGCGACCACGGAGGGCGCGATCTGTTCGGCGCTCGCCGGACTGGCGTACCAGACCCATTCGGCTCCGCGGGCGGGGCGGGTCCCCCCGGGGGCGGAAGGATAGCGTCCGGGCCACAACGGTCCGGTCTGGACGGCCGCGGGGAACTCGCGGGCGAACACCGGGTCCCGTCGGAACGTCGCGAACAGGTGGAGCACGTTCGGTCGGTCGAACGCCCGGAACCGACGGAACGCCGACCGAAAGGTTTCCACCTCACCCGACCGGTCGGCCGCCCGAAGTCGTTCGGAGATTCTCCGGGACGGGACGCCGCCCTCGCGGAGTCGCTCGCGGTTCTCGTCCCGAGTGGACAGCGTGCGCGCGAACTCCTCGAGGCTGAGGTGGACCACGTGGTCGATCCCGTAGGCCGACTCGATCTCTCGGCTTTCTTCCGCCCACGCCCCGCTCCGACCATACGCTCCCCTCTGCGGAGGCGCCGCGCTGACCCCCCACGCCGGGGTCACCGTGAGTGCAGTCCGGTGATGGGGGACGAGACGCCGTGTCCGTCGGATCGGGGGCCACTCCCACGGTCCGTCGACAGAGGTCGGGAGGGCACGACCCCCCGTGCGATAGAGCTGGATCGGAAATCCGGCCCGCGCGAGCCATCGTCCGGCGGCGAGCGTTTCCTCGATGTCACCGAGACCACCGCCGACCACCGCCGGCTGCAGGTAGACGTCGACCGAAGGTCGGTCCCTTCCCGGGCTAGCGGACCGTTCGGTAGAGCGTCCAGAGCGAGAGCGCGCCATGAAACCCCTCCCGCTCGAGCGCGGAACGGCCGGGCCCGTTCGCTACCGGCACCTGTCCGGCGATCCGAAGGGCGCCGCGGGCCGCGCACCATGCGCCGGCGGTCCGCACGAGCTCGCGAACCGTCGCTGGGTCGGCGGTGGGAGAGACGATCGGGTCGGCGAAGTGCGCGGCATCGACATCGGGACTCCACGAGACGCCCATCCCCGCCTCCGGCCCCTGTCCCCGGTCGACCACCCACGCGACGGACTCGGTGCGGAAGAGCCGGGCTTCGATCCGGGAACCGGCGAGACCGCTGACCTTTCGCGGGAGGACCCGCTCCACTTCCGAGGGAGTCTGGCGTCGAGCGATCTTGACCAAGGCGGACTCATCCGAGCGCCGGTATCGCCGGATGCCGGCCGGGAGGGCGGCCGACCCTCCGGCGAAGTCGCTCGGCCGATCGTGCACGAGGTACGCGGCCTCTCGAAGGGCCCCGTACCCGAGGCGGCCCTCGTAGAGGGCTCGGGCCGGTGCGTTGTCGGAGAGGACGTCGAGCACCAGGTACTGACGACCCATACGTTGGGCGACCTCCTGGGTGCGTCGCAGGAGGGACGTCGCGAGCCCCCGGCGACGGACCTTCGGGTCGGTCGCGACCATGCTGATGTAGACGGCCGGGCCCGGGAAGGTCAGGATGGTCGTCGCGACGGCTCGCCCGCCCTCGTCGACGACGAGGAAGCGGTAGACCGGCTTTCCCACGAGCCGGAGGAGACCGAGGATGAGCCGACTGTCCCATCGGTAGACCCGGCGGGTGATCTCGAAGAACCGCTCGGGGTGGGAGCCGATGATCGCCTCTTCGGCGGGGAACTGGGTGGTCAGAAAGTCGACGAGCGTCGGCGTGTCGCTGGGGCGGAAATCCCGGATCATCCGGGACCTTCGTCATCGAACGACGTCACGATCGCCGTCTCGAAGAGCGTACGGAGGGTCGGGCCCGGACGGTCTTCGACCATCTCGGGAAGCGGTAGCCGGGCGAGCCGGTCCAGTTCCTCGTCCGGGAGACGGGCCCGCGCCGCGAGGAGGGCGCTCTGCACAATCGGGTCGTCCGCCCCGTGCGGAAGTCGGCCGAGGGCCTGGACGATCGCGTCGAAGAGACGGCTCTCCGCATCCGAACGTACCGTCTCCTCCTCGCCGAGCGCGGGAGCGTTCTCGAGGGGCGGGCCTCCCCGAAGCAGGCGCACGAGCTCTTCCCGCGCCCCGTCGTCGCCGAGACGGCCCAGGGCCCACACGGCGGCGAGCCGGACCTCCGGCGCCGGGTCGGCGAGTTCCTCACGGATCCGGGGGGCCGCGGCCGCCACGCCGAGATGCCCGAGCGCGTAGGTCGCGCCCCGGCGGGGCCAGGGGTGCACGTCTTCCAACAGGTCGAGCAGGCGCGTGAGGTCGTCCGGCGCTCCGACCGTCCCGAGCGCGATCGCCGCGGCCCCACGGACCGGCCAGGCGGAATCGCGGAGTCCGCGACGCGCCACCGAGCGGGCCTCTTCCCCGCCGAGTTCTCCGAGAGCGTGCACGGCGCACACGCGAAGCCAATGCTGGGGGCTCTCGGACGCCACCACCAGCGCGGGCACGGCCCGCACGTCGCCGATCCGGCCCAGCGCCACCAAGACCGAAGGTTTCTCCCACGTCTCTTTCTGTGCCAGGATCTCGAGGAGGCGCGGGAGAGCCTCCCGGTCGCGGAGGCGTCCGGAGATCACTGCGGCGGCCGCGCGGACGCGGCGGGCCGGGTCGTCCAGCATCGATCGAACGAGCGCGAGTACCTCGGGTCGGCCGGCGTGGCCGAGTCCGAGCACCGCCTCGCGTCGGACCCGGTCCGACGGGTCGTGCAGCAATCCCTCGAGCGCGAGGTGGGCCTCGGGGGTACCGACGCGGCCGAGGGTACGAGCGACGGCCAGGCGGACCTCGGCGACCGGATCGGATCGGACCGGCGCGAGCGCCGCGACGCAGCGTGGGTCGGCGGCGGTCGCGAGCGCGTCCGCGGCCTTCCGACGAACGTCCGCGTCCGGGTCGTTCAGCACCGCTTCGAGGGCGGAACGGGTGTCCGGGCGGCCCGAGGGCCCGAGCGCCTCGGCGACGCTCGCGCGCACCGCGGGGTCGGGGTCCTGGAGCGCCGCCGCGAGGGTGGTCGCGGCCCGGGGGTCGGCGAGCAGTCCGAGGGCGATGGCCGCGGTCTGCCGGATCCCGGCGACCGGGTCGCTCAGCGCCACCAAGAGCGGAGTGAGGTCCTCGACGCGCCCCCGGCGCACGCTCTCGCGGATCGCCGCGGCCCGCTGGGACGGCGGGAGGGCGGCGGGGCCGCGCGCGGGTCGGCGGGCGGCCCTCCGGCGCTTCGTGGGCGAAGGAGGGGCCGGGCGATGTATGCGCGGGGCCACGTCGGGTTCACTTCCGGGTCGGCTAAAAGCGTCCCCCGGCCGTGGCAGCCTCGTCCAGGACCGATTGCTGCACCGTCTCGGGCGAACGGTACGGGTCCCGCTCGCGCCGGCCCCCGTACCCCCACCGCTCCAGCAGCCCGTCCCGCTCGACCCCGAACGGCGCGAGGAGCGTCTCGGCCTCCCGGGCGAGGAGCTCGAGGTAGGCGTCCGGGTCGTACCGCTCCGTCCCCTCGAGGAGTTCCTCGGGTCGGACCCGCTCGCGGTACGAACGGCTCGCCCGGTCCAGCACGACGTACCGGACGACCTCTCCCGGCTGACGCGAAGCGCCCGCGGTCTCGAGCTGCCGAAGGGCCGCGACCGAGTCGGTGAACGTGACGAACGCGTCGCTCGCCTGGCCGATCCGGTGGGAGATGACGAGCTCGTCGACCGGCCACGCGCCGGCCCGGACCTGCTCCGCGAACCCATCCGCCCGGCGGAGCGCGCGCGGCAGGAGGGCCCGGAACTCCTCCGGCCCGTGGGCGGCGCGGAAGAGGTCGAGCATCTCCCCTTCGAACCGCCGGGCGAGCCCCGTGGTGTCGTGCCGTCGCCCGCCGACCCCCCGGAGCTTGAACTCCCCGTTCTCGTAGAGGCCGTAGTACCGGTTCGGCACCCCGAGCCCGTGCGTGACGGCGGGCAGGAAGACGATCCAGCGGTACCGACCCTCGTACCCGAGCGGCAGGTCGGTCCGTTCCGTCACCTGCCGGGCGAACGCTTCCGGGTCGGGAGGGTGGGCGGGGTCGGCCGGGGCGAGCCAGAGCGAATCGACGATCCCGTGGACGACCCGGTAGCCGGCGGCCTCGGCGGCCGGGACGAGGTCGGCGATGAGCGCCCGGGCGTAGGCGTTGATCGCCTCGTGGCATTCGATCCGCCCGAAGCGGGCGTTCCGGTACCCCTGGTAGCCGAACGCGGTGACGAGGATCCACTTCAGCATCTTCACCCGTCCGGTGAGGCGGGCCCGTTCCTCCGCGGGCAGCGTCGGGTCCTTCGCCGCGGCCTTGTAGGCGAGCCGCCGGACGAGGAGCGGCTCGAGGGTCCGGGGGATGACCCCGACCTCCCGGGTGCACGAGCGGTACCCGAGCCCCGGGGCCCGGAGCGGGCTCTCCGGGCAGCACCGGCACTCGAGCGTCTCCGCGGAGAGGTTCTTCCGGACCATGATGTGGGGGAAGAGGCTCGCAAAATCGAACTCGTCCACCGGCCCGAAGACGCCGACCGGCGGGACGAAGATCACCCCGCCCCGGTCGGCCGCGACCAGGCGGTCGGCCCGCCGGAACGATTCGGGCCGGTTCTTCTTCCACGGGACGTGGAGCCCGCGCCGGAGCGCCTCCGCCATCTCCATCGCGGTGAAGCAGGTGCCCGGTGACTGGCGGGCGACCGTCGAGAGCGAGAGCCGGGAGAGCCGGGCCGCGTCGATGAGCCCGGCGAGGTCCGCGTCGTCGAAGAGGAACGAGTTCTCCCGGTCGAGGTGGAACCGGCCCGGGAGCGGGTACGTCGCCGCGCGGAAGAGGACGCGGCCGTACGTCTCGAACGAACGGGCGGCCCGGGCCGGCCGGAACGCGACCGGTTCCCTTCCGAGCGCGAACTCCCCCGGGCCGAGGCCGACGGCCGCGGCGCGCCGGTAGAGCCACGGCAGGTCGACCGAGTCGCCCCCCTCGGTGAGGAGGACGTCCGGGTCGGAGCGGGCGAGCTCGCCGATGAGCGCGCGGAGGAGGTCCTCCTCGGGTCCCTCGAGCGTCGCGTCGCCGAGGCGGACCGCGACGATCCGTCCCTCCTTCGGCGGCAGGTGGCCGCGGTGCGGTCCCTCGAGCGTGACCGCGAGACGGGCGACGCGGAGCGGTGGGGGAACGTAGTCGACCGTCTCGGCGGGCTCGGTCGCCCGGATCGCCGCGCCGCGGCCGACGACCGGGGCGAACGGGAAGAGCCCGTGACCGAGGTGGTAGAGCTGGGGCGGAGAGAGGTCGACGTCGAAGAGGCTGTACCGGACGAACCCTCCCAGCTCGTCCACCGACCGGGCGAGGGTGCGACGGGCGGAGTTGCGGGACGGCGTGACCTCGAGGACCGTCCGCGGCCGGTGGTCGAAGAGGGACGGTCGGAGGACGACCCGCCGGACCCGCTCGACCGTGGAACGTCCGACGAGGCGGGGGAGGAGGTCGTCGAGGTCGCTCCGCGTCCCCGCCACGAAGAACGGCGGCCGGAACTCGACCGCCGTGCGCCGGACCCGGGCGGTCGTGCGCTCCTTCGTCCAGAGGACGACCGAGCGTCCGTCCGGGCTCTCCGTGATGTCCAGCAACCAGGCGTCCGGCGGGGGGGAACCCGCCACGGCTAGCGGCGGGCCGGTCGGGCCGCCGCGTCCACGGGCAGGCGGCGGGCGAGGTCGAGGAGGACGGAGAGGAGGATCGACTCGAGCAGGTCCGGGCTCCCGACGTACGTCGCCTGGGCGACGTACCGGCGGGCACCGAGTCGGAGCGTCTCGAACGCCGCCCGTTCCTCGGGCGTCGTGAGGAGCCGCGCGAACTCGTCCCAGCGCTTCAGCCGCTCCTCGAGCGCCTGGCGGTACGTCGGGACGGTGCGTCCCACGCGATCACCTCCCCGGCGGCCCCGCCGCCGTACTCCTCGATCCCGTGCTGGCCCCGAGGCCGTGCGACGAGCGCGAGGCGGGCGTCGTCCCGGAGGGCCCGGAGGCGGAGCGCTCCCGGACCGCGGGCGAAGGTGACGAGGTCGCACCACGGCGGCCCGGCCTCGTCCAGACCCGGGAAGCTCGCCGCTCCGCTCGGGTCGAGCGTGAGGAGGAGCGGGACCCGGAGCGATTCGGCGAGCTCGCGCAGCGTCCCGGCGACGTGGCGGAGGAGGGCCCTGCGCTCGTCCTCGGGGATGTCGTCGATCGAGAAGGCGGCCGGCAGGTCGTGGCCGACCAGCAGGGTCGGCGGGTGCCGTCGCGCCTCCGCCGACCAGGCGTCGACCAGCGCCACCATCTGGTAGGCGGTGAACGACCGGGCGAGGCGAATCCGCCGGAGGACTTCGGCCGCGTCCACGCCGAGCCCGCGCCCCACCTCGCCGAGCCGATAGGGGTTGAAACGGTTCGACCCTTCGAGGAGCGAGATGCGGCCGCGGCCGAGCGCGTTCCCGGCATAGAGGAGCTCGAGGACCGGGTCGAGGGCGACGCGGGCCCCCGTCCAGAGGGTGAGCTGGCCCGGAGCGAACCGACGGGCGAGCCAGGGAAAGAGCGCCGGGGACGACGGGAGTCCCGCGGTGGTGCGGGCCCGACGGGCGCGGGGTGCGAGGCGAAAGCGGGTCGGGAGCCGCGGGGGCCGCCGAACGCGGGTCTCCTCCGGCGGGAGGAACGGGGCCGGAAGGGGTTCTTCTCCGAGGAGATTTTCGGGGATCGCGAACACATCGAGCATCGGGCGACCTGGGCCGCTCGACGGCCGGGACCGCTCTAAAGCGACCGCTCGGGGGGCGTTGAAACGGGTCGGAACGGAGCGTTTCCACCGGCCCGGCGCGTCGGTCTCAGTCGAGCCGGGCCCGGCCCGGAGGGAGCGGAAGCCCGAGCATCTCCGACAGGGTACGGCCGTTCGTCGCGGCGTCCCCCCGGAAGTGGTTGTTGAAGAATCCGTAGACGACGGAGACCCGCTCGGCGAGGGCCCGCACCCGGGGGACCCACGCCTCGAGCTCGGTGGGCGAATAGGTGTAATCGTACCACAGCGGGGCGCCGTGCCCATGCCATCGCACGTAGGCGAACGGCGCCGTGACCTCCAACTGGATGGGCAGGGGGGGTTCGTCCACGACGACGTAGGCGAGGCCGAACTCGCGGAGGAGGTCGAACGACGCCGGCGTCACCCACGACCGCTCCCGGAACTCGACCGCGACCGGAAGGTCCCGGGGGAGGGTCGCGTAGAACGCGCGGACCGTCGCGGGCTCGAATGCGAGCGAGGGAGGGAGCTGGAGGAGCGCGGCGGCGAATTTCCCGGCGGCGCGGATCGGAGCGAGGACCGCCAGGAACCGGTGCAGCTCCTCGTCGGTCCCGACCAGGCGTAGCTCGTGGGTGATCGTCTGGGGGAATTTGGCGGCGAACCGGAATCCCGCGGGAGTTCGGCGGACCCACGTCGCGGCGACCGACGGGGGAGGGAGGCGGTAGAAGGTGGAGTTCACCTCGACGATCGGGAAGAGCCCGGCGTAGTAGTGGAGCTTGTCCGACGTGCCGTGCTTGGGGTAGACCCGGCCCACCCACTCGGGGTAGTCCCACCCGCTCGTGCCGAGGATGATCTCGCCCATCCGGACCCTGGTGGCCGAAGGGCGGGGGTCCGGTTAAGGACTGTCGGGAGGCGTCATGGTACACCCTTCGGATGGTCGAGCGCTCGGAGGAGGGGCGCCACGGTGGGCCGGGGGCTGGGGGCTCGCGTCGCCTCGACGGCACGAGCCACCCTCGCGACCACTTCCTCCGGCGCTCCGAGACCCGAAACGAAACGGAACCGGGGACCGAACGCCGGTGCCACGACGCGTCGGTAGAACCGAAGCTCCTCGGCGGCGATCGACTGATGGCGTCGCTGGAGGAGGGTCGGATGACCGCGGGGGTCGCCCTCGGCCCGCCGCTGACGCTCGGCGAGCGGAGTCCGGAGGTAGAGGATCGCATCGGGGAGACCCCAGCGCCCGGCGCGGGCCCACGCGCGGGCGGTCGTGAGGAGCCCCGATAACACGGACTCGGGAACCGTTCCGCTCCGCACGAGTCCGAGCGTGTACGTGAGCGGACCCAGGAATCCCGTGTCGGCCAGGACGGTGTCGCCGTTCGCACGAGCTCGAAGCGCCTCCCGGTAGCGGCGCGCATCTTCGGCCAAGAGGCGACGCTCGAGGCGGAGGAGCTGGACGTGGGAGGTCCACGTGAAACTCGGAGGAGGGCTCAGTCGATCGACCGCCTCGCGGAGGGCCGTCGCCCCGAACGTACGTCGGGCGAGGGCGACCGTTCGGCTCTTGCCGGACGCCGACGCGCCCTCCACTGCGACGACCCAGCCCGCCATGTGCTTCGGTCCGACGACCGAGTCCGAGAAAAGCGCACGGGAGCGAACGCACCGCCGACTTTTATCGAGAGATTCGCTCGGATGGGCGTGGGGTCGGGGGGACTCGCCGGACGCACGGATCCCGCTCCCGACCGAACGTGGGTGGGTGCCCATCGTGGGCTCGTCCTCGGCGGGCGGACCCGGGTGATGGGCGTCCTCAACGTGACTCCCGACTCGTTCTCGGACGGAGGGCGATTCCTCGAACTGAAGGAGGCGCTCGCGCACGCCCATCGGCTGGTCGCAGAAGGGGCCGACGTGCTCGACATCGGGGGCGAGTCGACCCGCCCCCGAGCAACGCCCGTCTCCCCCGAGGTCGAGTGGCGGCGAGTGGAACCCGTACTGCGCGGTCTCGCCGGAGCGGTCTCCGTTCCCCTTTCGATCGACACGCGCCACGCGGACGTCGCGGCCCGAGCGGTGGACGCGGGAGCGGACATCGTCAACGATGTGGAGGGGTTGCGATCCGACGCGATGCGCCGCGTCGTGGCGCGGACCGGTGCGGCCACGGTGGTCATGCACATGCGGGGCGAACCGGCGACCATGCAGGACGATCTCGAGTACCATGACCTCCGCGTGGAGGTGGCCCGATGGCTGACCGAGCGGACCGACGCGGCCCGTTCCGAAGGGATCGGGTCGGACCACATCGTGGTCGACCCGGGGCTCGGGTTCGGGAAGTCGGCGGAGCAGAGTCTCGAACTCCTCGCGCACGCCGGCGAGCTCCGTCAACTCGGCTACCCGGTGCTCATCGGCGCCTCGCGCAAGTCGTTCCTTGGAGGAGCGACCGGTACGACGGACCCGTTGGCTCGGCTCGAGGCGGGGATCGCGGCCGCCGTGATCGCGTCGCTTGGCGGCGTCGACTTGGTCCGGACCCACGATGTC
>JAKIWQ010000048.1 GCA_022749935.1 Thermoplasmata archaeon | reverse complement strand
CGACGGGGTCTCGTTCAAGCCCGGGTCCCACGCAGCCGGTAGCCCGACCTACTACGTCCACGACTCCTTGACCCCGACCGGGCTTCCCTACGACTTCGAGTGGGTCGCGGGAGGTCCGGGCGGCGGCTCGTCGGGAGCGGTCGCCATCAGTGGCGACATGCAATCGTTCTTCTGTGCGGCGTCGTCGTGCTCCAACTACACCTCCATTCGGAGCGCCTGGTCCAGTGGCGCGGACACCGCGGAGACGATTTCCGGTCTCTTCGTCGTGAACAGCTTGGGGCTTCGGGATGTAGGGATCACCGCCTCCGCCGCGGACGACCCGGGCGTCAACCTCTGGTAAGGGGGCGGGCTCAAAGCGGCGCCTCACCCCGGGCTATCGGGGGGTAGGATGAGCGCCCACGGCTGGCCGGCCCCAAGGCGGGACGATGTTCACACGTCCGACTCGGGAGGCTGATCTGGCCACCGTTGGCTGCATTTCGCGTCGATCCGTCCGCAGGTGATGAATCGGTCTCCCTTGCACACTCTAGATCCGTGGGGGGGATGTCAGGGGGGGTCCCCTCGTCGAGAATCGGTCCGACCGCAGCGGGGTAGGCGGGTCGTTCCCAGGCTACGACCCGCAAGCTAGCCCGAGGGGTTCCTACGCCCCTCGTCCCTGCGGAGTCCCTCTGATGCTGCGTGAGGGAGAAGGGAGCCCGGGGGAGCCCCGCCATGTGACTCCCGCGGGGGGCCCGGGGTGAGTATCAATGGCCGCCGGGGACCGCGAAATTCCGTACAACCTATATGCGGGTGGTCTTAGGGGGGACCCCTGAAGGTTATACGGCGATGAACCCCCCACCTACCGAATCCATGGGTCGCCGCCTCGCGACACCGCGGGGATACACCGGGAGTTTCACGTCAGCATGAGCCCGCAAACCGAAACTGCGAGGAGCCTCGCTTCTGGGGTGGATCCCTCACGATTCCGAGGGGCGTTCGCGGTCGTGGTCCTGCCGACGCTCAATGAAGAGAAGGGGTTGGCGAGGACCTTGTCCGACCTTCCGCTGGACCGGTTTCATGACGCGGGGCAGCGAGTCGAGCCGCTGGTCATCGACGGAGGCTCGACAGACGGGACCCTCGAGGTCGCCCGTGCGTGGAACATCCCTGTCCTCCAACAGACGAGCCACGGCAAGGGGGGTGCCATGCTCGAAGCCATCGCCTGGGTCCACCAACAGGGGATCCCCTACGTGGTGGTCCTGGACGCCGACGCGACCTACCCGCCCGACCGCATCCTACCGGCGCTGGATCTGCTCCGGGGGGGGACCGACCTCGTGGTGGGGGTCCGCCGGCCCGTCTGGGGGCCTCCGAGCGACCTCACCGACCTCGTTCATCGCGTCGGCAACCTGGTCATGAGTTACACGGCCAGCGTCCTCTCACGCCGAACCATCCTGGACCTGTGCAGCGGGTTCTGGGGGGTCTCCACACAGCGGTTCATGGAACTGGAACTGGATGATACTTCGTTCGCCATCGAGGCGGAACTCGTGTTGAAGTCGATCCGGCGGGGACTCAGCATTCAACAGATCCCGGTGAATTACCAGGAACGGATCGGTCAGGCCAAATTACGGGCGATCCACGACGGCGGGCACATCCTTCTGACCATCCTCCAGAACGCCCGGCCCCGATCCCACTCGGTCGGGCCCGAACCGAACGCTGACCCTTGGGGTCGGGACCTCCTATCCATCGGCCTCACCCTCGGTATCTCCGGGGCCGTGGTCGAGTGCGGTCCGGCCGATGCGGTCCAGGCCCGCGATATCGCCCGCTTCCTTCAACGGAACCTTCCGGAAACGCGCGTGCGCGTGGGACGTCCCGTCCTCCAATCCTCCTACGGGTTGACGGATCTCGAGGGTGGGAAGTCGGAGTCGCACCCTCTGTTCGCCCCCTCCCCGGTCGTGGTCTCCCTACCGGCGTCGGGTTCCGAGATAGGCGAAGCACGATCGGTGACGGTCTCAATCCGCTCCCACCGCCGACAACTGACCATCCAACTTCCCTCCGACGACACGAACACGCGCGGGGCGGACTCGCCTCCGGGCGGCTGGGGCCGGGCCGGCGGGCGGATGGGATACGCACTCCCGCACCGACTGCATTTCCCCTCGCTCCTGGTCGTTACCTCTCGGCTGAATTTCCAACCCGAACGCCAGCAACAGACCCTTCTCCACGCGAACGGGTTCCGGGTCGTCGAGCAGGCTCGGACCAAGCGGGAAGAGTCTGGAGCGCGTACGTTGGATGTCGTCACCAACACCGCGTCCAGCACGCGGTAGGGCGATTTCGATCGCCTAGGGCAGGATTCTGGGCGGGGCTCGAGCGTGTCGGACCCGGATCGCATAGATCCCCCGACACTCTTTCGAAGCGGGTCCGACGTGAGCCGATGGCGTCGAGCGGCCCCCGGCCCCAGCGAGGGGCACGTCGATGCGTTTTTCTACCGGCAACTCCCCCCTACTCCGATGCACCGCACTCGGGGCCGTAGTACCGGGTGGGGGATCGTCGCCTCCGTCTCGGTCTGCCTCCTCCTTCTGCTGAGCTCGAGTCTTGCGGGCGGATCACGGCCCGGCTCCTGGGGGGAGGTCCGAGCGAACTCGATCTCCACCACCCTCACCATCTTCCCGGACGGCACCGTCAGCACGGCCGGAATACTCTCCGTTACCGGGACCACCTACCTCCTCCTCGCCCCGTACACCGGCTCGATCGCGGACGAACGGAACGGGAGCACGCTCGATGGGGGCGGGAACACCCTCACCTATTCTTCCGGCACGGCCACTGTGATCGTCTACGGCGCGACCAACGTAACCGTCCGGGCGATCGATCTCTCCAGCACCGTCACCGGTGTGGAGGTCCTCAACTCCTCCCTGGTCGTCCTCGAGAACAATACGATCTTAACGAGCGGGGTCGGAATCGAGGTTCTGGGTTCGACCCTCGTCACGGCGGTCAACAACACCGCCCCTTCGACGAAGGGGTTCGGCGTCTCCGACTCCTCGGACGTCCGGGTGGAGAACAATGATTTCTACCATTCGACGGGCGACGGAGTGGACGCCTTCGGCGTTACCGGACTAACCCTCGTGGGAAACGATTTCTCGAGCGCCGCCGGGGTCGGCCTTTCGGCCGCGTACCTCGCTTCGGCCGTCGTCCGCGGGAACCGGTTCGATACGTCGACCACGGGGGTCGCGGCAAGCCTCGATTACGTCACCGGGGCGAACCTGTCGGTCAATAATCTGAGCCGCTCGGCCTACGGAGCGGAGGTCGCCAACTCGGCGGGCCTCTCTCTCTGGAATAATTCGATGAGCCCAGGGTCGTTGTACCCGTACGTCATCACCCTCTCTAGCGGGGTCTCGATCATCGACACGACCGCGTTGAGCGCGGGGATGGTGGGGGTCTATCTGGCCCAGGATGTCGGGATCACCCTCCTGCGCGTCGACCTGGCCGGCGGGGTGACCGGGGTAGAGGACCTGCTGAGCACCGGCGTTCAAGTGGTGGGTTCGCGCGTCGGGGGCGGGGCCAGCGGGATCTTCAGCGACGGCGGGTCCGACCTGACCATCACGGGCTCCGACCTCAGCGTTGGCAGCAACGGCCTCTACAGCATTCTGACCTCCTCCATCGTCGTTCGAAACTCGAACCTGTCGCGGACCAACTACCCGCTCAACCTAACGGGGGGGACGCACGACGTGCTCGTGGAGGGGAGCAACCTCGACGGCGCCCTGATCGGCGGAGCCTACCTCAACAATGTGTCCGGCGTGACGCTCTCGGGGTGCACGATTCGCTCGGCGGCGCAGTACGCGGTCGACTCGGTCGCGACACGTGGGCTTTCGGTCGTTGCAAGCAACCTTTCCGGGTCCGTGACTCGCCCGGGGATCATCGGCGTGGAGACGTTCGGCGACACCGACGTCTCCTTGCTCAACGACACGGTTCGCCTGACCCAGTCGCCCCTCGTCGACACCGGCTCGGACGGCGTCCGGGTCGTCGGCTCCGATTTCTCGAACGCCACCGGCGGCTTGAGCGGCATCTCGCTCTACAACGACCAGAACATTCGGGTCGCCGCGACCAATTTCTACAACGACTCCGGGCAGGGAATCTCCGGCTCCTCCATCTCCAACTTGAGCGTGAGCGGGTCGAACCTCGACCAGCTCCAGTTCGATGGGCTGAACGTGGGGGGCTCCACGGGAATCTCGGTCACGGGGAACACGTTTGACAACGAGGGCGGGAATGCGGTCTTCATGGCCGGAGTGACCGGCTTGGTGGCCTCCGGGAACCGGCTAAACAACGACTCCTACGCCTTCTTCCTCCCGACGGGAACGAACGAGGTCATCGTCGGCAACACGGCACTCAACGACCGCGACGGGGGCCTCGCGACGAACAACGTGAATGGGTTCGTGATGGCGGGAAACAACTTCTCGAACGATAGCGCTCCGGGCGTCACTACCCTCTTCCTGCTGGACGTGGGCGGGTTCTCCGTCACCGGCAACACCCTCGCTTCGGACCAGCGGGCCCTGTACGTGGCCGGAACTTCGCGTGGGGTGATCGTCGGGAACCGATTTCTCAGCGACAACCTCTCCTTCGACATCGAGGGGCTGGTCGACGCTCAAACCTACCACAACGACTTCCTGTCTGACGGGGGCTGGACGATCCTCAACTCACCGACCCTGACGTGGGACAACGGGTATCCGGCGGGGGGGAATCACTGGAGCAACTACACCGGCGTCGATCGATTCAACGGCCCGTACCAGAACCGTGCCGGGTCGGACGGGATCGGGGACACTCCGATGCTCCTCAACCGGACCAACGTGGACCGCTACCCGCTCATGACCCCGTGGACGGACCATGTAGTCGTGTTTTCCGAGAGCGGACTTCCCCTCGGGGCCGTCTGGGGGGTGACCTTCAATGGGACTCCCTACCTCACGAACTCTACCGTTCTCACGGTCGTATCCGCCGAAGGGGTGGCCACCGCCTACCAATACACGGCGATCGCCCCGGGAAGTTACCGCGCAAGCCCGTCCACGGGAAACGGCACGATCGGGGCCGGCCGAGTCCTCGTCACGATCACGTTCGCCCTCCCCACCTTCCCGGTGGTGTTCCAGGAACTCGGGTTGCCTGCGGGGACCCCGTGGGGCGTGACGGTCAACGGCTCCACGCTCCCGAACACGGGGTCGACGGTCGGATTCAATCTGACGACGGGGCGGTACAACTATTCCGTCCGGGCGCCCCCCGGATTCATCGCGTCTCCGGCGAGGGGAGCCTTCGCGGTGGTCAGCTCCGCGACCGAGGTGCAGGTGAGCTTTTCCGCGGTCACTTTCGTGGTCGAGGTCGTTGAATCCGGTCTCCCGACCGGCGTCGGATGGTCCATCACACTGGCGGGGAGCACCTCCACCGCGTCGACTCCTTCCCTCTCGCTCTCCCTCTCGAACGGAAGCTACCCCTTCTCGCTCGGCCCTGTGGACGGATTCACGTCGACCCCGTCGACCGGGACCCTCTCCGTCGCCGGGGGCCCCGTCACCGTCTATATTTCCTTCCTTCCTTCGGGAAGTTCGACTCACCCCGGAACCCCGGGACCGGGCGGGCTCGACGGGACGTCGTGGTCGCTGGTCGGTCTTAGTCTCGGGCTCGGCGTGGTGGCCGCCCTCGGATGGCTGGTCGCCTCCCGCCGGCGGGCCAAGAGCGAACCTCCGCCGGTGCGACCGCCGGAAGGCGCGGCCCCTCCCACCTGAGACCGGCCGCCCCCGAGCGCCTTCAGGTCCACCCGCCCTGGACCGACGGCGGGGGTGTCCCATTCGCCACCGGACAATGCGATGGTTTCGTCCTCCCCGACGGCCGACGTGAACGATTCGCCGGGTTGGGAAATTAATACCTCGAGTGCCTGCGGTCCCCGTGGCGCCCCACCGGACTGGCTCGGGACCGCCCGGAGCGCGCGTGGCCCCGCTTCGGACCGACCCGGATCGGGTCCCCTGAGGAGTGGGTCGCACTTGGGGAGGAGAATTTGGGTATGAAGTCCCTCGGCGCGAAACTATGGTCGATCGCCGTTCTTGGGGTGCTGATCATCGGCGTTGGCCCAGCCCTCGTTCACGGAGTTGGATCCGCCGGGCCGACCACTTCGGCCACGCTTCCGGCCGTCGCTCACTCCGTGGCGTCTCCGGCGCCCGCCCTCCCCCCTGCACCCGCCGGTACTCCTCTCCCGTCCGGCCTGGTTCCCCATGTGACCTATGCTGGCCCGAGCCCCGCCCGAACGCCGGCGGCGTGGGGTCCGGACCGGATGCCGCCCGGCGCTCCGATCCCGTACACCCCGACCGGGATGTCCACCGACTCGTTCCTTCGACAGTGGTCGGACGGTGGTACCTACCCGACCGTTCATGGAACCTGCGTCGGGAAGTGGCCCTCCGGCGGCCAGTCGGTCTACTCGAACGGCTGCATCGGGCATGATGAGCCGGCCATCAATCCGTTTTCCGACCTGCCCGGGAGCGGCGGCAACGTGTCCTGGAATGTCACGCTCCCGGTCGACGGCGGGCCGACGCACAACCAGTCCGACGTCTACATCGCGATCTGGTTCGGGATGAACCTCTATGACCCGTACGGGTACAACGGCCAGTGCTTCCTCGAGCTTCAGATGTAT
This sequence comes from Thermoplasmata archaeon, assembly GCA_022749935.1. Classification (GTDB taxonomy): domain Archaea; phylum Thermoplasmatota; class Thermoplasmata; order Lutacidiplasmatales; family UBA184; genus Lutacidiplasma. The sequence continues at coordinate 3,719 of JAKIWQ010000048.1, read as the reverse complement.
CCGGACACGAACGGCGCCGGTGCGGTCCAGAACGGTGTCTGGTCCGCCTTCGCCGTCGCCTGGCAGATCGAGCTCGCGTCCGGGTCCGAGAACCCCTGCTACGCGGCGCCCCTCTCCCTCGCGAACGGTACTCCGCTGCAGATGAATCAGGGAGACCACCTCTACGTGAACATGACGGGCTGGCAGGGATCCCCGTTCGGCGAGCGGATCTCGGTCGTGGACACGTCGCTGAGTCTCAAGGCCAGCCTGCGCCTGTTCAACCACCAACAGAACTACCCCCTCAACCCCGCCTACCTCGCGAACAACCTCGACGACGCCCTCCCCTGGAGTCCGGGCGGCGACCTTCCCGTCTCGTTCGCGTTCGAGTCCGGCCACACGACCGACGACCCCCAGAACGACACGTTCGGTGGGTGCAACAGTGGCGCCCCTCCCCCCAACCCGCTCAATGGGGCCGTCCCGTGCGGGAGCTACAACCCGAAGTTCTGGGCCCAAGACACCAAAGTCCCGTGGCACTTCTACCCGGTCACCTTCTTCAACTCCGGCAGTCGGCAGACGGTCGCTCAGTACGGGTTCGAACAGGACTTCGGCGCTTCGGCCTGGATCGATGGGTTGAGCTACGGGACGTGCACCGGTCGTGACGGGAGTCAGTTCTGCAGCTACCCGTGGTACAGCTTTGCGGCCTCCATCAACGCGTTCGAGTTCGGCGCGACCGACTACGCCGGCGCGACCCAGAACTTCGGGATGTACGCGCAGTACGCCTCGACCCTTCAGACCGATTCGAGCGGACTGAACTACTACCCCGTGAAGAATTTCACCGTGCGCGCGTCGCCGGGGGACTCGCTGACCGTCGGTGTGCACGGTTCGGGGGTGGTCCATTTCCTCGCCGACACCCTCCAACACACCACGACGCTGACCCACCTTCCGAGTGGGGCGTACTCGATCAACGCCGTGGCCGGGACCGGCGCCTTCTTCGAGGGATATCACACGACGGGAGCGGTAGCGCTCGACGCCTCGGGAACGGCGTGGAATAGCTTCCAGCTCTCCGGCACGGGGACGATCACGGCCCTGTTCGGGGCGACTCCCCCCGCGTCCGCCTCGGTGACCATCCACGACACCGGCGGTCACGGGTTCGTCACGGTCGTGCCGGGGTTCGCGTTCCAGTTGAGCGCCCTCTATCCGCCCGCGGGTCCCGGGTTCGGCCTCGCGCCCGTCTTCCATTCCTCGGCGACCAACGTGGGCCCCGGCGGCACCGTTTCGCTCGCCCCCGGAATCTACTCCTTGCAAGCCAATCCGAACCCCGGCTACAACTTCACCGGATGGTCGGGCTCTTCGGGGGTCTACGTCTTCACACCGGCGGCGAACTACACCTGGGCCAACGTGACCTCGGCCGGAGGGACCCTGACCGCGCATTACGTGGCCACCCCGCTCGCCGCCACGGTCTGGCTGGCGACCTACCCCTCCCAGGGGGGTCAGATCCAGTTCGGCGGGTTCACCTTCAGTTCGGGCGCCGTGTTCGGTGTGCCGCAGGGAACCTACGCGGTCCAGGCCATCCCGGCGCCGGGGTACACGTTCTTGACCTGGTCCCCCGGCTTCATGTCGACCATGACCGATTGGTCGAAGACCTCGCATGTCCTGGTCCAGTACGGGAGCGACTACCTCACCGCGTTGTTCCAGTCCACTCCCACCGTCCAGGTCGGAGGTTCCGGGGCGGGCGGCACCCTGGCCCTGAATGGGGCCACCGTGACCGGAAGCGTGACCCTGACCCAGGTGGGGAATGTCACGTATCAGCTCGAAGCCGTCACGAATCCGGGGTACGTGTTCTCGCACTGGACCGTACGGAATCCGGGAAGCGCGTGGATCTCCGACCCCACGTCGGTAGCGACCTCCGTGCAGTTGAACGGGAGCGCGACCCTGACGCCCCATTTCACCCGGTCCTCCGCGACCGCTACGGTGTCGTTCTCCGCGGTGGGCGGGTCGATCCTCTTCGATGGGATCGACACGTTCGCCGGGACGACGTCCCTCCCCGTGACCCCCGGAACCTACTATCTGGCCGAGAGCGCGTCCGCCGGCCAGCACTTCCAGGGCTGGGCCGTAACCGGTGGGGTCACTGTGGCGACCGCGTACACGCTCAACTCGAGCACGTTCTCCGATGTCGAGAACCTAGCGGGCACGTGGAACCTCTGGTACACCGTCTCGGTAACGGGTCTCGGCTCGCTGACGGCCGTGTTCTCCGGGACCGTCCACCCTGTCACCTTCATCGACGCGCCGTTCGACACCCACCTCTGGGCGACGATCTCGGGCGGAGGACTCACGCGAACCCTTCACGCAGGAGGGACCGCGTTCCTCCCACCCGGCACCTACACGGTCACCCTGGGCGGGGGAACGATCCCCCACGTCCACTGGTTCGCCAACTCGAACCTCACCCTCTCGCCGCCCGTCGGCGGGACCACGACCTTGACGGTCGCGGGGTCCGGTACGATCTACGCCGTGGCCGAACCGGCGGGTGGAGGGGGGATGGGCGGGTCCCCGGCATCGTCCCCTACGACCCCAGCGTCCACGACCCCCGGAGCCCCCCCGGCGGCGGTCGCGCGTCGCGCCTAGACCACGGAGCTCGAGCGGTTCGCCGTCGCGCGCAGTCCCCTCGGGCGGGAGGCCGCGGTCGAAGGGAGCGCAGAGGCGGACCTTCGGTCCACCAGGTTCGCGACGCCTCCCGCGAATCGTCCCAGCATTAACTCAGCGCCACCGGGAAAGACGTCCTCGAGGTTCCGGGGCTGCCCATCGGCGAAGACCCGCTCGGCGTGGTTCTGCACGCCGAACTGAAGGAGGGAGCCGAGGATCGGCCACACCTGGGCTCCCTTCGCGGAGAGTCGGTAGTTCCGCCGGCGGCTCCCGCCGACCGGCACGCTCTTCTCGATCAGGTCTTCGCTCGCGAGCTGCTTCAGGCGAAGCGACAGGGTTCTCGGGCGGAGACCGGGATTACTCCGAAGGATCAACGTGAACGAAGCGTCCGGAAAGAACGCGACGTCGCGGAGGATGGTGAGGGCCCACTTTCGCCCGAGGGTACCGAGCGTGGCCGCGATGGGGCAGGTCTCCATCGGGACTTCCGGAGCCCCCGGACTTCGAGGGGCGGGGGACGAGGGGATCGAGGCGCGTTCCATCCTCCTCCTATCGGACGCCGGGCCTATTACGCTTCGTCCCGCGGGGTCACGGGCCGGGCGCGGACCGCCTCGGCGTCGCTATACTTTCTTGCCCGACCGATTTGAAATAGGCGTCAACCGGTCCGCTCCCATTACCCGTTTCAAGGACGAGGGAAACCACTTCGAAGTACCCTAGGATGCGCTCCGGAGGTACCTCCAATCCCCGACCGACGTCGGGGAAAGCCACTCAGACACTCGCCCCCCGGCGATGAAGCCGCTCGGGGAGCATTCGTTCACCCCCTCGATGAAGCAGAAGAGGGACGGAAAGTGGGTCAAGCTCGCGAATCGGATCATGGTCTTCCCGCCGCTCTCGCTCGCCATCGAGGTCGTCGAGGGACCGATGACGGAACCAAGACGGTCAACGTCTACCCTCCCAGGCGAGGGAAGACCCAGATCGACGTCTCCGGAGATTTCCAAGCCCCACGGGTCCCATCCGCCCAACTCGAGGGCGGGGTTGGTCCGTCCCTCGGAAAGGTCTTCGACGAGGACGCTGCGGCCCTCCGCAGAATCGCGGTGAGGATG